>JBOFET010000488.1:0-1057 GCA_051648225.1 Luteolibacter sp.
CTGTTTTTCCAACTGGAGCTTTTCCGCCGCTTGGGCCAGACGAGCAACCAGCGACGATGCTGCCTTCTTCGACTCGCGGCCGAGACCCAGCTCGCTCACATTGTCCGCGTTGTTCAGGCCGAATTTACCTCCGCCGACCAAGTCTTGTGCGACCCGGCCTGGTTCATTTCCAGAAAGAAGCGGGGAGCTGCCCGTTCCTGTCTGCGTTTTCGCGAAGTCCTCCTTCTTCTCTTCAAGCGTCGGGACTCTGACGGTGAGTTTCCCCTCAAGGGTGAAAACATCCTGCGCTTTGAGCTTCAGCTCTGAGATTTGGACTCCTCCGTTGCCGGTCTTCATGCGGAATGAACCGTCCTGGAACTCCAGCCGGTAGTAGTTGCGCACGTAGTCCACCACGGAAAGCGCCTCCAACAACTGCAAGCGCTCACGCAGCACGATCGAATCCCCTCCGTCGAGCGTGACCACGCCATCGAATCCGATTCCTTCCGCCGAATTGGTGGATCCGGACACTTTGAAATCTCCCGAAATGGATCCTTCCAGGAAATCCCGTAAAATCGGCGGCAGTATGCCTTCCAGCGCAAGCGAGCGAACTTTTGCGATTCCGGAAACGGTCGGCTGCTCGCCACCCGTGAGGCGGAGTCCGGAGAAATCCACCTCTCCACGCCCCCGGCGGAACTCGGCTTTCTCAAAGGTCACGCCATCGGGATCGACCAACGCCACGAGATTCACGATTTCTAGATCCCGCAGCCAGTTCTGGGAAAAAGTGCCACCGTTGAAGGTCATCCGCCATCCGCTGCCGATCCGGTTGATCGTCAAATGGCTGTTTTCGATCGATCCCCGGGTCCTCTCCGTGTATCCCCAAGCGAGGGAAGCGGAGGCGACTTCCACGGTGTTCACTGCGACCTTGTCGCTTTGACGGAAGAGCGCCTCGGAGAGGGATTTCGCAGATTCCGCATCGTTGGCTCCGGGGCGAAGCTCGATGTTCAAGGTGGAAATGGCGATCGGACCGGGATCCCACTTCCCGGCTACTCCGTCGAGAATCCCCATTTTGCAGCGACTA
>JBOFET010000489.1:0-2242 GCA_051648225.1 Luteolibacter sp.
CGGCTGCGTTTGAGTTCCTCGCGGAATTTCACCTCGTCGCCATTATACAAGTCACGCATCTGGCGTTTGATCTCCTCGTCGATGAGGTTGGGCTTGATGACCGCTCCGAGTTGCTTGAACTCGTCGAGGATGATTTCCCGGTCGATGAGTTCCTGAATGATGTTTGCCTTTGACTCCTTGAACTTAGCCTCGAACTGCGGCCCACGGCGGGGGAACTGCGTGGAAAGCTGGGCGAAAACGGGGGATAACATGAACGCGACCTCGTTCTTGGTGATCACCCGGCCGTTGACCTTTGCGGAAATGCCGTTCACCTCGATGGCACCGGTCGGGCGCGGCATCGTCGGGGCTTGGGGAGCTTGCGGTGGTGCCTGCTGTGCGGAAACTCCTTGATGGGATAGGATGGCACAAAAAATCGCCGAAGGCAGTGCGAGACGCGGATTCATGGAGTGGTAGGGATAAATCAAAAATTCTGCAGTAGGATCACTGCCTCGGAAAGTTTCCCTTGGGGGCTTGCCGATTGCAAGCGGGGAAAACGGCGACCTTCGAGCAGGATATAGTCTCCGTTCCGGTGGAGCATCAGCCGCTGGCCGCTGATTTCCACCGAAGCGATTCCCTCGGCGGCGGCAAGCGCCTTAATCCGGGTGATTTCTAGAAGTCGCTTGGCGGCCTCTGGAATCCGGCCGAAACGGTCGCGCCACGAGGCTTCGAGCGCGTCGATGGCTTTCAAGGTGCCGGCTTCGGAAATCTCGCGGTAAGCGGTGATGCGGACCTTGGTTTCTTCCAACCAAGTGGCGGGCAAAAACGCTGGAAGCACGAGTTTCGGATCTTCGCGGGCATACGCCGTCTCGCTGAAGACGATGAAGTCCGCCTTGAAGCTCGTCTCACCGCGCGGCGCGTCCTTGCGGCCCTTGAGCCGATCCACCGACTGGCGGAGGAGTTGGCAATAGAGTTCGAAACCGATCTGCGAGATATGCCCGGACTGCTTGGTGCCGAGCAAATTTCCCGCGCCACGGATTTCCAAGTCCTTCATGGCGATTTTGAAGCCGGAACCGAGCGCAGTGTATTCCTTGATGGCGTTGATGCGCTTGCGGGCGTCGCCCACGGTCATCATGTCGCGCGGCAGGAGTAAAATGGCGTAGGCCTTTTCCCCCGCCCGGCCCACGCGGCCGCGGAGTTGATAGAGATCTGCCAGACCGAAGCGGTCGGCGCGGTCGATGAGGATGGTGTTGGCGTTGGGGATGTCGATGCCGGTCTCGATGATGGTGGTGGCTAACAAGACGTCGGCCTCGCCCTTCACGAACGCGTGCATGACCACTTCCAGATCGTCCTTGTCCATCTGGCCGTGGCCAATGAGCACCCTGGCTTCCGGCACTAGTTCGCGGATTTTCGAAGCCATCATATCGATGGTCTTCACCCGGTTGTGCAGGAAAAACGTCTGCCCGCCGCGCTTCATCTCCCGGCGGATCGCATCGCGGATGACGCGTTCGTCGTAAGCGCAGACGGTGGTGGAGACCGGCACCCGGTTCGGCGGCGGGGTGTCGATGGTGGACATGTCGCGCGCGCCCATCAGGGCCATGTAAAGTGTACGCGGGATGGGTGTGGCGGAGAGCGTCAGCACATCCACCTGCCGGAAGAGTTGTTTGAATTTCTCCTTGTGCGCCACGCCGAAGCGTTGCTCCTCATCCACGACGACCAGCCCGAGATCCTTGAATTTTACATCGCCGGAAACCAGCCGGTGCGTGCCAATGACCAAGTCCACCGAGCCATCCGCCAGCCCGGCGATGGTCTCTCTCACTTCGGATGCCGTGCGGAATCGATTCAATAACTCCACGCGGATCGGATAGTCGGACATCCGCTCGCGGAAGGTCCGCCAATGTTGTTCCGCTAGAACGGTGGTCGGCACGAGGATGGCAACTTGCTTGCCGCTGGTGATCGCTTTGAACGCGCCGCGGATGGCAACTTCGGTTTTCCCGAATCCCACATCGCCGCAGATCAGTCGGTCCATGGGACGAGTGGATTCCAGGTCTAACTTCGTCTCGTCGATCGCCCGGCGCTGGTCGGTCGTCTCCGTGTAGTGAAACGAGCGCTCGAACTCCCACATCCAGCGCGAATCCGGTGGATGCGCGAATCCGACTTCCCCTTGCCGCTCCGCCTGCACGCGCAGCAACTGCGCGGCGTAGTCCATGATCGATTTCTCTGCCGCCTTTCGCGCGGTCTTCCACGCGGCTCCGCCGAGTTTGTT
>JBOFET010000490.1:0-13452 GCA_051648225.1 Luteolibacter sp.
AAGGTCTTGGCGTCCATGCTCTCCATGTCGGTCGCATTGAGAGCGGCTACGGATTTTTCGATCTCGACCTTGGCCTCGGTCGTGAAGCGGAAAAGCCCGCTGGCATCGTCTTTTTCGGAGCTGTCCATGGCGATCAGAATGGACTCCAACAAGGTCCGCTCGGGAGTGCGGATGTCTTCGGCAATGATGCCATCGATGAGTGGGTAGATTTCCCGATAGGTCTCAAAAGTGAGGGTGAATCCGTCACCATCCGGTTTCCACGCGGAGGTGAGTGAGCCTGAAATGCGTGTCCAGGAGTCCTTGAAGGCGTCGCGGACTAGGGGATTCTCGGTGGATTTGTAGGCGCGCATCACGCCCTCGATGTTGCGGGTGGAAAGCAGCCGGATCTCGTCGCCCACGCCGATTTGAAGTTGCTCCGCAAGGATGGAGGAAATCACCACGCGGTCGTCGATTCCGAGATCGGCGGTGGAGCCGGGATGCTGCTGGAGATCCAACATTTTGGCGATGCCCTCGACTTGCGCCGGATCCGAGGTGTCGATGCCGCGGAACAGGACGGGACGCTGCCATGTCTGATAGTCGATGATGACATTGTCCGAGACAAAGGCGGTGGCGGCTTCGACATCGGGAAGCGTTTTCAGTCTGGCGGCGGCTTCCTGCCAGTTCGTCATCCGGCCGTCGAGCGATGCGGGGTCGTGGAAATTCGCCGACACGTGCGGGGTGAAGCCAAGCAGGCGGCTTTTCACGTTCCGCTCCAGTCCGGCGTAGATGGCCATGACGACTACCAGGACGAGGACGCCCAGCATCACGCCGAGCAGTGAAATGATGCTGAACGAGGACAGCATCGAGCGGCGGGGATTGAGATACCGCCGGGCAAGCAGGAGGCTGAATGAGCGTCGTTTGATGCCGCTTGCTAAACCGTGATCCGCTGCGGGGCAAGCGCTAGTCGAGCCCATCAGTCGCCACTTGGCAGTCCGAGCAACTCGACAAGCCGTTGCAAATCATCGTCGCCATAATACTCGATCTCGATTTTGCCTTTTTTCGCGGAATGCTGGATGGCGACGTGGGTGGCGAGGTGTTCGCGGAGGCGGTTGGTGATGGCGCGGACGTGAATGTCCACCTCACGGGCAGCCGGGGTCTTCTTCGCCTCGCCAGCTTCGTGGGTGTCGCCGTTGAGAAAGGACTGGGCGAGTTTTTCGGTGGCCCGGACGGTGAGCTGGCGGCGGATGATCTGATCGGCTGCAAGCAGTTGGGTGTCGTGGTCCTTGATGGAGAGAATCGCCTTGGCGTGGCCGACGGTGAGGCGGGCCTGGGCGACGAGCATCTGGATGTCGAGGTGAAGTCCTAGCAGGCGCATGGCGTTGGCGACGCTGGCGCGGGACTTGCCGACGCGGGTGGCGATTTCATCCTGTTTGAGCGAGAATTCCTCGGCGAGGCGGACGTAGCCGGCAGCTTCTTCCATCGGGTTGAGATCTTCGCGCTGGAGGTTTTCGATCAGCGCCATTTCCAACACATCGCGGTCGGATGCCTCGCGTTCGATGACGGGTACGGTGGCGAGGCCGAGTTTTTTCGAGGCCCGCCAGCGTCGCTCGCCAGCGATGAGCTCGAGCTTGCCGTCCACGGCACGGACGATGAGTGGCTGGATGATGCCGTGCTGGCGGATCGACTCCATCAAGTCGTCGAGCGGGGATTCCACAAACACCGTGCGGGGCTGCAAAGGACTGGGAATCACCATGTCGAGGGCGACTTCGCGAACCCGCTTGGAACCATCCGGAGCGGTCAAACCATCCAGTGCGGGCGGCGTCACGCTTTTCTTGATGAGTGCTCCGAGTCCTTTTCCGAGTGCCTGTTTCGCCATGGGAGGTCGAGCATGAGGCAAAGCCGCTGGGAAATCCAAGCGGAATTAGGCGGGCTTGACGCAACTAGGGCGAGAAGCCATCCATAGCGCCGTGAAATTGATCGATTTAGTTTACCAATTCTGCGCGGTGATCGCGGCGAGCGGGATGATTTCCGCGCAGGACGCGCCGCCTCTTGCACCGCTTCCGAAGATCCCGGACATCGGGAGTCCGCCTGCATCCGGCGAGATTCCACCGCCGGCTCCGGCACCGCCCTTGGCAGCAGCCGCGCCGCCGGATGTGGTGGCATCTGCGGTGACGGCGGTCGGCCGACTTGGAGATGAGGTGGTGATGGGCCGCTTCCAGGTGGCGGTCGAGCGGATGAACCCGATGTGGAAAGAGCGCACGGCGAAGCGGCTGGGTGGCATGGAAGAACTCGAACGACAGCTCGCGGGCGTCGCCAAGCAGATGGTGCAGCAGGGCATCAGCATGATTTCCTTCAAGCCGCAGGGGCAGCCGCGGTCCTATGAGGTAGGACCCGGGAGAAAGGTAGATGTCGTCGCCGGGGAGGAAGTGGAAAGCCTGATCTTCACCAAGTGGATGGTGCTCATCCCGACCGTGACGACCTTCCGGGTGATCCTTGAAGGAGAGACGAAGCCGCGGTTGATCGAGAGCACGGGATTCCAGGTGGCCGTCTCGGAAAAAGGTAAGAACGACTGGAGCTTTATCGATGGCTCAGGCCTAACGGTGAATGACCTGCGAGGACTCTTCGCCACCCTGCCGCAGGATCTTCAGCTTCCGCCGGTGGGGAAACGTGAAACCCGCTAGATTCAAATCATGCCAACGAAGAAAAACCGCGCGGCGGAAGACAAGGTGCTGCATCGCAAGCTGATGAGTCTCTGGAAACGGGGGCAGAGCGAATGGTGCGAAGTCAGAGGCTCGGAAATCCATGGCCGTGGGGTTTACGCGACCACGTTCATCCCCAAGGAAACGAAGATCATCGAGTATGTGGGCGAACTCATCAACAAGGACGAGAGCAACCGCCGCGGAGTCTCGCAGCATGCCAAGTCGCTGAAAACGGGCGATGCGGCGGTTTACATTTTCACGCTCTCAAAAAACTACGATATCGACGGCAATGTGCCGTGGAACACCGCCCGCCTGATCAACCACTCCTGCGAACCTAACTGCGAGGCGTGGATCGAGGGCCGGAAGATTTTCGTTCACGCGCTAACAGACATCAACGCCGGTGACGAACTGACCTTCGACTACGGCTTCGATGTGGACTGTTACGAGGACCATCCCTGCCTTTGCGGCAAGAAGGGCTGCGTGGGCTACATCGTGAGCCGCAGCCAGTGGGTGGAACTCGAAGCGCGCTTGAAGGCGAAAGCCTGAGTCACCCCTGCATCAGCCGGATGCCCCACCAGATGAGGGATCCGGTGGCGGCCACTAGCAGGATGAGCAGCACGATGCTGCGGTTCTGGTCGCGGAGGATGTTCTTCACCTCGCCGCGTGAGACGATTTCCTCGTGAGCCACCCTCCGCCGGCGTTCTTCGATTTCGGCCAGCGGTGGCATGGTGCACTCCCGCTCTTTTTGCTCGAGGGCGAGTTTCTTTGGGAGCTTGGCACATTCCTTTTCCAGGAGAAGAAGTTGCTGCTCCGCCTGGCGGAGGGCGGTGAGTTCCAGGTCTTCTTTGAGAACGGAGGCGCGGCTCATGGGGCTGGGCGGAGGTGAAATTACTTGCTGAGATAGACGAGGAGCGCCACCCCGCCGAGCAAGACGATCGGAAGATTGAAGGCAAATCCGTTGCGGAGGTTTACCATGAATTCCGAGCTTCCTCCGAGGCGGGCAGCCGTGCGACTGCGCTTCGAGGCGCGGCCGAAAATCGAGCCGCTGCGGCTACCCTCGAAGTGGGCGGCCGCCTGATCGTATTCGTCCGTGGCGATGTCGATGGCCATCGAGGACTTCTCGAGTTTTTCCGATAGATTGTCGCGACTCCAGTTTTCCGGGTTGATCTTCTCGATCTTGTCGAGGTGGGCGGCGAAGCAGACACGGCATTGCTCGAGATCCTCGGCTTCCTGGCGGATTTCAAACAGACCACGGTCGATGAGGGTGAGCGCGGAGGTGAGTTTCTCGGTGAGTTCTACCTGTTGGGAAAGGAAAGTACGCTTACGGACCGTGAGTTCCTCGAGCTCGCTTTTCTTGCGCTCGAGTTCCTCGCGCTGGAGCTGGATGCGGTCGAGTTCCTCCTGTGCGTCCTTGAGTTTGCGGTCGTAGTCTTCGTCACGATGGGCGCTTCCACCGGCTGACATTTCCATCTGAGTCGAGCGGATCTTGATGTGGTGGGTGTGTTCGACAGGTGCGGCCATGGGTAGTGAGGGATGAATGAACTCAAGTCCCTTAACGAAAACCATTTCGTTCATCCAGCGAAATATTTCAGGTTTCTTGATAAAATGGGTCCCAGCCTATCGGACAAGGGTCAAATGTAGAACATCGGCGCGCCTTGTTTGTTGGCCAGGTTTTCCAGGGTGATGTGGGCAAGCGACTCTTGCAGGGCGGAGGAAACTTGGTCCCAGGCGAGTCTCACCGCCGGGCCGGAATCGCCTTCCCGGGTGACCGAGCACTGGAGGAGCGAGGAATCCACCGCCTCCACCACTTGTTGCAGGGTGATCTGGTCGGCGCTGCGGGCGAGCAGGTAGCCGCCGGCCTTGCCACGGCGGCTTTCGATGAGACCGGCGCGGCGGAGGTCATTGAGAATTTGCACAAGAAAGTTGCCGGACACTGCTTCGCGTTGCGCGAGGTCTTCAAGCCGTGTAAGAGTCCGCCCGTCATGGTATTTCGCCAGTTGGGTCATCGCCCGGCAGGCGTATTCCAATTTCTGTGAAATCTTCATGAGCGAATCTCAACAGGTCGGACTCTATCCGGCGAGCAAGAATACGGTCGGGCTCTGCGCCGGCAAGGTCGCGGACATCGGTGCCGTGTGGGAAACCCTCCGCAAAGAGGCCGCCCGCGTCGCGGCAGATGAACCCACGCTCCGGCATCTGGTGCAAGATGTGATCCTGTCCCGTCCATCGCTCGCCGCCGCGCTGGGAGCACGGCTTGCCCGGCGCCTCTCGCGCGAGGACATGCCGCGCACTAGCATGGAGCCGCTGCTCACCGGAGTCTTCGAGAGCCACCCGAAGATCGTCCACGCGGCGGCGCGTGATTTGTTAGCGATGTTCCAGCGGGATCCGGCGTGTTTTTCTCCCTTAGAGCCATTGTTGTTTTTCAAGGGATTCCTTGCCCTCACGACCTACCGTGTCTCGCACCAGTTGTGGGAGGATGGCCGCCGCTGGCTCGCGCTGTTTTTCCAAAGTGTCGCCAGCGAGGTGTTTTCCGTGGATATCCATCCGGCCGCGCGCATCGGGTGTGGTATCCTGCTGGATCACGCCACTTCGTTCGTCGTCGGAGAGACGGCGATCATCGAGGACGACGTGTCGATTCTCCATGAAGTGACGCTTGGCGGGACGGGCAAGGAATGTGGCGACCGGCATCCTATCATCCGCTCCGGAGTGCTGCTAGGTGCGGGCGCAAAAATCCTCGGACGCGTGGAAATCGGCACCGGGGCGAAAGTCGGTGCCGGCAGCGTGGTGCTCAACGACGTCGCCCCTCACCAGACGGTGGCGGGCGTGCCAGCCGTGGTCGTAGGTGTCGTCCGCGAAGCAAATCCCGCGATAGAAATGAATCAAAATCTCGACTGCTACGGCAATCTCTGAAATCCATGAAACTCCCACTCCTCACCCTTGCCACGCTTTGTCTGGTTTCGCCTTCCTGCGAGAAAATCAAAAACCTAACCGACAAAGCCAAATCCTCCGTCGCCAGCGAGCTTGCCAAGAAGGTCGGCGGGACCACGGAATCCAAGCCTGATCCCGAACTCCAGAAGCTGGTAGATCAAACGCCGGAAGGTGCCATTTTCCGCAAGGATCTGCCGTTTCCGAATCTGGTCGAAGTGAAGATCATCCGCCGCGAGGAGGTCTCCGGGCGCTTCTCCGAGAAGTCCGAGCTGGGAAGCCGCGTCAACACGCTCAAAGGCACCATCACGAACACCACCAAAGTCTCACGGAAGGGAGACCGGGTTTCCTACACGCTGCTAGAGTCGATTTTCACCGAACCCGTCATCGAGGGCGCTGGGAAAGGGGAAAAGGAACCCGTCGTCCGGCAGCTCGAACCACCGTCGGCTCCATTCGAGTTCGTGAAAACGGGATCGACTTGGAAGTCTGCCGTTGCCACGGACTTCCGCATCGCCAGCCGCGCACAGACGATCGGGCCACTTTTCGACCAGCTGCTCGTGGAAAACACGCTTGCTCCGCGCACCTTGTGGTTCGGGAAAAAGCGCTACAAGGTCGGCGACGAACTTGCCATCTCGCAGGAGTTTCTGCCGATGATCGTCGGCGGAAATGCCAAGGGGCAGCTCAAGCTCAAGTTGGAATCGTTCGATGCCGTCAACGGCCACCCCTGCGGTGTGTTCTCGGTCACCGGGAACTTCGCACGCAGGAGTTTTCCCCATTTTGATGGCACGGTGACGAACGAGGAGGTGACCATTGATTCTGGGAGACTCTGGCTTTCGCTCCTCCATCCACTCATTCTGAGGGAGGAGACGGATGTGATACTAACATCCTCCAGCGGTGGTCAGGGCGGCCTGTCTAGCAGCGGTCGGTCATCCGCGAAGGTTTCTGTGATCCGCGAGTGGAAGGGCACGCCCAAGTAGTATCTTTCTTCACTTGCGGAGGGCAGGGGACCCGCCGCATGCTCCACACCATGGCTGATGAAAATTCGTTGTGGAAAGGCACTTCCTCGCAGTGGCTCAATCTCGGTCCGTTCACTGCCGCGCTCATCGCCGCCGCCGGCATCGCAGTCGGCGGGGTGTTTTTTCCTCCAGCTCTGATCGCTCTCGTGCTGCCTGCCGCCTATCTGTTTTGGAGATATCTGGTGGTTCGCACCCAGGTCTTCGAACTCACCAGCGAGCGGCTCCGCGTTACCCATGGCGTCATCAACCAGAAGATCGATGAAATTGAACTCTATCGGGTCAAGGACTCCATGTTGGTCCGCCCTTGGTGGATGCGCCTCACCGGCCTCGCCACCATCGTGCTGGAAACCTCGGACCGGACCATGACCACTCTTGAAATCCCAGCCATCCATGGCGGGACCGAAGTTCGTGAAATCCTCCGCAAGCAGGTGGAACTCCAGCGCGACCGCAAGCGCGTCCGGGAAATGGACTTTGATAACCACGGCGAAGAGTCATCGGAAGCTTAACATCGAACCGCGCGCCAAGGTCTTCCAGCAGAACCGTCCGGGAAGCTGTCCCAAACCTGGACCACGGCCTTCCAGCCCGCCCGCGAGGCGAACTACAGAAGATCAGGCAGCGACTTCTCGCTGAAAAACAGCAAGGGCATGCCGATGTTTTGTGCAGGAGCAAACGAGAAGTGCCTCAAAGGAGGCGCGGAATGACCGTGAAATTTGAATTTCAAATCCTGTTTTCGTAAGGCATTCTCCGACCATGCACCAGCCAACCACTCCATCCGCGGATCGAGGGATGCCGCGCTGGCGGGAAAAGCAACGATCCCTGCCCATTCAGGAAAAAGTCGCCCTCATCGGCCAGTTGATTCTCGAAACCCGGCAACTCGAATCCCTCAAAAAAGCATGCAAGCCGTCTGTGACGTCCTCGAAGGACTTCTGAGTGAAGGTGTGCTTTCCCGTTATGCCATTGGCGGTGCCACGGCCGCCGGATTTCATGGCGAACCCTTGGCAACCCGAGACATCGATGTGTTCGTGTTTCTCGAACCAAAACCTGGAGCGTTGCTCGTCACACTCGACCCTGTCTTTCACCGGCTTGGCGAGCTGGGTTTTCAGGAGTTCGACGAGGAAGGGCTCCTCGTCCATGGATTTCCGGTCCAGTTCCTGGCCGCCTCTCCCGGTCTCGAAACAGAAGCCGTCGAGCAAGCCGCCCACCTCCAGTGGGACAGCCATCATCTCAGGGTCATGCTCCCCGAACACCTTGCGGCCATCGCGCTCACCGTGGGTCGGCCCAAGGATCGGGCCAGACTCGTCTATCTGGTCGAGCTCCCCGCCTTTGACCGGTCGAAATTCAAGGATATCCTCAATCGCTACGGTCTGGAGGAGCGGTGGCAATCCTGGTCCACCGCCCTCGGACTCTGATTCGCGCCCACCCCCGGGACCACGGCCTTCCAGCCCGCCCGCGAAGCGAGAAGCCCAGGAGAGTTGAAAGTTGCAAGTCGATGGTTGAGAGCCAGAGCATTCCTCCCATTCAAAAGCCAAAATTCATCATCGCCAATTTCTCCCTCCCTTTCTCCTCGCCATCTATCACCTCATTCGCTTTCCTCGGCATCACCGCCAGCTAGTTTTCAGATCAATTCATGCACGGGGCCAAATCCACCCCATTCGATAATTCCAAATGACAAGTATGAGCGACGTGATTCTTTACACCACCGATGACGGGAAAACCCAAATCGACTTGCGGCTGCAAGACGGCACTGTCTGGCTTTCCCAACTCCAAATCGCCGAGCTTTTTCAGGCCACCAAACAAAACATCTCGCTCCATCTGATCAACATCTTTGAGGATGGAGAGCTGACCCAAGAGGCAACTGTCAAGGAATCCTTGATAGTTCAAAATGAGGGCACTCGCGAGGTGAAACGCACTCTCACACTCTACAATCGCCGAACTCGAACGCGAACGCCGCGTCATCGAACAACAACAGAACGGACGCGACACATGACTCATTCAAAATCCAAAATCCAGAATCCAAAATTCTCCGTTTCCTCTGCGTCCCTTCGCGACCTTTGCGCCTTGGCGGTTCAAAAATCTTCGTCTTCCAACTTCGCCTGGGTCCAGCACATGCTCCTCCGCCTCGCGCCGAATGGCTCGATGAGTTCAAATTCCAGCGGCGAGGGTGACATCCGCCGCGCCTTGATCGAGGCGGATCTCGTCGAGACTGCGATGCGCGAATGCGCTTCGCTAAAACCCGAAGGCACCCCGCAGGTCGTGAGCAAAGCGAGGGACAACAGGGTCGCCCTGCCCGGCCAGCTCTTCACCAATACCCAGATCCCCGCCTGCATCTGGTTCCTCACGAAAAACAAGCATGTTGTAAGCGGCCGCGAGGTCTTAAACATGAAACTCGCAATAACCGCATGAAAGAAGCCGCCGCACGAATCAAGATCAACAAACTGCTTGAAAACGCAGGCTGGCGGTTTTTTGCAGATTCGAGCGGTCCCGCGAATATCCAATTGGAGCCAGGCGTAAAACTCGTTTCCAAATCGCTCGATGAATTCGGCGAAAATTTTGAAAAGACCAAGAAGGGCTACATCGATTTTCTTCTGTTGGATGAAAAGGGCTTTCCGTTCATCGTCCTAGAGGCAAAGGCGGAAAGCCTCAGCCCACTAACCGGAAAGGAGCAGGCCCGCAAGTATGCACGCTCACAAAACTCCCGGTTTGTCATCCTCTCCAATGGCAACCTCCACTACCTCTGGGACCTGGAGCGCGGGAATCCCAACCTCATCACCTCGTTTCCGAGTCCCAAGTCGCTCGCCGAGGCGCGGAAGATCGTGCCGGATCGCTCCAAGCTCATTGAAGACCACGTGGATGATGACTACATCGCCTTGACCCAGCGGCCCAACTACGCGGCGGAAGCCGGATGGATCAATCCTGCGGAGCGACCGGAATTTATCCGCGTTAACAAGCTGCGCCTGCTGCGACCCTATCAAAAAAAGGCGATTCATGCTCTCCAGCGGGCGGTGAAGGAGGGGAAAGACCGATTCCTCTTTGAGATGGCCACTGGGACGGGGAAGACGCTGACCTCCGCCGCCATCATCAAGCTCTTCCTTCGATCCGGAAATGCTCGCCGCGTGCTGTTTCTGGTGGATCGGCTGGAGCTGGAGGACCAGGCGAAGAAGGCCTTTACCGAGCAACTCAAGAACGATTTCAAAACCGTCATCTACAAGGAGAACAAAGATGACTGGCGACATGCCGAGATCGTCGTAACTACGGTTCAATCCCTACTCTTCAACAACAAGTATCAGACGCATTTTTCGCCTGCCGATTTCGACCTCGTCATTTCGGACGAAGCCCACCGCTCCATCGGTGGAAACTCCCGTGCAGTCTTTGAATACTTCATCGGCTACAAACTCGGCCTCACCGCGACGCCGAAGGACTATCTGAAAAAATTCGATTCCAAAAAGCCCACCACCCGCGATCCCCGCGAGGCCGAGCGGCGGCTGCTGTTGGACACCTATCGCACGTTCGGTTGTGAGAACAGCCAGCCGACCTTCCGCTACTCGCTGATCGACGGCGTGAAAGACGGATTTCTCATCAATCCAACAGTCGTCGATACGCGGACAGACGTCACGACGCAGTTGCTGTCCGACGAGGGCTTTCAAGTTTCCTTCACCGATAACAACGGCGATGACCAGGAGGAGAGCTACAAGCAAAGGGAATTCGAAAAACGTTTTTTCTCGCCGAAAACCAACGCCCTCTTCTGCAAAACCTTCCTCGAAAACGCCTTTCGCGATCCAATCAGCGGCGAGGTTGGCAAGTCGATCATCTTCGCCGTGAGTCAGAACCACGCCGGGAAGCTTGCCCAGATCCTGAACGAAATGGCGGACCGCATGTTTCCCGGGAAGTATCAATCAGACTTCGCCGTACAAGTTACCTCCCACATTACGGACGCGCAGCAATTCACCAACAATTTTACCTACAACACCCTGCTAGGCAGCGCCAACTTCATTCCCACCTACAAGACCAGCAAGGCTCGCATCTGCGTCACCGTGGGAATGATGACAACAGGCTACGATTGCCCGGACCTTCTCAACCTCGGTCTCTTCCGCCCGATCTTCTCTCCCACCGACTTCATTCAGATCAAGGGACGCGGCACCCGCCAACACAACTTCACCGAGGAACTCCACGACGAGGCGCTGAAGGCCACCATATCCAACCCACAGAAAACGGCATTCAAGCTCTTCGACTTCTTTGCCAACTGCGAATACTTCGAAGAGGACTTCGATTACGACGAAATCGTGAAACTCCCAAAGCCGAAGGGCGAAGGGGGAGACGACACCGGTGGCAGCGGCGGAGGTCCCACATCGCCAGGCGGAATCCACGAGCACCTCGGCGAAGACATCATTGCTTCCATCAAGGAGGAAGCCGTCGGCGTGGACGGCATGAAGATCGACCGCATGTTCTTCACCAAGTTCGAGGAAACCGTTCGCGAAAATGAGTTTATTGCCGCCTCGGTGGAAGCCGGGCAATGGGACCGGGTGGTCGATTACGTGAATCGCGAGGTGTTCGACAAACCGTCCGAGTTCTACAACCTCGAAAAACTCCGCCACGCCGTTTCCATCGACCGCCGCCTCGGCCTGCGGGAAATCCTTGAGAAAATCTTCGGCCTCATTCCGCGCTTCAAGTCCAAGGACGAACTGCTGGAAGAGGAGTTGGCCAAGTTCCTGTCCATCCAAAAACCCGAGGAAGCGGAGTTGATTCCCGCGCTCAGGCAGTTCTTCAAGGCTTACGTCACCAATGGCCAAGTGCGCGACATCATAGAATCCAAGCGCTTCACCGAGCTCTACACCACCTCCGCCTTCAACACGGCAGACCTGAAAGCCGTGCCGCTGAAATACCGGACACTCATCCCGGATTACGTGAAGGATTACGTTTCCCTCAACCAATTCGTCGCCTAAGACTCCACCCCCATGCTCGACACCGACACCAAACGCCGCATCGATACCGCCCGCGACATCCTCGTCGGCAAGGTCCCCGATCCCAAGTCCCAGGTCGAGCAGATCACCATCGCCCTCATCTACAAGTTCATGGACGACATGGACGCCGAGTCCGAGGAACTCGGCGGCGAGCGCAGCTTTTTCACCGGCAAGTTCGCCAAATACGGCTGGGCCAAGCTAATGGACCGCTCCCTCGGCGGCCACGAAATGCTCGGCCTCTACGGCGAGGGCATTGGCAAGATGCCGGAAAACCCCGGTATCCCCGCGCTCTTCCGCGATATCTTCAAGAACGCCTACCTGCCTTACCGCGATCCCGAGACGCTCCGCGCCTTTCTCAAGATCATCAACGAGTTCAGCTACGATCACAGCGAGCGCCTCGGCGATGCCTTCGAGTATCTCCTCTCCGTGCTCGGTTCCCAGGGTGATGCCGGGCAATTCCGCACCCCGCGCCACATCATCGACTTCATGGTGGCCGTGCTGGATCCGAAGAAGAACGAAACCGTGCTCGATCCAGCCTGCGGCACCGCCGGGTTCCTCATCTCCTCCTACAAGTACATCGTCCGGCAGAACACCGACAAGAAGGGCACCGTCACCCTCACGCCGGATGACAAGGCCCGCCTCGCCCGCAACTTCAAGGGCTACGACATCTCCCCCGACATGGTGCGTCTCTCGCTGGTGAATCTCTACCTGCATGGCTTCACCGAGCCCCACATCTACGAATACGACACCCTCACCTCCGAGGAGCGCTGGAACGAATTCGCCGACGTCATCCTCGCCAATCCGCCCTTCATGTCGCCCAAAGGCGGCATCAAGCCCCACAAGCGCTTCTCCATCCAGGCCAAGCGCAGCGAAGTCCTCTTTGTGGACTACATGGCCGAGCACCTCACGCCCACCGGCCGCGCCGGCATCATCGTCCCCGAGGGCATCATCTTCCAGAGCCAGACCGCCTACAAAGACCTGCGGAAAATGCTCGTGGAAAACTCCCTCGTCGCCGTCGTCTCCCTCCCGGCGGGCTGCTTCAATCCCTACAGCGGGGTGAAGACCAGCATCCTCCTCCTCGACAAATCCCTCGCCCGCCAGAGCGACACCATCGCCTTCTTCAAAGTCGAGAACGACGGCTTCGGCCTCGGTGCCCAACGCCGCGCCATCGAGAAAAACGACCTCCCTCAAGTCCAGGCCGAACTCGCCGCCTACCTCCAAGCCCTCCGCTCCAAAGCGCCCACCGACACGCTCGCCCCCACCGCCGGGCTCATCGTGTCCAAGGCCAAAATCGCCGCGAATGGCGACTACAACCTCAGCGGCGAGCGGTATCGGGAGGGAGCAGTTCAATCCACGCACTTTCCGTGGAGGACCGTGGAATCTCTCGTCGAGACAGTCACGCCTCCGACCAAGATTCAGAAAACAGCATTCGGAGTCGCCGGGCGATTTCCGATCATCGACCAATCGCAGGATGCCATCGCCGGTTGGACGGACGATGAATCCGCATTGGTTCGTCCCACCAAACCGCTGGTCATTTTCGGCGACCACACCTGCGCAATTAAGCTCGTTGAAACGCCCTTCGCGCAGGGAGCTGACGGAATAAAAATTCTTCAAACCATTGACGAGCTTGAGCCTCGCTTTCTGTTTCACGTGCTTCGCGCAAGACCATTAGAAAGCGACGGCTATCAACGCCACTACTCAAAGCTCAAAGAGCACCAAATCCCCCTGCCGCCGCTGGAGGTGCAGAAGGAGATCGTGGCGGAGATCGAGGGCTACCAGAAAGTCATCAACGGCGCCCGCGCCGTCCTCGACCACTACCGCCCCCACATCCCCATCCAACCCGACTGGCCGATGGTGGAGTTGGGCGAGCTCACGAAG
>JBOFET010000491.1:0-1405 GCA_051648225.1 Luteolibacter sp.
CGGGTGGGAGTTGCGCCTCGCCGGTCGCGAGATTGGCCGTCGGAAAATCGATGGTCCGGCCGAGTTGGTTGCCCTCCACGACCGTTCCGGTGACGGCGTAAGATCTGCCGAGCATGATTTCGGCATCGTCGAGATTCCCGTCGCGGATGGCCTGCCGGATGCGGGTGCTGCTGATGCGGTCTCCGTCGTGCATGACTGGGGGGACGGCTTCCAGCTTGAAGCCGCGTGCGGTGGCCTCGTTTTCGAGGAACGGCACGTCACCACTGCGATGGTGACCGAAGCGCCAGTCCTCGCCCACGGCGATGGTCCGGACCGGTGCGACCATCAGTTTCTCCAGAAACTCGGATGCTTCCATCTTCGCGAACTCGTGGTCGAAATGCAGGGGGATGAAAAGCTTCACGCCGAGATCCGCCACCACACGGGCTTTGTGGCCGAGGGTGCCCAACAAAGCGGTGGGAGCCTTGTTCGGGGCGATCACGCGAATCGGGTGGGGATCGAACGTCAATAAGCCCGCCAGTCCACCCTCGCGCGACGCGGCTTCCACGGCGCGGGCAATCACCGCCTGATGCCCGACGTGGACGCCGTCGAAAACACCAAGAGCAAGATGCAGCGGGCCGTCCAACGAGGATAAGTCTTCAAGGCGATTTCGAATCAGCACGCGGGTGCGATAGACCGGTGGCGAGGGGGATTCAAGTCCCGGAAATAACCGAAACCCTGCCGGTGGCGTCACCGGCTTTTTTCCCGGAGGCGATTCAGCAACTCGGGATCCGCCTCCAAGGCGTCGGTCACTGCGCTGATGACTTTGAGTGTCGGCCTTGAAACGTGGTGCTCCATGCCCTCGACGTCTTTGTAAATCGTGTCCTCGTCGATGCCGAAGAGGCGGAGGAAACGGGTGAGAGTCTTGTGGCGCTCGACGATGGCCAAGGCGATGCGGTGCCCCTCTTCGGTGAGCGTGGTGCCGCGGTATTTCTCATGGTTGACGAGACCTTCCGCGTCGAGACGCTGGAGCATATTGGTGACGCTGGCTTGTGAGATGCCGAGGTTTTTCGAAACGTCCACGGCCCGGGCATATCCCTTCGCTTCGATCAGATGGAGGATCTGCTCGAGGTAGTCATCCATGGCGATTGAGCCGCTAGTGCGCCGGGGAGGGTGAGACATGGGGTGCGCAGGCTAAGTAGCTTGTCCGCCCAGGGAAAGCCCGGTTTTCGATGTTCACGGGCGGGTTCGTTTTCTGCTAGGCGAGGTGCTTGCCGGATCAAGCGACAGCCTAGCGGCACAAAAACGGCTCACTCGTCACCACGGCCTCGATGAGTGTTCGCAGACCGTGATTCCGGGCGGGCATTTCGGTGGCAATTTTCGTGACCGTTGGATCGTCGAAGGCATCGATGCGGCGACCGCAGGCATA
>JBOFET010000492.1:0-21540 GCA_051648225.1 Luteolibacter sp.
CGCAGCTCGATGCGGATAAAAAGAAACTCCAAATCCAGGCCGAAGCGGCCAAGGCAAAGATCGACGCGGAAAACCGCTAACTTTACTTCCGCTAGAGCTTGGCTCCGCTTCCAGTTGAGGGAAGCGGAGTTTTTCTGAGTCACCTGCGATGGGATGTGTGTTGGGATTCAGGCGGAGGCTTGGGTCTGCACCTTTTGCAGCGTTGTCCAATGTCCGAGCGGAACCGCCTGCTACACCGTCAGGGCAGCAGTAGCAGCTCGGAGGGTCCGGGAAACTTGACAACAAGGACGAAGTCAAACCCCTTATAGACGATTTGTGAGACCTGCGGTTGAGTCGTTGAGTCGGTGGCGGGGGCGCGATTCGGGTTTTTCTATTTTGGGTGCAAGATCAGTCTGACGACTCTCCATCAGATCCTCCTGAATCGTATCCACCTCCACCATCTTCGCTCATGCCGACTGCAAACGAGCTACTAGATGTGCTGGAGATTCCTCCCATCACGGTGTCGTCTGGGTCATCGAATCGATTCCACATACCATCATAACCAACCGTCGTTCCTCCTCCGAACATCAAACCAGCAAGGAAAGACCGTAGCTCTGTGGCTGTCTTAGATGAACCCATTCGGGTGAGAAATCCTTGGCACGCCTCCTCTTCGGCAAACATTCCATAAGCCCACTCACGTTCCTTGCTGCTAACGCCCATTGAAACAGCGACTTCTTCTATCTCGGCTGCGGAATACAGGACCTTCTTCCCGAAGCGGTTCTTAATCTCGGACGTAAAAGTCTTGGTAAACTTTCGAAGCTGCCTGCGGCGGTAGGTTTGGATTAGGCTCTTCATAATTTTGGACCGAAGTGCTTTAGAAAAAAGCACCTAAATCGGCGATATCAAATAAGTAGATCTAATGTGAAAACCAATACAAGCCGTCGATTTAAAGATAAAATTTTCTGATCACTGAAAAGTGCAGGTATCTCCCGGCTCACGCCATTGTCAGCTTCACCAGTAGATCATCGCTGTCCACCCGGTCGCCTTTTTTCACGATGATCTCGGAGATGATGCCATCCGCTCCCGCGCTGACGGTGGTGAGCATTTTCATGGCTTCGAGAATGATGAGTTTGTCTCCGGCTTTAACTTCCTGGCCGGTGGAAACGGCGACTTCGGTGACCATGCCGGGCATCGGTGCGCAGCCGTGGGCGGGGTTGTCGGGTTCGCCTTTCTGGCGTGACGCGGTGCTGATGGATTCGAGGGAATGGTCCGTGACGATGGACTCGCGGGGCATCCCGTTGAGTTCGTAGAACAACGCGCGGCGGCCTGCCGAATCAGCCTCGCCGATGGAGATGAGCTTGATGATGAGGATCTTGCCAGTGTCGATCTCGATCTCGATTTCCTCGCCGATTTGCAGGCCGTAGAAAAACGCAGGCGTTGGCAGTCCACTGAGGTCGTCGTATGTTGTCCGGAAGGCTGTGAAGTCAGCGAAGACCTGGGGATACATCAGGTGGGAGTAAAGATCGTCTTCAGTGGCCGGGCGGTTGAGTTTCGCGGTGAGTTCGCTGCGGGTGGCTTCGAGGTCGATGGGATCGGCGAGTTCGCCGGGGCGCAGGGTGGTGGCCTTGCGATTTCCTAACACGACTTTCTGCACTGCGACGGGCCAGCCGCCGTCGGGCTGGCCGAGACCGCCGGAGAGCATGTCGATGACGCTCTCCGGGAAGTCGATGGAGCCGGGCTTGAGCTTGGGCACGTCCGCCGCCTTGATGCCGCGGGTGACGAGGAACATGCACATGTCGCCGACGACCTTGGAGGAGGGTGTGACCTTGACGATGTCGCCGAAGAGTTGGTTCACCTCGGCGTAGGTGCGGGCGATTTCGCGCCAGCGGTGGCCGAGGCCCATGGCATTCGCCTGCTCGCGGAGATTGGTGTACTGGCCGCCGGGCATCTCGTGTTCGTAAACCTCGGCGGTGCCGGAGCGCGGGGCGGAATTGAATGGTTGATAGAATTCGAGAACCTGCTCCCAGTAGTCGGAGAACTCATTGAGCGAGTCGAAGTCCAGTCCGGGGTCGCGCTCGGTATTGGCGAGGGCGGAGGCGATGGAGTTCAAATTAGGCTGCGAGGTGGAGCCGGACATGGAGGAAATCGCAAGGTCCACGATGTCCACGCCGGCCTTGGAGGCGGCGAGCACGGAGGCGGCATTGATGCCGGAGGTGTCGTGGGTGTGGAAATGCACGGGAATGCCGATTTCCTCCTTCAGTGCGGTGACCAGCTTGTAGGCGGCGTGTGGCTTGCAAAGTCCGGCCATGTCCTTGATGCAGAGCATGTGCGCACCCATACGCTCCACTTCCTTGGCCTTCTCGACGTAGTATTTGAGGGAGTATTTGTCTCGGTGTGTGTCGGTGATGTCGCCGGTGTAGCAGATGGCCGCCTCACAGATCGACTGGCTGTGGTCGCGCACGGCTTCCATGGCCACCTTCATGTTAGGGAGGTAGTTGAGCGAGTCGAAGATCCGGAAGATGTCCATGCCGGAGGCGGCGGCGTGTTTCACGAATCCAGCGACGACGTTGTCCGGGTAGTTCGAGTAGCCGACGGCGTTGGAGCCACGGAAGAGCATCTGGAAACAGATGTTGGGAATCTTCTCACGCAGGCGGCGGAGGCGTTCCCACGGGCACTCGCTGAGGAAGCGCATCGCGGTGTCGAAGGTCGCGCCGCCCCACATTTCCAGCGAGAAGAGTCCCGGGGCACGGTGGGCGACGGCCTCGGCCACGCGCAGCATGTCGAAGCTGCGCATGCGGGTGGCGATGAGCGACTGGTGCGCGTCACGAAAGGTGGTGTCGGTGATGAGCAGGCGCTTTTCGTCGAGGATCCACTTGGCAAACTCCTCTGGCCCGATCTCTAGCAGGACATCGCGACTGCCGCGGGGCACCACGGCTTGATGCTCGATGACCATGGAGTTAGGTACGGTGGCCTTGGAAAGGATACCGGCGGGTTTCCAGCCCTTTGCGGTGGGGTTTCCGTTGAGGGTGATGTCTGACAGATAGGCGAGCGTGCGGGTGGCGCGGTCGCGGCGGCGCTTGAACTGGAGGAGCTCCGGCTTCGTATCGATGAGCTTGGTGTGTGCCTGACCGGCGCGGAAGGTTTCGTCTGCGATGACGTTTTCGAGAAACGGGATGTTCGTCTTCACGCCGCGGATGCGGAATTCGCGGAGCGCACGGTCCATCCGCTGGCAGGCCATCGGGAAATCGCGCCCCATCGCGGTGAGCTTGACGAGCATCGAGTCGTAATACGGCGTGACGACCGATCCGGCATCCCCCGAGGCGGCGTCCAGCCGGATGCCGAAGCCGGCGGCGGAGCGGTAGTTGAGGATCCGGCCATAGTCCGGGGCGAAGCTTTTTTCCGGATCCTCGGTGGTGATGCGGCACTGGATGGCGAAGCCGATGCACGGCATGTCCTCCTGCTTGGGAATGGCGATTTCCTCGCCGAAAAGCGGTTCCCCGGCGGCGACGAGGATTTGCGACCGCACGAGGTCGATGCCGGTGACGCACTCGGTCACCGTGTGCTCCACCTGGATGCGCGGGTTCATCTCGATGAAGAACCAGTCGTCCTGGTCCATGTCGTAGAGAAACTCGACGGTGCCCGCGTTGTCGTAGCCGATGCCTTTTGCAAGAGTGACGGCGGCATCACAAAGCTCCTGGCGGATGATGGGATTCAGATGCATCGCCGGGGCGACTTCGACGACTTTCTGATAGCGGCGCTGCACCGAGCAGTCGCGTTCGTAGAGGTGAACGACATTGCCGTGCTGGTCGCCGAGGATCTGCACTTCAATGTGCTTGGCGCGGGAAATGTAGCGCTCGAGGAAAACGGCGGGGTTGCCGAAAGCGTTGAGAGCTTCGTTCTGGGCTTCGGCTAACAGGCTGGCGAGTTGCGACGGTTTTTCCACCACCCGCATGCCGCGTCCGCCACCGCCGAATGCGGCTTTGATAATGAGCGGGAAACCGATTTCGTGAGCGACGGTGAGCGCCTGGTCCGGATCGGTGATGGGTTCCTCGGTGCCGGGCAGGGTGGGGACCTTGAACTGGTGGGCCAGCGCCCGGGCAGCGGTCTTGTCGCCCATGTTTTCCAACAGATCCGGCGACGGGCCGATGAAAACAATGCCCTCCCGCGCACAGGCCCTTGCAAACGCGGCGTTTTCCGAGAGGAATCCGTAGCCGGGGTGGATCATCGTCACGCCCTTCTGTTTCGCCAAAGTCACGATGCCCTCGATGTCGAGGTAGGCTCCGACAGGACCCTTGGACGAGTCGAGCTGATAGGCCTCGTCCGCCTTGAAGCGGTGGATGGAAAACCGGTCTTCCTCGGCGAAGATCGAGACGGTGCGCAGACCGAGTTCGTTCGCGGCGCGGAAGATGCGGATGGCGATTTCGCCGCGGTTCGCGGCCATGACTTTTCCGGTGAGTTTCTGGGTTTCGGGCATGGTGGTTGTTTCAGTGAATGATTCGGGATGCTTGAAGCGGAAGTTCGTGGGGTTCGAAAAATCAAACGTCCGCCTTTTTCTGCCGGTGCCCGGGTGTGGCGAGGATTTCGATGTAAACCGAGTCGCTGGCGTTGGCGGCGGCTTGGTCGATGGCGGGGATGATTTCCTCGACGTGCTTGGCCACCGGAGCAGCTTCACCCTGGCCGATCTTGCAATGGAAATCCCAGAAGTCGGTGCCTTCCGGCAGGGGTTTCTTGCGCTCCCGCTTGAGGTATTTCCGCACGTCGCTCTTGATCTGCTCGACGACCCGCGCCGGTTGGTGATTCGGGGAGGTGAGTGGGAACGTTTTTTTCATCAGAATTTTTTGTGTTAGCAGATTCTCAAGCGGGGCGGAAGGATTACGGCGTTTCTTCGGGGAGCGTCAATAGATCCTCGTCTTCCTCGCGATATTGTTCTAGCAAAAATCCATCGTTCGCGTGCCAGCGCAGCCATACCGGGTCGCCCCAGCTGGGTGCGGTCTCGTCGAGCTGGAAGGTGCGGTGCTGTTGCTCGGCGCAGATCCGGTATTCGCCGCAGCGGATCCAGTAGCGGGTGTGCGAGCCGAAGTAAATGATGTCCTCGACGGTGCCGGGGACCGAGTTTTTCCACGGAGCTTCGGGCGGTTTTTCGCGGGAGACGATGAGCTTTTCCGGGCGCAGCGAGAGATGGATGCGGTCGCCGGGGAGGACGGGCTTGTCATTGTCGATCATCACCGGGCCGAGGCCGGAAATTTCCGCGCGGGAGAAGCGCTCGTCGAGAAGCTCGGTCACGCGGCCTTCGAGGAAATTCGTGTCGCCGATGAAGGCGGCGACGAACGAGGTCCGTGGCGTTTCATAAATCTCGGTGGGCTTGCCGAGCTGCTCGATGCGACCTTGGTTCATCACCGCAATGGTGTCGGAAATGGACATGGCCTCGCCCTGGTCGTGGGTGACGTAGAGGAACGTGATGCCGACTTCGTCATGGATCGCGTCCAGCTCGACAAGCAGGCGCTGGCGGAGCTTCAGATCGAGCGCGGCGAGCGGTTCGTCCAGCAGCAGGACGCGCGGTTTGTTTGCCAGAGCGCGAGCGATGCCGACGCGTTGTTTCTGCCCGCCGGAGAGCTTTGCCGGCATCTTGTCCGCGTGGGCGGAGAGATCGACAAGATCGAGCATCTGATCCACCTCGCGGCGGATCTGTGCGGCGGGTTGTCCGGCGATTTTCAGCCCGAACCCGATGTTGTCCCGGACGCTGAGGTGGGGGAAAAGCGCGTAGTTTTGGAACACGGTGTTTACTGGGCGTTGTTCCGGTGGGAGTCGGGTGATGTCGCGGCCGTCGAGCAGCACGCGCCCTTCATCCGGCGTTTCAAATCCGGCGGCCATGCGCAGCAGGGTGGTCTTGCCGCAGCCCGACGGGCCTAGCAGTGAGAAGACCTTGCCGCACTCGATTTCCAGCGTCAGGTGATCCACTGCGGTGAAGTTACCGAAGCGCTTCGTGACGTTTTCAAATCGCAGCGTGCCTTGCATGGAAAGAGTTTCCGAAGTCTGCGGACTGACAATGAAAGATCAAGCAGCCGGATACCTCATTTTTCCCAATGACCCGCGCGACGTCGGAATCGTTTCGAGAAAGGGCGCTTCCAGTTGCTGGCGCACCATCCACCCTGGCGGGGGTTCGGCTGATTTCTCCTTGCGCGGTTAAAATTCCGGGGCGACAACCGGAAAAAATGCTGATGTCTGTGTTCCAACATCCACTGTTCACCTTTATCGCAGGAATCCTTGTGTCCCTCTGCGCGATGTTTTTCCTGCTCAACTCCTGCGCTGTGCCAAATCGATCCAGCGAAAAAGTCGATTTCTACCGCAGGAGCATGGATAAGGTTTCTCCCAGCGGCATGGAGCCGGGAGGCGCTGCGGAGACGGCGGCTTTGAAGCGGTTTTCGTCATTTCTGGAAGGCATCGGAGATCCGAACTACGTGCGCGAAAATGCCCTCAAAGTTTACTCTTCGGATGCCTATCTGGACGACACTCTGGTCGTGCATCAGGGTGCCGCTGAGATCGAGGCGTATTTCCTCAAGACCAGTGAAACGATGACGAGCTATCAGACCACCGTGGACGACGTCGCCCGGTCCGGGAACGACTACTATGTCCGCTGGACTATGAAGTTCGCCGCTCCCGCGCTCAGCGGCGGGAAGCCGGTGACATCGGTGGGCGTCAGCCAGATCCGCTTCAACCGCGAGGGGCAGGTGGCCTTCCATCAGGATTTTTGGGACTCGGGGAAGAATTTTTACGCACATCTTCCGGTCATCGGCGGCGCGATTGGCTATGTCGGCAAACGTCTGGAATCCAACTGATAGAGTCATCTTCATGAATGAAACCCCATCATCACCTGCCGGGCGGAAATTGAGTCCTTGGGGGACGTTTGTTCTAACGATCTGCCAGTGGCTTGATTCGGACTTCCGGCGCGAGGGACTGCCGGATCCTTCGGAGCTGCCCTCGCAGGTGAACTGGCAGCGGACCTTGCCGTTCATTTTTCTGCATCTCGGCTGCCTTGCGGTGTTCTGGGTAGGCATCAGTCCTGTGGCAGTGTGGGCGGCGGTGTTTCTCTATTTGATCCGGATGTTCGCGATCACCGGATTCTATCACCGCTACTTTTCGCACAAGACCTTCAAGACCTCGCGCTTCGCGCAATTTCTCTTCGCGGTGGTCGGAAACAGTTCGATGCAGCGCGGCCCGCTCTGGTGGGCTGCGACGCACCGCCACCATCACAAGCACTCGGATCACGAGGAAGACATTCATTCGCCCGTCGTCAGCGGGTTTCTCTGGTCTCACATCGGTTGGCTGACCTCGATGAAGAATTTCCCGACCGCGTATAAGAGCATCCCCGATCTGAGCAAGTATCCGGAGTTGGTTTTCCTGAACCGCTACGACCAGACGGTTCCATTTGCTTACGGGTTGTTGATGTTAGCCATAGGTTGGGTCTTGGAAACGTTCTTTCCGGCTCTGGGTGTGACTGTCGGGCAATTCTTCGTCTGGACGTTTTTCATCAGCACCACGGTGTTGCTTCATGGCACTCTCTTTATCAATTCCCTCGCCCATGTCTGGGGGAGACGGCGGTATGAAACGGATGACGACAGCCGCAACAGTTGGCTTCTCACCTTCATCACGCTCGGTGAAGGCTGGCACAATAACCATCACCGTTATCCACACTCTGTCAGGCAGGGTTTCCGCTGGTGGGAGCTGGATTTGACTTACTACGGCCTGCGCGTTCTTGCGTGGACGGGGTTGATCTGGGATCTGCGTCCCGTGCCGAGAGCCGTCATCGAGGAGGGCAAGGCCGGATTGCCATCGCACCAGCACCGCGCATGAGTCGTGAACGCATTGCGATCGTCGGGACGGGAATCTCGGGTCTGGCGTGCGCCCATTTCCTGAGTCGCACGCATGACGTGACGGTTTTTGAAAAGGACCCGCGTGTCGGCGGGCACTCGCACACCGTGATGGTGGACGAGGGGACGGCAAAAATTCCGGTGGACACCGGCTTCATGGTTTACAATGAGGTGACCTATCCGCTACTAACCCGCTTGTTTCGTGAGCTGAATGTCATCACCAAGCCGACCTCGATGTCCTTCAGCGTGAAACACGCGGCGGACGGGCTGGAGTTCAACGGCGGCAGCCTGAACCTGCTGTTCGGTCAGCGCAAAAACCTCTTCAGCCCGCGCTATTGGCGGATGCTCCTGCAGATCAACCGCTTCAACCGCGAAACAGTGTTAGAACTAGCGAAGCCGGTATTCGGAGACATGTCCTTGCGTGACTATGTGATGGCCCGGGGCTACGGGGATGACTTTCTGCGGTGGTATCTCTCACCCATGGCGGCGGCCGTCTGGTCCAGTCCGCCCGAGCGGATCGAGGAATTTCCGGCACGCACGCTGATGCGGTTTTGGCACAATCACGGCTTTCTTGGACTAGACACGCAGCACCCGTGGCGCACGGTATCCGGTGGGTCGCGGCAGTATGTGGAGAAGTTGATTCAGCCGTTCGAGACTAACATTCACCGGGGGAAATCTGTGAAGTCGGTCGATGGAAAGACGCTGGTCCTCGAAGATGGAACGTCCTCTAACTTCGACCGGGTGGTGGTCGCCGCGCATGGAGATCAGGCATACCGGATGCTGGCCCATCCCTCGGATTTGGAAGCGGATCTTCTACCACGGTTTCACTATCAGGAAAACGAAGCCGTCCTGCACACGGATCCACAGTTCATGCCACGGACGCGCCGTTGTTGGGCGTCTTGGAACTATCGCATCGACCGCACGGCAGACGGTGCAAACCAATACTCCACTCACTACTGGATGAACGAGCTGCAAGGCGTCTCGGAGCGCGAGCAGTATTTTGTTTCAATCAACCCTCCGTCATCACCGGCAGCGGGAACCGTTAAACGGCGTCTTTCCTACGAGCACCCGTTGTTCGACTTGGCCGCCGTTGCGGCGCAGGAACGCCTGCCCGAACTCCACCGGGCGGGACGCGAAACCGGGCGTTATTTCTGTGGAGCTTGGCAACGGTATGGCTTCCACGAAGATGGACTCTGGTCGGCGGTGAATGTCTGTGCTGAAATCCTCGGAAGGGACCCATGGCAATGAACTCGCTCTACGAATGCTCTGTATCTCACTGCCGGCTGAAGCCGAAGCGGCATGCGTTCGACTATCAAGTGTTCATGTTTTGTGTGGATCTGGACGGACTGCCGGATCTGGGACGCGGAATTTTCGGGCTGAGTCACAATCGTTTCAATCTGTTCTCCATCAATGATGCCGATCACATCGATCTCGGGCTGCCGGGTGGCATTCGTCCAAACCTCGTCGCGTGGCTGGTGGGGCAGGGGATTTCCTGCCCGGATGACGCGCGGATTCGCTTGGTCACATTCCCGCGTGTCCTGGGTTATGGATTCAATCCAGTGTCCTTCTATCATATCGACACAAGGGACGGCGAGCCGTTCGCCGCCATCGCGGAAGTGGTGAATACTTTCCGGGAAATGAAATTATATTTGATCGAGTCGTTAGGTTCCGAAGGTCTATGGCATCGCCGGGTGGCCAAGGATTTTTACATTTCTCCGTTTTCGGATCCCGGGATGGAATTTGATTTTAAACTCGGAAATCCGGGGGAAAAATGGCGGGTGAACATCGACACGCACGACGCGGACGAGCGGATTCTACTGAGTTCCATCCGCGGAGAGCGGCGGGAACTCTCCTCGGCGCGACTGGTGTGGTATGCGTTCAAGTATCCGATGTTGTCGTTAAAAATCATCGGACTGATTCACTGGCATGCATTCCTCCTGTGGCTCGGGCGGGTGCCGTTTCTCAGGAAGTCCGAGCGGTTAGAAGCGCAGCGCGACGTGATGCGTCCCCATTCCAGTCTGAAAACAAAAACACCATGAACACATCCGTTGAGATTGATTCTGATAGAGTGCCCGCCCAGGCGGTGAGTCATGCGACGCAGGGATTTGCCGAACG
Organism: Luteolibacter sp.; assembly: GCA_051648225.1. GTDB lineage: Bacteria > Verrucomicrobiota > Verrucomicrobiia > Verrucomicrobiales > Akkermansiaceae > Luteolibacter. The sequence goes on from JBOFET010000492.1 coordinate 9,963, forward strand.
GATGGTGGTCCGTGTGCTGGAAAGAATGCCGCTCGGCGGACTGCGCATGGAATATCCAGACGGCCGTGTCCGCCATTTTGGCAAGCCGGGAGCAGCGGTCACGGCGCGGGTGGTCCTTCGGGACGAGACCGCGTTTTTCAAGCGCTGCGCCTTTTACGGAAACATTGGGATGGGCGAGGCTTACACCGACGGATTGTGGGACACTCCCGACATTGCGGCGGTGATTTCCTGGTTCATCCACAACGTCAACGCGCTTCAGGGAGCTGATAGCTCGTCGGCCAGTCTGCGCGGGGTGAACGTTCTGAAGCTCGTCAACTGGTTCCGCCACCTGCGGCGCGAAAACTCGGTGGAAACGAGCCGCCGGAACATTTCCGAGCACTACGACTTGGGAAATGAGTTTTATGGACTTTGGTTAGACCCGAGCATGACATACTCCAGCGCCCGCTTCGAAAGCGCGGATCAATCACTCGAACACGCCCAGCGGGGGAAATACGACGCACTCTGCAGGAAGCTCAAGCTCAAGCCCACTGACCACGTCTTGGAGATCGGCTGCGGCTGGGGAGGCTTCGCGGTGCATGCGGCGAGAATCTACGGCTGCAAGATCACCGGCGTCACTATCTCCGAAGCCCAGGCGGCTTATGCTAGAAAACGGGTTGCTGCGGAGGGGTTGGCGGAACAGATCGAAATCCGCATTCAGGACTACCGCCACATCACCGGGAGCTTCGACAAGATCGCGTCCATCGAGATGCTGGAGGCGGTCGGCGACAAATATCACCACTCGTTCTTCGCGAAGTGCGCGGAAGTGCTGACTCCCGACGGATTGTTAGGCGTGCAGATGATCACGGTGCCGGATTGCAGTTACGGCAGTTTGAAAAAGAACGTGGACTGGATTCAAAAACACATCTTCCCCGGCTCGCTGCTGCTCAGTGTGGGCCGGATCAACGATGTCCTGTTGGAAACTGGAGACCTCTTCATGCACGACCTTGAAGATCTCGGCGCGGACTATGCCCGCACGCTCTCGACGTGGTATGACAACTTCAATGCGGTAAGGACCGGAGTGATGTCGCTTGGCTTCGATGAGCCGTTCATACGGTCCTGGAACTACTATCTGAAATACTGCGAGGCAGCGTTCGCGACCCGGAACATCTCCGTGGTCCAAGCGGTTTACACCCGTCCTAACAACGCAAGCTTGCACCACCGATTCGAAGAGGGGAGGGGATGATGGCGACCCGGAGCGAGATGGACTTGAATGTTAGGGAAAACTGGTGGCGGCGCTGGCTGGTTGCCCCGGTCGTGAAGCAGCTGACGCTGGGCACCACTCCGGAAAAGATCGCTTGGACGATTTCGCTGGGAGTCGTGCTCGGGGTGTTTCCGATCATGGGATCCACCACGCTGGTATGTCTTCTTGCCGGATGGTTGTTGCGGCTGAACCAACCGGTGCTGCACGTTTTCAAGACCCTGGTCTATCCGTTGCACCTCGCGCTGATTCTTGTCTTCATCCGGCTGGGTGAGCGCCTGCATGGCGTGCCGCTGATTTCGTTTTCCATCCCGCAGCTGCTTGCCAGATTTCAGGCGGATCCGCTCCAGTTTGCGAAGGATTTCGGATTGGCAGCATGGCATGGGGTGAGCGCCTGGTTGCTGATCGCGCCCTTTGCCGCTATTCTAATCAAGGTGTTGGTGCTGCCGGTTCTGCGCCAGCTTGCGGTGTCGCTGCAGCGGCGTGAGGAGGTGTCGCCATGAGCTTCTGGGTCGCATTCGCCCTCGGACTGGGCATGATGGCGGTGATCTTTCTCCTCGCTTGGGCATGGGCTAGAAAATGTGACAACTACTCGTTGGTGGACGCGGTGTGGGCATTCGGCATCGGACTCACTGGCGCGATGTGGCTGGCTATGGGTGGTGGCGGAGCTGCAAAGCACTGGGTCGCTGGCGCGCTGCTGGTGCTGTGGAGCTTTCGTCTGGGGTGGCATCTGGAGCGGAGAATTCGCAGGGCGCATCCGAACGAGGATGCGCGGTATGTCAGGCTGCGTGAGGTGTGGGCAGGAAGGGTGGCATCCGCGTTTTTCTGGTTCTTCCAGGCGCAGGCCCTCTCCGTGGTCCTGCTCGCGTTTCCGTTCCTCTTGATCGCTTTCGACCGCTCGGACTGGAGTGTCTGGGAATCCTTTGGACTCGGGGTGACGCTAACGGGCATCTTGGGTGAGGGACTTGCCGACCATCAGATGTCGGCATTCAAGGCGACGAAGCCGGATCCCAAATCCGTTTGCCGTGAGGGATTGTGGCGTTACTCGCGGCATCCCAATTACTTTTTCGAGGCGGTGATCTGGATTGGATTCTATCTTTACGCGTGCGGCTCGGATTCGGGATGGGTGACCGTTTACGCACCGGTCACGATTATCTACCTGCTACTTCGGGTCACGGGAATTCCACCTACCGAGGCTGCCGCCGTTCGGCGTAAGGGCGACGCTTACCGGCGTTATCAGGAGACGACAAGCCCTTTCATTCCGTGGCCACCCAAGCGCTGACCGTTCGGAAACTCAACCAACAACATCATGATCCACACCAACGACCTGCTCGCCAAGGGCATCATCCCGGACGCCTTGATCCGCATCGGAATCCGCCACCGCCTCGCGGGGACGCTCGCTCCTTTTGAAAAACTCGACTGTGAGAAGCGCCAGGAAAAAGTCATGCAGCACGTGCGGGAGCTGCGGGCCAGCCCGATCGCGATCGCGACCGAAGAGGCGAACGAGCAGCACTACGAGCTGCCCACCGCGTTTTTCAAACGGGTGCTGGGGAAGCACATGAAATACAGCTCGGGCTATTGGGATGAGGGTGTCATCGACATCGACGAGTCCGAGGCGCGGATGTTGGCGATCACCTGCGAGCGCGCAGCGTTGCAAGATGGGCATCGGATCTTGGAATTGGGTTGTGGCTGGGGCTCGCTGACCTTGTGGATGGCCGCCCACTATCCGAATGCGAGGATCACGGCGGTATCGAACTCGCGGACACAGAAGATTTACATCGACTCCCAGCTGGCGGCGCGAGGGCTGACCAATGTGGAGGTGCGCACCGCGAACATGATCGTTTACGAAGGGGAAGGTGAAGCGGAGTTCGACCGGGTTGTCTCAGTCGAGATGTTCGAGCACATGAAAAACTACGAGCTGCTACTGCAGCGGATTTCGGGTTGGTTGAAACCGGGTGGCGCATTGTTCGTGCACATTTTCACCCACCGCGAATATGCGTATCACTATGAGGCGGAGAGTGAGGATGACTGGATGGCGAAATATTTCTTCACCGGCGGCCAGATGCCTTCGGACGACCTGTTGTTATACTTTCAGGAACGCCTGAAGATCGAGGGTCACTGGCATGTCAGCGGCACCCACTATCAGAAAACCTCCGAGGCGTGGCTCACGCGGATGGACGCCGCCCGCGAGGAACTCATGCCGTTGATCCGCGAAACTTATGGAGAAGACCAGCAGGTCCGCTGGTGGGTTTATTGGCGTGTGTTCTTCATGGCTTGCGCGGAACTCTGGGGATACCGGAACGGGGATGAGTGGATCGTCTCGCACTATCGCTTCCGGAAACCGGAGTAGGCCGTTAGAATGTCTTCCTCAAGTGGGAGGGTAGGATGTTCAACTGCTCGCGGTACTTCGCGACCGTGCGGCGGGCGACTTTGATGCCTTGTTTATCCAGCGCCTTCATCAAGAACTCGTCGGAGAGCGGCTTGGCCCGGTCTTCTGCGCTCACCAGCTGCTGGATCGCCTCGCGCACGCCGGCGTTGGAAACCTCCGTACCGTCGCTCGTCTGATAGCCGGTGGCGAAAAACGCCCGCATTTCCATCAGCCCGTGCGGCGTGAATACATATTTCCCGGCGACGGCGCGCGAAATGGTGGTGGCGTGCAGGTTGAGCTCGTCCGCGATGTCGTTCATGGTCAACGGACGCAAGTGGCGATGCCCTCTCGTGAGGAACGCGGGCTGGTGCTCGATGAGCTTGTGGGCAATGGCGAGAATGGTTTCCTGGCGGAGGGAAATGGCGTGGATAAGGCTGCGGCCATCGCGGATCTGGTCGCGGAGAAACTGCCGGGCCTTCGCGTCGGTGCCACTTTTCCCGATCATGTCCTTGTAGAAGTCGTTGATGCGCAGGTTTGGCAGGTGTTCGCCGGTGAGCTTGGCATACCAGTTGCCGTCATCGTCGCGTTCGATGATGACGTCTGGAAGAATGTAAGGATTCCCGGTCGGGTCGAACTCGCCGCCGGGATTGGGAGTCAGGCGGCCGATTCGGGATGCTGCCTCCGCGATGCGTTCGACATTCGTCCCCAGCGCTCGGGCGATTTGTGGATGGCGTTTGCGGGCGAGGTCTTCCAGATGGTCGCGGACGATTTTATACTCGATGGTATCCCGCCCGGTGGTGCGTTCCAATTGCAGTAACAGGGACTCGGGAATACCGGAAGCGCCGATCCCCGGCGGGTCGAACGACTGGACCAGCTTCAAGGCCTCGTCCACGTCCTTCGTCTTGAGACCCATGCGAGTCCCGAGGGTTTTCGCGGGTAGATCGAGAAATCCGCGGTCATCGAGGTTTCCCAGGATCGCCTGTGCAGCCTCGCGGACTTCGGGGTCAACCATGGAGAGGTCGAGCTGGTGTTGAAGATGCTGTTGGAGCGTCTCGGGTGCGACGATGGAATCGTAAATCCGCTGGCGGCGTTCTTCGTCCTCGCTGGTCCAAGGCGAGCTTTTTCCCTCAAGAATCGTCCGGTCCCGCCAATCGTCGTCGGTTTGATTCAGGTAGTCGAGCGAGTCGGCTTCGTCGGATTCAGGCCCTTCGTCATCGAGGGAAATGCTTTCGGTGAGATCTTCCAGCACCGGATTGGTCTCAAGGGCTTGCTGGACCAGTTGCGTCAACTCCAAGGTTCCCGCCTGAAGGATCTCCAAACTCTTGCGCATCTGTGGCGCAAGCGTTTGTTGCTGGGATAAAGACTGATGGAGGAATGCGTCTGCCATTTTTGACAAGCTTGTTGTCGCGGCAAGACTAGGGTTCTCAGGCCAAAAGCGAAGCAAAATTTATGCCATGATTCAAACTTTATCGCTTGCGTTTGGGGTCAAGTGCGAGATACCGGGGCGGAAACGGCTCAAGCCTTCAAGGCTGGAGGTCAAGGCGGAGATTTCGCCGGATTTCCTCGGTCCATTCGGCGGAAATTCTGGCGGTTGTCGCGTGGGAACTCCAATCGCCAACGGCGGCGTGGACTTGTCTCAGGATGGTTTTTGCCTTGGCCGGTTTCACATCGGCTGCGGTGGCGGCTTCGAGCAGGTCCGCCGTGGTGAAATTCTCGCGCTTTCCCGCGAGGGTCATCTGGTGGCGGTGAGTCCATGCGCCGTTAGGGTTGTAGGCATAGATCAGATCGTAGGCGGGAGCCAGTCTCCAGCCGCCGCGGCGGTCCATGAGGAAGGCGATGTTCTTGGTATGGTCGTCCTGATTGCGCGCCAGGATGTTAAACAAGGCGCGGCGATAGAGTTCGGTGAGATCCGGTTGCGGTAGATTGAGGCGGCGGGCGATTTGAAATGTCTGCTCGTAGGAATAGGCTCCTGCTTGGTTGAAATCGAAATGCGCCATCGCACACAGACTCTGCATATGAAATTTCTCGCCAGCCGGTCCGCGATCGAAGCGGCGGGTCATGAAATGGGCGCGGCCGTTTTCCTCTAGCAGGCGGCAGTCACTCATCGTGATGCCGGCGGCGCGGGCCATCAGGTGATAGGCGTATTCGATGCGGCCGTAGCCGAGCGGATCGTTAAGTTCCTTGTCGCTGTTCGCCGAGACGCCGTCGAACTTGAGCAGCCACGCCTCGAATCCGCCGGAGGCGGGCAATTGGCCCGAGCGGATCTCGCCGGTTTGCGGGTTCCAGGCGATCACCGCTTTGGCCCGTGCGCCGCCGGCCGAAGTGCCGATGCGTAGGATAGTCGCGAGGGCTTCGGGCGGTTGGGAAAGGTTCACATGCAGGCTTTCGCGGGAAGCGAGTGCGTCGTTGGCGAGTTGGACCAAGGCTTCCAAGTGCAGGGTTTCCGGCGGAGTGTCCGGCAGCAGCATCGGGCGGAATTCCAGGGCTCCCATCGCCCGGGTGCCTTGGTAACAAAGCCGTTCCACCGGATCAAAGGACTCGGGCAGACGTCCTTGGCGGGCGAGCCATTGGTCGATGAGTAGGTTGCCGAATTTGTCTGGCAGGGAATCCGCCAGCAGCCCGGGCAGGCCTTTGAAGGTTTCCCGGGGCAGGTTGGGAAATGAGAATCTCCCTGCGCCCCGCGGCAGCATGATTGGCGAGATTTCGATATTGCTGCCGAGGAATCCCGGGGCGTATTCGAAGATTCCCAGCTCCCGCTCCGGGTTCCACGTCACCGCGCCGATGGTGGTTTCGTAAAGCTCGACGGTCGCGGAGGTCATGTTTCATCCCCCCATTTCCAAGGTGTGGGCGGCGGCGTCTTGCGCGGCCTGGACGAATATTTGCGCGGAGCATCTTGGAGGATCGAGGTCATCGCCATGGGGCTAATTCCCGGGTCCGGCAAAAAGTTCTCCAGCGTGTCTAAGGCATTTAGCGCCCGCAGCAGGGCGATGAGGGTGGTGAGGGTGGAGCCCTCGCCATTTTCAATCGCGGTGATCGTCCGGCGCGACAGTCCGCTGCGGGTGGCGATTTCCTCCTGGCTCAGATTGAGGTCAAGCCGGTGCTCCTTCAGGCGTTTGCCGAGTTCCTGCTCGATCTGTGGATTGGTGAGAAACCGGATCATGGTGAGTGAAAAATTGCTCAAAAAGCTCTCCTGAGGCCTTGATTGAGCAGATTTCCGCTCATCGAGTCAAGCACTGAAAATCTAATAGAGCAATAATCTGCGCGAAATAACCTAAAATACGTTATTTTGAGCAAATAATTGCTCATTGAAAATAGCTGACTCCCGCACCCAAGATCGGTTGGTGCTTGTTTCCGGGGATATTTTTAGCGACCGACGAGCCGCTGCGCTCGGTGTGAGCCATTTTCCCGAAGACCCGGCCGCAGGGACTGGTGATGCCTTCAATGGCGGCGAGTGAGCCGTTTGGGTTGATTTCAATGTCCATGGAAGGCACGCCGTCGGCATTGCAATACTGCGTGGCGATCTGGCCGCTGGCGGCGAGCTCCGCGATCACGGCGGCGGAAGCGTGGAACTTTCCTTCGCCGTGGGAGACTGGGACCCGGTGGATCTCGCCGATTTCACGGTCCGCCAGCCACGGCGAAAGTCTGCTGACCACCCGGGTGCGGGCATAACAGGAAATGTGGCGGCCGATGCTGTTATGGACCAGTGTCGGCGCGTCTGCCCGGGCGTCGCGGATCTCGCCGTAGGGGACGAGGCCGGTTTTGACGAGGGCTTGGAAGCCGTTGCAAATCCCGAGGATCAAGCCGTCGCGGTTCTTGAGCAGGTCCATGATGGCATCCGCCACGCGCGGGCTGCGGATGATGGTGGCGATGAATTTCGCGGAGCCGTCCGGTTCGTCACCCGCGCTGAAGCCGCCGGGAAACATCAGGATCTGGGACCGGCGGATTTGCGCGGCGAGTGCGGTGAGGGATTCCTCAATGTGCTTTGCTGATAGATTCCGGAACACCAGGATCTCCGCGTCCGCTCCGGCCTCGCGGAAGGCCTTGGCGGAATCGTATTCGCTATTCGTTCCTGGGAAGGAAGGGATGATGATCTTGGGCCGGATTGTCGATTGATGATTGTTGATTTTGGATTTTTGATTCGAAGAGAAGAGTGGGATATCCACCCTCTCCGATCTTCGATCCGCAATCTCTTCCGGCTTCGTCGGATAGACCGGCTCCAGTGTGCTGGTCCAGGCGTCCTGAAGTTCGTGGAGCGTGTGCGCCTCGTTGTTAAGCACCAGCGTGCCGACCTCGGTGGTGTGGCCGATTTCCAGCGAGGTGAACTCCACCGGCAGAGGCTCTGCATGCTCGATGAGGAAGGCGAAGTAGCGTTCGCGCGCGAGGTCAAGGGTGCTGTTAATTTCCGCACCGATGTGATTTCCGAAGGCCATCTTCGCCAGCGCGGCGGCGATGCCGGATCGGCCGATGTGGTGGAGCGCAAGGATGCGTCCTTCCACATTCAGCTCGTGCAACGCGGCGGCGACTTGCTTGAGCTCGTCGAAATCGGGCAGCTGGTCCGCATCCCGGGAAATTTCCACCAGCGAGACCGTCGATCCTGCTCGTTTGAACTCAGGTGAAATCGCGAGGCTGGCCTTGCCCGGTGCGAGGGCGAAGGAAACCAAGGTCGGTGGCACGTCGAGTTCGTTGAAGGAACCAGACATCGAGTCCTTGCCGCCGATGGCGGCGAGGCGGAGCGAATGCTGTGCCTGATAGGCTCCTAGCAGTGCGGCGAAAGGCAGCCCCCAACGGGTGGCGTCGTTACCGAGCTTGGGGAAATATTCTTGAAGCGTGAGCCGGATGTCTGAGAGGCGGGCACCGGCGGCGACGGCTTTGCAAACCGAATCCGTGACGGCGTAGAGCGCGCCGTGGAAGGGAGACCACGAGGAAATTTCCGGATTGAAGCCCCAGCTCATGAAGGTGGCGACATCGGTGTCACCCTCTAGCAGTGGGAGCTTCGCGACCATCGCGTCGGGCGGCGTGAGCTGACGGTCGCCGCCGAAGGGCCAGAGCACGGTGCCTGCGCCCACGGAGCCGTCGAAGATTTCGCCGAGGCCTTTTTGAGAGCAGATGTTGAGGGAGGAGAGACGCGAGACCAGCGAAGGAGCGAGACGCTCCTCCCACGGGCTGGGACAGGATGCCCCAGCCACGTGGACCTTGGCCGTCTGTTGGACTCCGTTGGTGTCGAGGAAGACGCGGGAGAGATCGACGATGGTTTTACCGCGCCAGGTCATGACGAGGCGGCCGCTGTTCGTGACGGTGGCGACGTGGCTACACTCGAGGTTTTCCCTGTCGGACTCGGTGATGAAATAGTCGATTTCGGATGCGTCCACGCAGATGGCCATGCGTTCCTGTGACTCGGAAATCGCGAGTTCCGTGCCGTCGAGCCCGTCGTATTTTTTGGAAACGGCGTCGAGGTTGATTTCTAACGATGGGGCGATCTCGCCGATGGCCACAGAGATGCCGCCAGCGCCGAAGTCGTTACAGATTTTGATTTTGCGGGTGAGTTCCGGGTTGCGGAAGAGACGCTGGATCTTGCGCTCGGTGGGGGCGTCGCCTTTTTGGACTTCTGCAGAGTTTTCGAGTGCGGTGTCGGTGTGTTCCTTGGAAGAGCCGGTCGCGCCGCCGACGCCATCGCGTCCGGTGCGGCCCCCGATGAGCAGGATGACATCGCCGGGAGCGGGTGCACCGCGGAAAACGTGAGAGCGGGGGACGGCGGAAACGACAGCGCCGATTTCCATGCGCTTGGCGACGTAGCCGGGGTGATAGACTTCCGCGACCTGGCCGGTGGCGAGGCCGATCTGGTTGCCGTAGGACGAGTAACCGCGGGCGGCGACCTGACAGATTTTCCTCTGCGGGAGTTTGCCCGGCAGCGTCTCGGAAAACGGCGTGCGCGGGTCGCCGGCACCGGTGACGCGCATGGCTTGATAGACGTAGGAGCGTCCTGATAGAGGATCGCGGATGCAGCCGCCGAGGCAGGTGGCGGCACCGCCGAAGGGCTCGATCTCGGTCGGGTGGTTGTGGGTCTCGTTCTTGAACATCACCAGCCATTCTTCTTCAGGGAGGCCGTCGATGGAAACGGGAACGACGATGGAGGCGGCGTTGACTTCTTCGGAGACCTCGAGGTTGTCGAGCTCGCCGGATTTTTTTAATTCGCGCATGCCGATGAGGGCGATGTCCATCAGCGTGACCGGCTTCTCGTCGCGGCCGAGTGCGGTGCGGGTGGCGAGGTAAGTTTGCCAGGCGCGTTGGACCGGTTCGGTGCCTTCGCCGAAGGTGACTTCGTCGATTTTGGTGAGGAAGGTGGTGTGGCGGCAGTGGTCGGACCAATAGGTGTCGAGCATCCGGATCTCGGTGAGGCTCGGGTCGCGCTTTTCCTCATCGCGGAAATAGGCCTGGCAGAAAACCACGTCTGCGGTGGACATCGCGAGGCCGAGTTCAGTGCGCAGGGCGGCGGCGTCCATGGCTGAGAAGCCGGTGAGGATCGCGACATCGGGCGGGGAAGTGGGGGCCTGGCGGTTGGAAACCGCCGCCACGGGGACTTCGTGGGAATCGACTGCGTTGATGACGTAGGATTTCACGCTCTGGAGTTCGGCAGGAGTGAGCGAGCCTTCGAGAATGATGACTTTCGCGGAGGTGACGAACGGGCGCTCCTTGCCGGTCAGGATCTGAACGCACTGCGCGGCGGAATCGGCACGCTGGTCGAATTGGCCGGGCAGAAACTCCACGGCGAAGGCGGTTTCGTTTTCAGCGAGCGCGAGGGTTTTTGAAATCGAATCCACCTGAGGCTCGGAAAGGATTAGGCGCGAGGCGGTTTCGAATTCGGCCTCGGTAAGTCCATCGCAATCATAGCGTTGCACGATGCGGACAGCGGTCAGGCCAGGCAGGGAGAGCGATTCGTGGAGATCGTGGAGGAGGTGGCGGGCCTCGGCAGTGTGGGCGGCCTGTTTTTCGACAAAAATGCGGTTCATGAGCGACGGAGCTTTGAGAAGCGCCGGATGCTAGGACACCGCACCCCGAGAGCAAGCGGAATGGGGCCGGGGCTAAATCGAGCGGCTCAGCGCTTGCTGATGCAGATTGTCCAACTCCGCTGCCGGGATCGGCGTGGGATCTGGATACTCGAAAATTTCGCCCTCGAAGTTCCGCAGCGTGATCTTGCCGGACGCGGTATCGACCACGTAGTTCGGGTTGATCGGGATTTTCCCGCCTCCGCCGGGGCCGTCGATGACGAACTGCGGGATGGCGTAGCCGGTGGTGTGGCCGCGCAAGCCTTCGATGATGGCCACGCCTTCCGCGACGGGGGTTCTGAGGTGGGACGAGCCGTTGATCAGATCGCACTGATAGAGGTAATACGGCTTTACCCGGCACATCAACAGCTTGTGGATGAGTGCCCTCTGGACTTCCACGCGATCGTTCACGCCGCGCAGCATGACGCTTTGGTTGCCGAGCGGGATGCCGGCGTCGGCGAGGCGGCCGAGGGCGTTGTGGACTTCCGTCGTGAGTTCGCGCGGGTGGTTGGTGTGGATTGAAATGAAAAGCGGGTGGTGCTTTTTCAACATCGTGCAGAGCTCCGGTGTGATTCGCTGGGGCAGGAAGATTGGGATGCGCGAGCCGATCCGGATGAACTGGAGGTGCGGGATCGAGCGCAGGCGGGTGAGGATTTTGTCCAGTCGGTCGTCCGAGAAAAGCAGCGGATCACCGCCGGAGAGCAGGACGTCGCGGATCTCGGTGTGTTTTTCGAGGTATTTGAATGCCGGTTCCCACTGGGTTTCAAGGTGTTGCTCGCCCACGCCGGAAACCACCCGCGAGCGGGTGCAGTAGCGGCAGTAGGAGGCGCAGCGGTCAGTGACGAGAAATAGCACGCGGTCCGGGTAGCGGTGGACGAGGCCGGGGACGGGCATGTGGGAATCCTCGCCACATGGATCGGCCATCTCCTC
>JBOFET010000493.1:0-1368 GCA_051648225.1 Luteolibacter sp.
GCTGGTAGTCGAAGGGACTGCCGATGCACAGCGCCCGGGTATTTTCCGCCCCCACCCGGCCGCGGAAATAGCCAAGCTTCGGATCGCCCACGCCCAGCGTGGCACTCGTGAGAACCAGACTTTTCTTCCCGGTAAACAACAAAGGCCGCAGCTTGTCCGCCACATTCACCGGCGCCGCATGCAGGCTGAACTGCTGTTCGTCCCGCCCGCTGCGCTCCACCCAGTAAACGCTGTCATCCGTCGCCTGATCGAGGAAAACCCCCACCGCTCCATGCGCCTCGCGCAGCCGCCGGGACGCATCCTGCAGCTCCGCACGAGTCGCCTCCGACTCCACATCCGCGGCCAGGTTATCGATCTCTAACCACAACTCGCGCAGCGGCGCGGCCAGCGTGTTAGGCACCACCTCCGTCTGGCGGATCCGGCACTCCTTGGAGAAATTTCCAAACTTCGCCACATCCCCCACCTGATGGAAAAACCGCTCCGCCGCCCCCAGCGCGGACTCCACCGCCGTCAGCGCCGAGGCCTTGCGGAAGCCCTTCAGCAGGCCCTTGCGCGTCTTCGGGTGATAGAGCCGGTGCAGGTCGAAGCGCAGCCCCGCCTGCGACACCCGCAGTCCTAACTGAATTGCCGCCACCTGCTCGATGGTGTGCGCCTCGTCGAGCACCGCGAAGTCGTTAGGAAAGAGGAACCCACCGGTTTTTTTCCCATCCTCCTCATCGCCCGGCTCGTCCTCGGTGTTCAGCAGCGCGAAGAACAAGGTGTGGTTCACCACGATCAGTTTCGCATCCGCCGCCGACTTGCGGGCTTCCTGGAAAAAGCAATTTCCACGCGGCCCGCAATGCCGCGCCGTACACAGGTGCGCCTCGCTGCACACCTGCAGCCAGACCTTCATCTGCGGTTGGAAATGCAAGTCACTCAGCGTGCCGTCCCGCGTGCCTTCCGACCAGCTGCGGATCGCTTCCAGCTCGTCATTTTCCGAAGCCGTGAAGAGATCCCCCGCCCCCTCCAGCGCCCGCCGGAGCCGCAGCGGGCAGAGGTAGTTCTGCCGCCCCTTCAAGAGCACCGCCGGCAGTTCCTCGCCCAGGATTTTCCGCACGATCGGGATGTCTTTGCGCACGAGCTGCTCCTGTAAATTGATGGTATGCGTGGAAATGATCCCCTTGCGCCCCGTCTCCAGTGCGAACCGCGCGGCCGGTAGCAGATAGGCCAGCGACTTCCCCACCCCGGTACCCGCCTCCGCCACCAGCGGAGCCGCGCCGAGCAGCGCCTCCGCCACCGCCACCGCGAGTTCCTGCTGCTGCGGCCGGTATTCGAAGTCCCGCGACTTCGCCAGCAGCCCTTTCGGCGAAAAAGCCGCCCGCACCGCCT
>JBOFET010000494.1:0-2193 GCA_051648225.1 Luteolibacter sp.
TCCCGGACGAAGGGATGATTGCAAAAGATTCGGCGACTTTCGACCAGTAGGTGCTGATGGTCGGCGATTGCCCCTGGTGACGAACCCTCGCCGACCAAGTTTCCCCGCCGAAGGAAACCAAATCGCCCGGCTCGTATTCATTTCCCCCGGCCCATGCAGCCGATGCGGAGCCCAGCAGATCAATGCTGCCGCCATTCCCGGCCACCCAGCGGGAAGCCAGCAGATCACCCCCACCGCGGATGTCGACAGTTGCTCCCGACTCCATGTTCACGTTTCCTGCAGAAATGGAAACCACCTTTTCGGGAAGCCCGTTCAAGTTCACATTGACACCACGGGGATCGATCCAGGACTGGCCATCCGGGTTGATTCCGAAGGGCGCGAGCCAGTTGGAATCGCCCCTGCTGGAAGGTCCTGCTACCGAGGTGATGCTGCCACCGCCCAGCGTGAGTCTCCCGGTGATGGGAGCGGCGATACCCGCCCTCGCGATGATGTCGAAGGGGGCGTCCAGATCGGGGTCACTCGGATCAAGGTCTATGCCATCCCACCCGAGAGAAATGGAACCCAAAGGCGCATTGAGAACTCCGTATTGATTGATGACTGATGAATAAACGGCAAGGTGGCCCCCTGCGGAAATCGGATTTTCACCACCTCCTCCAGAGGATCTGATGGACACCGAGCCAGATCCCTGCGCGTGGTCATAGGCAAAGATTTGGAATGAGGCGAGACTCGTCGGATAGATTCTCGCAGCGGTGAGAGTCAAATCACCCGCCATGCTCAGAGTGCCGTTGCCACGGATGTCGCCGCCATTGGCAGTGAATGCGGCTCTGCCGACGTTTTGCAGTGAAAGTGTGCCCAGGTCAATGAGTGTGGCATCGAGCGAGAGCGTTCCGGTTCCAAATCTTGGAGGGAAATTGAACCCGAGGTTCGCACCACCGGAAAACGGTTGAAAGGGACTGTCTTCAGGGTTCTCAGGCGCTCGGAAATCCTGTCCGACGTGGAGGTAGTTCGCACGAATCGAAACCGCGTTCTCCGAGCGGATCACGCCTCCACTTGCAAGACGGAGAGAGCCGGGAACATGAAGATCAACGGCACTTCGGAATTCAAGATTTCCATCGAGAATGAGAGAGGAAAAGGAACCACCATGGAAACGATCCAGCGAGAAGAAGCCCAAGTTTCCATAGGTTGCGCCTGTTGAGTCGGTTGGTGCGAGTCCAATTCCGACCATACCGTTCGGATCCAAAATGACGTCGCTGCTCTGGCTAATTATAAGATTGGTATCCGCAGTCGTTGAAATTCCACCGGGGACGATGAACTGACCAGAGCCGACGGACAACGTGCCTCCTGCGGCCGTCGAACCGCCAGCACCACCGACTAGTGTCGCGTCGGAAAGAAGCATCTGGGATCCCTTGATATCAATCGATCCGCCGCCGCTGTCCAGACGGGTTGCCACAGTCCCCCGCGTGTTGCAGGGCGGGATATTAATGCCACAGACCAGATAGAGCGGTCTGTTTCCGCTCCCCGCTAGGACCGAGGAGCTAAGGTCAAGAATACCCGAACTCCCGGAGACATCCAGCACTCCTCCCTTCTCAGCCAGAATATTGCCTGAAATAGATATATTGCCTCCATCTAGCACGGAACCAACACGCCTGCCGTAAACGTCGGGCGTTAAAATCGTGGTGCCCGCCACCGAAAGCCGCGTGGATGAGCCGAGATGGACGGTAGAGAGGGCATTGAATACGGTGGCCCTTTGGGTGGCCGTCAACGGGAAAGCCCCTGCACCGGCAATCGAAACATTTCCACCGGGAGCAGTGACTGACCCCAACAGGGTGATCGTTCCGGCCCTGAAAGACACACTGGCCCCGGGCTCGGTGACTATCGACGCGCCACCACGCATCACGATATCTCCCCGGACCTCCAAGCTATCCAAGGTAAACGGGTCATCGGAACCCAAAGCAGTGAAGCTCAAGCTCACCGGCGAGCGGAGGCCGTCCGGTTTGAAGAAAGGTCGGAGCGTATAGGCACCACCGCGCGAGGGATCGACCTCGGCGATGAGACTCTCGGCGAGAGGGCGGAGGTCGGCATTTGCCGCGATTGAAATCGCTGGGATGTAGGACTCGAACAGCCCCGGAGGCGGTGCCGCGCTGGAAGCAGCACCGACTCCCGTGATGGAGTATCTAGCAAATCCACCTGTGT
>JBOFET010000495.1:0-2028 GCA_051648225.1 Luteolibacter sp.
TGATAGCCGGCGATCAGGACGGCGGGATCCACCGTGCGGTTTTCTAACATTCCTGCAACGAAGGGGGCGACCGGGGTATTGAGATAGACCGGGTTGATTTCTTCCGGTGAGAGTCCGCCCGAAGCGGCAGCGAGGATCCTGGCATCTTCACGGTCGCCACAAGCGACGGGTTTATAACCGACAGCATCGACGCCGGCGTTGCGCAAGGTTTCGAGCAGAAGGCGGGTGACGTAGGTTTTGCCGACTCCGGTGTCGGTGCCTGTGATGAAGAAGCTCATGCATGAGGGGTGGCTTGGCGGAGGAATCGGGTCAAGACGTGCGAACGAGAATTTTCCCTTTTCCGCCGGGAATCCCGGTTCATGCTGCCGCCACATGACAGCAGATTTTCTGGTGATCGGCGCAGGTGTGGCCGGACTTTCCTTCGCGATCCGCGCGGCAAAACACGGCTCCGTGGTGGTGCTGACAAAAGGGGGAGCCTACGAGTCGAACACGGCGTGGGCACAGGGTGGAATCGCTTCCGTGCTGCCAGAAGAACTGCGGGATGAAGGGGATTCGGTAGAGCACCACATCGCGGATACGCTGGATGCTGGAGCGGGGCTGTGTAAGGAAGCGGTGGTGCGTGCCATCGTGGAAGAAGGGGCGGCAGCGATCGAGGATCTGGTGGCTTACGGAGTGCGATTCGACAAGGAAGGTGAGCATTTCCAGTTGGGAAAAGAAGGCGGTCACTCCCACCGGCGGATTCTGCACGCCCGTGACACGACGGGCCTGGAGTTGGCAAGGGCACTCATTGAAACCGCCCGGAAGACGCCGAATTTAACTTTATTAGAAAACCATTTCGTCATCGACCTGATCACCAATGCCAAGTTGGGAGCCGTAGTGGACGATCGGGTGATCGGTGCTTACGTGCTTGAGACGAAAACGAATGAAGTGAAGATTTTCCGCTCCGACCGGGTGATTCTAGCCGCTGGTGGTTGCGGGAAAGTGTATTTGTACACGACCAATCCAGATTCGGCGACTGGTGACGGCGTGGCGCTTGGCTGGCGAGCTGGGGCGGCCATCGCCAACATGGAGTTCATTCAATTTCACCCGACTTGCTTCTACAACCCGGGTGCATCGGGACCTGAGGCTCGCTCGTTTCTCGTGAGCGAGGCGGTGCGAGGTGAGGGTGGTATCCTGATCAATGCGAAAGGCCAGGACTTCACGAAGAAGATCGACCCCCGCGGCTCGCTGGCACCGCGGGACATCGTGGCGCGGGCGATCGACCGGGAAATCAAGCGCACCGGGGCGGCTTGCGTCTATCTGGATGTGACCCACAAGCCGAAGGGCTTCATGAAAAAGCGCTTTCCCTATATCTACGACACGTTGATGAAGTTCGGTCTGGACTGCGAAACGCAGCCGATTCCGGTCGTGCCCGCCGCGCACTATCAGTGTGGCGGCGTGCTGACGGATGTGACCGGCAGGACTTCCATCCGCGGACTTTACGCGGTGGGTGAGGTCGGCTGCACGGGCCTCCATGGGGCAAATCGACTGGCGTCTAACTCATTGCTGGAAGGTAACGTCGTTGCGCGGCGGGCTCTTGATGAGATGCTGCGCCGCCACTCGCCGGACAAGGCCGCTCCGTCGGCACCCGAGATCCCGCCGTGGGAGCATGGCGATACTGCGGAACCGGATGAACTGGTCGTCATCTATCACAACTGGGATGAGATCCGGCGGCTGATGTGGGACTATGTGTCGATCGTCCGCACCGACAACCGCCTGCGCCGGGCGACTGCGAGGTTGAGAAACCTCAAAAAGGAAGTTCGTGAGTTCTACTGGGGACACCGGGTGAATGCGGACATCCTCGAGCTGCGGAATCTGGTGGCCGTCGCGGGCCTCATCGTCGAGTGTGCCACCCGCCGCAAGGAGTCGCGCGGGTTGCATTACACGCTGGATCATCCGGACACTGAGGAACGGCTCCGGTCGGACACGGTGGTGCGGAAATTCTAGCCTGCATGCGCGGGGGCAGTGAGCACCCCCATCCGTATGGAC
>JBOFET010000496.1:0-12335 GCA_051648225.1 Luteolibacter sp.
GAACTCAGTTCGTTCCAACTGGAGACGATCCGCACGCTGCATCCGGTGGTGGCGGTCTGGCTAAATTTCGCCCCGGACCACATGGACCGCTATCCGACCATGGAGGCCTATCGGGCAGCCAAACTGCGGATTTTTGAAAATCAGAACGCAGGAGACACGGCGGTGGTTAGATCCGGTGAGGACTTGCCCGGGCTGGCGGCGCGACGGGTCACTTTTTCCACCACGGACGATTCTGCGGAATGGTATTCCGAAGGACATACCATCAAACATCACGGGGAAATCCAGATGCGCATGGAACAGGACACCGCGCTGCGTGGCCTGCACAATGCGGAGAACCTGATGGCGGCGATGGCCGCCTGCGGGGCACTTGGAATCTCCGCTCCGCTGATGCGGGAAGCGCTTCAGGGTTATGCTCCGCCGCCGCACCGGTGCGAACTGATCCGGACGCTGGATGGGGTGGAGTATTTGAACGATTCGAAGGCCACGAACCTGCACGCGCTTGAAAGCGCCCTGCGTTCCCAGACCCGACCAGTGGTGCTCATCGCGGGTGGTAAGGACAAGGGGCTCGACTACGCGTCGGTGGTCCCGCTGCTGGTTGGGAAAGCGCTGGGTGTGGTGACTTTCGGCCAGATCGCCCGCCCGCTTGCGGACCTTTTCTCGAAAGCCGTGCCCTGTGAATCCGTGTCAAATCTAGCAGTAGCGGTCATAACCGCCCGCAGTCTTGCGCCGCGCGGTTCCACGGTGCTGTTCTCCCCTGGAACTTCTTCTTTCGATCAATTTACCGGATACGAACAACGCGGAAACGCCTTCCGGGATCTCGTCCACCAACTTCGCTAACTGCCATGAAGCCCCACACCCTGCCTGTCAAACGCCGTCCCGCTTCCAAGGGAATGTTCAAACGCCTGATGGCGGTCACCGGAAACCGCAAGCAACGCGTCGCAGCTGCTGCCACTGCGGAGATGGAGACTGATGAAGGTAGCTCGAAAATCTCCCGTGCGCTGACCATTATCTTTCTCATCCACATCGTGGCGATTGGGTTGATCTTCGTTCACCAGACCTTTCTGGACGGTCGGGAACCTGAAGTTGCGAAGTCGGCCGAGGCGAAGAAACAAGACGCCCTGCCCGCCGTCACAAGCAATCCGCGCCGGACCGACCTGCCTCGCCTCGCCTCGGGTGAAAAGCCCTATGTGGTCATGCAAGGCGACAACTATACCCGCATCGCGGCCCAGGCGGAAGTGGACGAAGCGGACCTGCGCCTCGTCAACGAGCATGTCGAAATCGTTCCCGGCCTGTTGCTCAAAATCCCACCGAAGCGCATCGTCGCGGCTGAGCCACCGGAAGTGGAAGCGATCCGCCGCCAGACTCCATCAGATCGTGACCGGGGCCTGGTAGAGGCCCTGCCGGTGGATACCTGGAATGCTCCGCGCGCGATGTTGGTGAAGCCTAACGTCAACCGTGGCGAAGCAGTCACCGCCTCGGGAAAATCCTATGTGGTGCAATCCGGCGACAGTATCTGGCGGATTGCCAACCGCTTCAAAATTAATCAGGACTCCCTCATGAAGGCGAACGGCATCAGCGATGCCCGAAAGATGAAAGTGGGCATGAGCCTGGTGATTCCCAACTGACTCCAATCCGTTTCATGACGCGCCATTGCTCGATCATCCTGTGTGCGGCCGTCGCGGCCCTTGTCGCGCTGGGGCTCATCATGCTGACCAGCACGGGCGCTTGGGTGAAAGGCTTCGGCACCTATCATTTCCTCAACCGCCAAGCCATCATGGTATTGATCGGCTTGTGCGGAGCGGTGGTGGCCGCGCGGATTCCGATGGAGTGGTTCCGCAAATGGTCACCATGGATGATGGCCGGTGCGTGTGTCCTGCTCGCGTTGTGTTTCGTGCCCGGCGTCGGGGAGGCGCAGTATGGATCTAACCGCTGGATCAAGTTTCCATTGATCGGCCAGTTCCAGCCGTCGGAAGCGGCGAAGATCGTGATCGTCTTGGCGCTCGCCACCTGGTTCGCCCGCTGGCAGACGGAAGTGCATACCTTTTGGCGGGGATTTGTGATCCCGTCGATCATCGCGGGGATTCCCGTCGCCCTGATCGCCGCCGAGACGGATGTGGGAACGGCCTTGTCGCTGTCCGTAGCAGTGGGGGCGGTTTTGTTCTGCGTGGGGACTCGTATGCTTTACGCCGTGCCAAGCGCGCTGGCGGTGATCACCGTGGCGGGGCTTTACGTTTACAACAATTCCAACCGGTGGGGTCGCATCGAGGCGTGGCTGGATTTGGAAAATCCGGTGCACCAGCTCGACCGGGGGATGCAACAATGGCGGGCACTGCTCGCGCTCGGAAACGGAGGCCCGTGGGGCGTGGGGCTGGGAAATGGGGTGGAGAAATTCGGGACTCTCACGTTTGCCCACATTGACTTCATTTTCCCGGTGGTTGGGGAAGAACTCGGCCTGCCATTCACGCTGGGCGTGGTGTTCTGTTATGTGCTGATCGCCATCGCAGGCTGTGGAATCGCGCTTCAAGCGACGAATGTCTTCAACCGTTGCGTAGCGCTGGGCCTGACGTTCGTGATCGTGGTCCCGGCGATGGTGAACATTGGCGTGACCACCGCCTTGTTGCCGAACGACGGGCTTCCCCTTCCTTTCGTGAGCTACGGTGGAACGAGTCTGGTCTTCAGCCTCGCAGCCGTGGGGCTGCTAGTCGGGATTCACCGCAAGTCACAAGCGAAGGTGGCGCAGGAGTTTCCTCTCACGCGCCAGACGAGACTTGCGGTGAAGCTGTGATGCTTCAGCCAATGAGATGGTTGTAGGCAGCGGCGTCCATCAGCTTGGAAACGTGGGCGGCGTCCTTCACCTTGAGCTTGAAGATCCAGCCCTTGCCGTAGGGGTCGGTGTTGACCAGGGAGGGATCGGATTCGACCTCGGGATTGACTTCGATGACCTCGCCACTGATCGGGGCGTAGATGTCGCTGGCGGCTTTGACAGACTCGACCACGGCGGTCGGATCGCCCGCGTCCACCGCGCGGCCGACGGCGGGGAGTTCGACGAAGACGATGTCAGTAAGTTCTTCCTGAGCGTGGTCGGAGATGCCGACGGTAGCGATTTCGCCGTCCAGTTTGACCCATTCGTGGGAGGTTGCGTAGCGGAGATCGGAAGGGGTGTTCATGGTGGGTAAATTTGAAATTTTTAAAGTTGAAATCAGATAGATGGGATTTTGTAAAATGGTTTTTTCACGACTTCTGCGGGGAAGAGTCTGCCACGGACTTCGACTTGAAGGGGGGTGCCGGGAGTTGAAAATTCTGCGGGGAGATAGGCCATGCCGATGCCGATCATCAACGAAGGTGAGAGCACGCCGCTTGCCAGTTCGCCGAGTGGGGTGCCATCGGCAGAGACGACTGGATAGTGGGCGCGAGGTGGGGCGCCTTTATCAAGGTAGCGGATGCCGGTGAGTTTCATTTCCGGGCCAGCAGACTTTTGGCGGGCAAGGGTTTCGCGGCCGATGAAGTCGCCTTTGGTGAGATCGCAGAAGGACCCGAGTCCCGCTTCGATGGGGGAGCGGTGTGGGGATAAATCGTTGCCGTTGAGCGGGTAGCCCATTTCCAGGCGGAGCGTGTCGCGCGCCCCGAGACCACAGGCTTTTGCTCCGGCGGCGATGAATTTTTCCCAGCAAGCGATGCCCTCGGCGGTGGGGCAGAAGAACTCGAATCCGTCCTCACCGGTGTAGCCAGTCCGGCACACGATGGAGCCGCAGGCGGTTTTCATGATGCCATTGCGGGGTGGAAGGGTTTCTCCCGGATAGACCTTGGCGAAAACTTCGATGGAGCCGGGTCCCTGGATGGCCAGGCCTGCCCAGTGGTCGCTTTCGTCGAGCAGCTCCGCACCCTCGATCTTGCGGGCATCCATCCAAGCGAAATCTTCGTCGATCATCGATGCGTTCACGACGAGGAAGAACTCGGTTTCGCCGCTGCGGTAGGCGATCAGGTCATCGATAACGCCGCCGTTTTCGTTGAGCATGAGGGTGTATTGCCCCTGGCCGACGCCGAGCTTGGCGATGTTGTTCGTCAGAAGTCCGTTGAGCCAAGCGGCGGCTGAGGTTCCTCGAGCGATGAACTGGCCCATGTGGGAAATATCAAAGATCCCGCAGGCGGTGCGGACGGCGGTGTGCTCGTCGATGATGGAGGTATATTGGATCGGCATGTTCCAGCCGGCGAAGGAGACGAGCTTGGCACCGAGTGCCAAATGAGCGGCTTCCAGCGGGGAGTGTTTGAGGTCAGAAGTCACTGGCCGGAGGGTGGGAGTCGGAGGTTTACTTGTCAACGGGATGGAGTGATCGCGGCTACTTTCGCCACCAGTTTTCGTCGCGTTCCCAAGGTTCGGGCTGTGGGGGCTTTGGCTGGGTTGCGGCGTGAGGAGTCTTTTGGGTTTCGGGTTCGCGGCTCACCTCGTCGAGAAGATCGTCCACTTCTTGATTCCGCTTGGCCGAGTTCCGGAGTCCGCAGATGATGAGGAGGACAATGACGCCGCCGCTGAGCAGCATCATCCCCAGCATCGCAAGGACGAAGCCGTCAACCGCCGATATGTGTGAGCCGTCCATGACGAGGTAATTCCTCTCACTGGTGCGACAATTCTTCGCTGAGGCACGGATTTTTTTCGCCGCCGCTTGTCAATCCGGGCGATATCGGGATGTTTCCCGCGACATGACTGTATTCGACCGACTTGAGCGCCGCTGGGGCTGGCTGGCGTTTCCCGGATTTCTCCGCTACTACGCCCTGTTTCATGTGCTGGTTTTCATCCTGCAGCTCATTCGGCCGGACATCGGGCAGGCGTTGGAATTCGACCGAGCGAAGATTTTCTCCGGTGAGGTTTGGCGGGTGGTGACGATGTTTTTTGCGAACTCGGAGTTCGGCAATCCTCGAAGCATCATGAGCCTGATCTTCCTGTTCTTCGCAGTGAACTTCGTCTTCATGGTGGGTGATGGATTGGAAGAGGCGTGGGGATCGTTCAAGGCGTCGCTGTTTTACTACACGGGGATTCTAGCGGTTTTGATGGCGAATTTCGTTTACCCGGCGGCAGTTCCCTTGAGTGGGACCATGCTGTATGCCTCGGCCTTCCTGGCGTTTTGCACGATCTTTCCGGGGATGCAGATTCTGTTATTTTTCATTCTTCCGGTGCAGGTGCGGTTTCTGGGCATGTTGATGGCGGCGGGATTTTTATTGAGCGCCATTTCCGCTCCGCTGCTGCTGCCGTTCTTCGGGGTGGCCTTTGCCAACTATTTCATCTGGGCCGGTGTGCCTGCGCTGCGCGGTACGGCGGCGGCCTTCGAGGCGGGGAAACGGAAAAAGGTCTTCCACGCAGCGAAGCGCTCGGCATCCGAGGCATTTCACACCTGCACCGTTTGCGGGAAATCCGACGTTTCCGACCCCCAACTGGATTTCCGCATCGGCACCGATGGAGAGGACTACTGCTCGGAGCATCTCCCGCTGGGAAATGGCGGGAAGTGACGCAGATCTTAAGCCAGCTCGCAGGCTAACCGGATGGCTGCCAGCATGGACAACGGGCTGGCCTGATTTTTCCCGGCGATGGAAAAGGCGGTGCCGTGGTCCGGGCTGGTGCGCGGCTTGGGCAGGCCGAGGGTGACGTTCACGGCGGTGTCGAAGTCGAGCAACTTGAGCGGGATGAGTCCCTGGTCGTGATACATGGCGAGCACGGCGTCGTAGTGGCCGCGCGCGGCGTCGCGGAAGATCGCGTCGGGCACGGCGGGGCCGGTGAAGGTGGCTTGATTCGTCGCGTTGAGACGGAGGATGGCCGGGGCGATGATGGTGGATTCCTCGGTTCCGAAAGTTCCATTTTCGCTAGCGTGAGGATTCAGTCCGGCCACGGCGATGCGCGGCTTGAGGATGCCGCGCTTGTGGAGGAAGGCGGCGGTGAGCAGGCCGATGCGGATGATGCGTTCTTGGGTAAGAAGCTCCGGCACGCGGGCGAGTGGCTCGTGAATGGTCGCGAGTCCCACACTGAGGGTCTCTCCCGTGAGGAGCATACCGTAGTCCGCCACTCCGAAGGCATCGGCGAAAAATTCCGTCTGGCCAGGGAAGGGGAATCCGATGGCTTGCAGACCTTCCTTGGAAACCGGGCCGGTGACGACTGCGTCTGCGGAGCCATTCTTCAGGCGGCGGACGGCATCCTGCAAGGCGGCGAGAGAGGCGGCTGCGGAGCGGGAGTCCGGTTTTCCAGGTGTGCCAGCGCCCCGATCTCCAAGGATTTCGAAATCAAATCCGGTGGGCAGGCCGGGTGAAGCGAGCGCGAGATCGATGACCTCAGGGCCGACTCCGGAAGGATCTCCAAGTGTGATGAGGATGCGCGGCACGCCGTGAGTGTCTGTCCTCAAGGTAAGGCTGCCAAGCGGGGAAACCGGCTTGTCGCTGGCACAGTGGATTTTTCGCTCAGGACTTGCGGTGGGGAAGCTGCGATCCTTAAGCTCGCAGCCATGGTAAGCGTTTCGGTGAGGATGATCTTGTGTGCGGCCACTTGCTGCTTGTTGACCCATTGCGGATCGACCTATGGATCTGGCAATTTGGGAGGACCCACCATGGAGGAGCGAAATGCCAAGATCGCGAGCGAGCCGACGGGTGACTTCTACTACGGCAGGCGCTATTACGTCGAGAAGACGAGGTTTTGGGGCTACCTCCGCGAGCCCCGGCAGTCGGCGAACCGGGCGAAACTGGTGTTGTTCCGCGAAGACAAAAAAAGAAATCCGGACCGACTCCCTGAAAATGGCCCGCCCGGCCAGCGCTATGGCTTCGATCAGAATTACGAATACCGGATCCGTGGCAATTACACGGGAGAAAAGGCGTATGATCCGAACAGTAACCAGTTTCTGCCAGTATTCATGCTCACGGATTACGAGTTGATCGACCGTCAACCGGGTTGGCTTTTCCGTCCGGATGATCGTTACGACCGGTACCGGATCACCCTGCTCCCGCGCTGAGCGGATTCACCACGAGTTATTCAAGTCATGAAATTTCCAAGCATCAGACGTTCGGTCCGGGCGAATCGCCACGACCGTGCTCCCGGAGATGCGCCTAATCTCGGCCGCCTCGTGAAGATGCCCGGGACAGGGATCCCGAGGAGGTTGCGCTGGCACCGCACTCTGGGTGGAGCGAGGGGCGAGCGCTCGGCGGAAGCGGCTTCGATCTTTTCCCGGAGCTGGACCATGCTGCTCGTGGCAATGGTGGTGATCTCGCTGGGGGTTACCTTGTGGCTGTGGGTGAGTCCGAAAATGGCCGCCGGGACCTCCGCTGAAGTGCTCGCTACAGTCCAGAACGGGACTGTCGAGCCGCCCAAGGATCGTGTTCCTTCGCCGTCGGAGCAGGATGCGACTGCCTTGGTCAAGCGGGCGGTCGCAGCGAGGGATCCGGCGACGGTGGAAAGCCTATTCCGGACGGGCAGCGCAAGCCCGGAGGAGGTCGTGAAATTTCTGGAAACGATGAAGTCAGCCGATGGACCCATCGATGAGTTCTGTTGGTTAAGCAGCTTGGATGTGAATCGACTGACCGTGGACGGAGTGGCGGTGAGATTCAATGAGTCCAATGGTCTGAGGAACCGGGTGGCGCTGCTGACACCGGATGCGGCGGGAGAGTGGAAGATCGATTTCGACGCGTTCGCCCGGACGGTGAAGCCAAACTGGCGGGATTTCTTTGGAAAACCTTTTGAAACCGCCGTGGTGCGCGTGTTCTTCGTGAAGGATAACTATTTCAACGGCCCCTTCAGTGATGAAAACGAGTGGATGTGCCTCACTTTGAAATCGCCGGACAGAGAGGAAGCCTTTTTCGGTTATTGCAAGAAAGGGTCACCCCAGGCGGCCGCCATCGACTGGATTTTTTCTAAAAAAGGGCTGAAACCAAGCCGGGTGACCTTGGAATTGCGCCGGATGGAAGGGGCCGCGCCTCTTCAATTCGAGATTTCCCGGGTGCTGGCAGAGGACTGGATCTTAACCGATGTGCCTTTCGATGAGGGATTTCGCTGAATCCGCGCCGGTTTTTGTATGCTTGCGGCGGCCCAAGGAGCCACTACGCTCCACCAAAGACGGGCGGCAGGGCATCTTGGTTCGATCAGAAAAAATCCTCGCCTAAGGAAGTGGCAGCAGTGAAAAATCCAGAAAGCATCCATCGAGGAATTCGGCCGGAGCCTCGCTCAGGGGCATCGAGCGGCCCTGACCTTGGCCCGGTGGCAAAACTTCGGCACCGGGATGAATTCAATGCAAAACAAGGTCGCAGGCGTCGCAGGCGTTCGAGGAAAACGGCCCAGATGTCGGTAGTTTCCGCAACGATCGCGGCAGTGGCAGTCGCCGTCGCAATCGGCGGTGGTTTGGCACTCTGGTCGAAATCGCGGGTGGGACCGGCTCAGGCGGAAGAGTCAGCTTATTCCGAGGAAAAGGTGCGGGTGGCTTCCAAGTTTGCCTCGCCGGGAAGGGAGCAGGCGCTGGATCTCGTGAAACGGGCAGTCGCCACCCGGGACCCCGGGGTGATTGGCGAAGTCTTCCGAGACGGTGCGGCACGGAGTGGCGAGATCCTTGCATTTTTGGGCGGTCTGGAGGCGATGGACGGTCCAGTCGAGCGCTATGAATGGTTGAGCAGTATGGATGTGAACGAGCTGCTGGTGGAGGGAGTGGCGGTGATTTTCAAAGGACTCGAAGGGCCGGAGGAGAGGATCGCGTTTCTCACCCCGGACTCCGGAGGCATCTGGCAGATGGATTTTGACGCCTTTGCGCGGACCGTCACTCCTTCATGGAAGATGCT
Source organism: Luteolibacter sp. (assembly GCA_051648225.1). Classification (GTDB taxonomy): domain Bacteria; phylum Verrucomicrobiota; class Verrucomicrobiia; order Verrucomicrobiales; family Akkermansiaceae; genus Luteolibacter. The sequence continues at coordinate 8,797 of JBOFET010000496.1, forward strand.
GTTGGAAGGTGGTGCAGCTCAGGCGCGGGTGAGGGTGATCGTCGGCAAGGATGTGTATTTCAACGGGCCATTCCAAGACGAGTCCCAGTGGAGTTGCTATCGTCTCGAGTCTCCGGATTTGGAAAAAACCTTGCAAGGTTACTGCCGGACGGGGACGCCGGAAGCAGCGGAAATGGAAAAGCTTTTCTCGGACGGTGAGGTGATGAGCCGGGCCACTCTGGACCTTCGCCGCGTGCCGGACGCCGGCGCCCAACAGTTTGAGATTAGCCGGGTGGTCGGGAAGGACTGGATCCTGCCCCCAGACAAGCAATAGCGCGCCGAAAACAAAAAAACGCCGTCCTCCCAAGGGAAGGACGGCGGGTAAATTCAGCAGCAATCAGGCGTAGGACGATTCGACGCGCTGGGCGACATCGCGGTAGCCGTAGTCCACTTCGTAAATCTGCTTGAAGCAGTCCAGAGCGGAGGGCTTGTCGTTCACTTCCTCGTGGATGAGGCCCTTTTCGTAGAGGACTTCCTTTTTGGTGTTATCCATGGAAACAAGGTCGGCGAGGGCGTCTGAGAGGGTTTTGATCGCAAGGTCGAACATGCCCTTGGCTCGGAAGGCACGGGCCAGCGTGAGCAGGACCTTGGTGCGGATGTGGGGATTCCGGGTGGCTTGTTGGAGATGGGGAATGGCGGCGCTGTATTCGCCGGATTTGTAAAGTGCAGTGCCGAGCTCGAAGCGGAGCTGTGGGTCGGTGGGGTTCTGATCGACGCGGGTTTGTGCATCCCGTACCTGCTCCGCGATCCGGTCTGCCTTGCGAGCGTCCAAGGCAGCCCTGAGTTCTTCGTTGGTTGGATCTGCGGTGACGGCGGCTTCCAGGTTTTTCAAATCGGTCTCAAGCGCCTTGTCCTTCATCGCGGCGGCTTTGGTCGCAAGTGCCACATCTCCGTTGCTCAGTGAGTGCGCCCAGTGGTAAAACGAGTGGGAATTGTGCCAGTCTTCGAGTTGTTCGTAGATGTTCGCGAGGTCTTTGACGGTGGCGAGGTGGTTGGGGTCGAGATTGTATTTTTCGATGATTCTGTCGCGGCGTTCCTCAAGCTGCTCGCGGGTGAGCCCGGTGCGTGAGGCTTTTTCGAGTTCTTCAAACTCGGCGCTGTTTTTCATGAGCGAGCGCATGTCGGCGTTCTCGTCCCACTTTTGTTTCTGCATCGAGGCTCGGGCGGAGGCATCCTTGGAACCCTTGATGGCGCTGCCGTCGGTCGGGTGGTGCTTGATGATGTCGTTGTAAACTTCCGAGGCGAGCATCGGTTGCTCGCGGGTGATGTAGAACTCGGCGAGTTTGTGAAGCATCTTGGCGTTTTCTGGGCTCCCTTTCCGCACGGTTTCGAGGGCGAAGGCGGCGGTCTCGAACAGCTCTAGCTTCAAGCAAGTATCAAAAAGCAGATCGTTCGCCTGGTCGTTGTAGGGGTCCTTTTCCAGTTCCTTTTCAATCAGAGGAAGGGTGCCGATTGGATCTTTTTTCGCCGCACTCTGAAGTTTCATAACGCCCATGCCACCGCCTGACATGCCGAAAAGTCCGGCTTTTTTCTTGGTGTTTCCTGCCAGTTGAAATTCGCAGTTGCGGAGCATTTTGCGCCCGTCGAGGAAGCCTGGGCAGTCTTTCAGCACCGCTTGGAGGAGGCTGATGCCGTAGGCATGGTTGGAAGTTTGAACAGCGGTGAGAGCCTTCAACCAGATGGGTTTGATGTTCGGTGGGAGTTCTTTTTCGGTGATCTCAGGCATGGCGATAAGAGTAATGCGGTTTTTTAAAGTGCCATCTACAATGGGCGACGGGCGGAAAATGGAGTTTCGTCGAGCGCTTGGCAAGCATGGGTAAATGGGAAAAGGAAGAGAATGCAAGAATCCGCCGTTTTTTGGGATTGATGGCGTGGAAGGGATAAGCTACCCGAATGCCGCCCGGCGAATGTCTTCCGTCCGCAGCTTGTTTTATCAAACCATCCTATGCCTCCTCGCCCCAAGAATTCCGGACGTCGCAACAACCGCAACCGATACGGACCGCCCAAGCGATCCACCAAAGACGAAGAGGAAAAGGCCGTGGAGGTCGATGGTGAGATTTCCTCCGTCCTCGCAGGGACGATGTTCCGGGTGAAGCTGGAGAGCGGTCACGAGGTGCTGGCTCACATTTCCGGAAAAATGCGCAAGCGCTTCATCCGCTTGGTGGTGGGAGACAAGGTCAAAATGGAGATGTCTCCCTACGATCTTACCAAGGCCCGGATCGTTTTCCGCCTCAGTTAGGCGTCGTCGCTCCCGACTTCGGCAGCTTCCAGCGCGGCGACGGATTGGTTGTCGCGTCTTTCGATGACGATGTCTCCCAAGAGCTCGCTCTGGCGGACGACAAATTGGTTGAGCTTCATGAGCTCGAGCAAGGCCAGAAACGTCACGATGACCTCCGCCTTGGTGGTGGCTGATTGAAAAAGCTCCTCAAACCGCCGCGACTCTCCGGGAGCGAAATGACCCAGCAGTAACTCGATCTTGTCCGAGACGGTGTAGCGGTCATCAATGATATCGCCGAACTCGTGGGATTCCTCGAACCGTCTCAGCACATTCTGGAACGCCCGGATCAGGTCGAAAATGGACACCTCTGCCAAGCTCGCCGGTTCCTCGGCGGGTAGGTCGGACGGATCCGGCTGGTGGGCGAAACGTCCCTCCTGCTCAAGTTCCCGCAGGCAGAGAAATCCGGCGGCGTCCTTGAATTTTTTGTATTCGATGAGCTGGCGGATCAGCTCCCAGCGGGGATCGTCCTCTTCCGCGTCCTCTTCGGGCGGCTGGTCCGTCCGGGGCAAGAGGGTCCGGCTTTTCAGATACATCAGGTTTGCGGCCATGACGATGAACTCGGAGGCAAGGTCGATATTGAGCAGCTTGAAAGTGTTGATGTAGTCGAGGGATTGCCGGGTGATGCGCTCGATGGAGATGGAGTGGATGTCCACCTCGTCCTTTTTGATCAAATAGAGCAGAAGGTCGAGTGGGCCCTCGAAAATCTCCAAGCGGACTTTATAGTCGGTAACTTCCATCGGCGCGGGTGGTATGGCAGGAAAGGTGGCAGTGCGAGGGTAAATTTACCTCGCCTCAATCCTGAGAGGCCGTTTTACTTTGGCCGCTGCAAGGCGAGTGCAACCATGGAGTCGGAACAATCTCAAAATTTCAACGAGCGCTTAAGCCAGTGGATCGCCAACCAAGGGTTTTGGTTCCAGCTGCGTTATTCAATGTCCGGGAGCAGCAGCAAGGGAACCATGCTGTTTCATTTCCTGCGCTTGGGAACCCGGTTGCTGGTTTTCCTCCTTCTGCTGGCGGCGGGCTCGTGGATCTACCTGCTAAAGCGCACCGAATCGGTGGAATTCGCCGCAGATTTCAAGAACTCGATCGAAACATCGCTCTCCGGAGTCGAGACGGAAATCAGCGGATTCTCCCGGAGAAACGGACGGATGGAAGTGGGGCGCGTGCTCGGCGAGGGTGGGGGCGGCACCTTTTACAATTCGGTCGATGCAAGGAATATTCG
>JBOFET010000497.1:0-4612 GCA_051648225.1 Luteolibacter sp.
GCCCAGCTCGGCAAGCATTTCGGAGACGCCGTCATAGACTCGGCCGGGAAATCCACCATGGGTGAGATTCCAATCCAACCGATGCAGATAGATTTCGAGATAAGCGTAAAACCTCTCGCGAGTGTGCTCGATTTCGAAATGACTGTAGATATTCGCAATGATGCCGAGGTCCGTGCTGCCTGCGAGATCCAGCGCCGGACCCTCGTGACCGAAAATCTCGCGGGTGGCTTGGTTGAGAGCCGCCATGCCAGCACCGCCGGTGTCCACCAGCGTGCCGTCGATGTCGAAAAGATAGAGCATGGAGAGCCTGGACTCAGATTCTAACCACAATGCTGACTATTGAACCGGATCGCTGCTAGCAGTCACTACCGCTGCGACCGGATCAACATTCAGCTATTGGGCGCTTCTTCAGATTCCGCAGGAGCGGATGATTCCTCGGGAGCTTCATCCGGAACGAAATCATCATCAGGGATTTCTTCGTCCGCAGGTTCATCCGTTTCGAAATCGTCTTCTTCCATCAGTTCACCGTGGAACAGGTGGAACTTGCGCTTCCGCTGGTGAGCTGGCAGGGGCGAGAGGATCATGGCGACGGCACGACCGTTGAGCCGTGGTGCCTGGTCCACTTGTGCCATCGATTTGAGATCTTCGATGATGCGGTTGAGCACCACGAATCCGAGATCCTTGTGAGCGTTTTCACGGCCGCGGAACTGGAGCACGAAACGGCACTTGTGATTTGCATCCAGGAAGCCCTCGGCGCGGCCCAGCTTGATGTTATAGTCGTGCTGCCCGGTGCCGACGCGGAATTTCACTTCCTTCATGCGGGTGGCGCTCTTCGACTTCTGCTTTTTCAGCTTCGCCTGCTCGTATTTGTATTTCCCATAGTCCACGATCTTGCAGACTGGCGGGTCCACTTGTCCGGCAATTTCGACGAGGTCGAGACCGAGGGATTGGGCTTTTGCAAGTGCGTCGCGCGAACTCATGACGCCGAGCTGTTCTCCGGTCGCCATGACGACGCGGACTCTCGGGGCGCGGATTCGGTCGTTGATCCGCGTCATGTCGCGGTAACGACCCCTATTTGGATCTCTTTGTGGCTTAGCGATGGTTTTGTCCTCCAGTGGATGGCTGCGACACACCGGAGTGTGGACGGACCATGCCGTCAACCCGAGTCGGTGCGAAGAAAGATGCGGAACGATAGACCAAGCGTCGGATCATAGATCGGAGGTAGCGGGTCGTGACCGATCCATAAGACCGGCTGAGAGATTCCATTTGTATCGTTCCATTAAAATCATTGAGCGGCGGGAGCCGAAGATCTTCAGCCATCGCGCGGAGGAAAAACTTCCTTCGGACCAATCACTGCGTCTGAAGCGATTTCATACGACCCGCGACGAAATCCGGCAAGTCTCTTTTTCTCGAAGCATGCGAGCGATTTTTAAAAGCTGAATGATTGCCACCGGAACCCGCATGTTCTAGTTTCCAGAGAATGGTTGTGACAAAAACGTTACGTGCGGCATCCGGCTGGTTGGAACTCGGTCTCGCAGAAGAGGCCCTGTATGAACTTCAATCCCTGCCCGCGGAGGTGCAGCGGCTGCGTGCACCTCTGGAGTTGAAATTAGCCGCACAAATGAACCGCGAGCAGTGGAATGCCGCTTCGGAAACCGCCCGCCTGCTGTGTCTGAAGGCGGAGGACGAACCCGAGTTTTTCCTCCGCGCCGCTTACTGCCTCCACGAAACGGGCGATACTTTGGCTGCTTGCAATCAGCTCCTGCGTGGTCCCAAGACGCTGTTTGACATGGCGGTCTTCCACTACAACCTCGCCTGTTACCTTTGGACCTTGGGCGAGGGTCCGCGCGCGCGCAGTCACTTGCGGCAAGCGATCCAGATGGATGAATCATTTCTGGAATCCGCCCGCGAGGATCGGGATTTGGCGGGCATCGACCTTGGCTGATTTTTTAGCCCCCAAAAAATTGGCGGTCAGCCAGACTTCGGTAACGACTCAAGAATCCCCTCACACCCGTCCTCCAGCATCCGGATGACGTGGTCGAAACCCCTCTGACCTCCGTAATACGGGTCAGGCACCCGAAGGTCGTCGTGGTGCCGACAGTAGCTGACAAAAGGACGGATCTTGTGATGCCAGTCACCGGTTTTGTCCAGATTCCGCACTTCAGAGAAGTTCGACTCATCCATGGTCACGATGAGGTCGAATGCGGTTAGATCCTCTGGCTGGATCTGCCTCGCGTGTCCTTCGACCGTAAATCCCTTTTGCCGCAGAGATTCCGCCATCCGTGGGTCCGGCCCAGCACCCGCGTGGTGGCCGATGGTGCCGGCAGAATCGATCTCGAATTCCTCCACCCTTCCGGCATCCGCCACTTGCTTCCGAAAAATGATCTCAGCTGCCGGCGAACGACAGATATTGCCAAGACAAACAAACAGGACGCGGTGGCGTGGATGGGTCGGCTGCATCGGTAGGTTTCGTAATCAGTTCAGTCGAAACCTTGAGTCTGACAAACCAAATCCGGCAGGCCCAAAAATAAAATGGCCCAGGCATGATTTTTTTCACGACGACGGATGGTTCGAGGGGTTAAGACACCCACCATGAAAAATCCGTGGATACTTCCAGTTCTTGCACTGATGGCTGGAGCGGCCGGTGGCTACTTCTCGGGAAAAATTTCGGCCACCGGCGAAAACACCGCCGCCGGTGAGGAGTTCACCCAGCGGACTCGCTCGTCCCAGCGAAGCGAAGGAACCTCGCCAGAAGCAACTTCCAAAAAAACCCGCGCCAGCGGAACCAGTGCGGACCAAATCGCCCGCATGCCCGGAAACTCCACCCGCGTCCAGGCACTCTTGGACTTCTACGCCGGCCTCACCCCCGAGCAACTCGCGGAAGAAGCCACGAAACTCGATGGCTTGCCGATGGGCGAGCGCATGATGGCGTCGTTCCTTCTCTTCGGGCGCTGGGCCGAGGTGGATCCGACAGCAGCCATGGCGTTCTCCAACACGATGGGCATGGCAGGTGGTTTTGTCCGACCCACGATTTTACAAAGCTGGGCCAGCGTGGATCCGGCAAATGCCGCGAAGTATTACTCAGAAAACCCCCGTGAATTCGCCATGATGGACATGATGGGCGGCGGTCGAGGCCCGGCGGGTGGCCAGGGAGGCTCCTCCATCATCGCCGCCGAATGGGCGCGGCAGGATCCCGCCGCCGCAATGACATGGGCGAACTCACTCAGCACCGGGAAAAAGGAAGCAATGACCGCCGTCGTGGGAGAAGTCGCCAAGACGGATCCTCGCAAAGCGGCGGAAATGATCGCCAAGATGGATCCTGAACAGCGCGGGGATGCCTACCGCTCCGTGGCGGAAAAATACGGGGCGCTCGATTTCGCAGAAGCCCAAACGTGGATCCGCACCCTGCCTGCAGATGATCAAGCGAGGGCACTTGCCTCCGCGATCGAAGGACTTTCCAGCAAGGACCCGGTGGCGGCAGCCAAGCAGGTCTCCACCATGGCGGAAGGAGATGAGAAAAACCGCCTGATCGGCGATGTCGTCAGGGATCTCGCGCGGAAGGACACGCAGGCTGCGGAGGACTTTTTGAAAGAACAGACCAACGAAGAAGCACAGCGCGGCGCGATGCGCGACTTGATGCCAGCGCTGAATGAAAGAAACCCGATCGCCGCGCTCGCATTCGTGAATTCCTATCAACCCGGGCCGATTCGTGACAGCGCCGCCCAGGCCTACGTCTGGAGCAACAACACCGGAGAACCTGCGGAACTCATCAAAGTCGCGGAAACCATCACCGACGAGGGAGACCGGAACCGCACCGTCGGCATCGCCGCCATGCGCTGGATGCGCGAAGATCCCGTAGCGGCAAAGGCCTACGTCGAGGCATCGCCCAACCTCTCCACTGAAGCAAAAGAACGGATCTTCGAAGGCCGGAGCATCTGGGGCCGCCGGGGTCCCGGTGGAAACTAACCCCCGCTGAAATGGACGGAAATCGAGAGCGCTCGGGCTGTCACCCTCCTTGATACTCGCCCGCGACCCGGCCATTTACCTCAGCGAGCACTCTCCGGAAACCTGGGATCCACAGTCCCTCGCGGGCGATTTGTTCCCCATCCCGCGGATACTTGGCAGGGTTGAGAACCCGCTCGGCCAAATGAAAACAAAGCCATGCCCGCCAAGCGCGGAGTTCCGCACGGGGGCCGACCATACGGCTGGCCAAGTGTTGGAAGTGCCGGACGGGATTTCCAAGGTAGCCACAATCCTGACAGGACGCCGTCTGGAGAATCCAGACAAGAGCGCGGTAGGGAGACGGGTGCGTTTCGAACACCGGATGGCCGGCTGGCAGCTCCGCCATCCAGGCCTTGTTGAGCTGGAGAATGGCCTGCGCGGGCTTTCCTGCGCACCATTGCGATTGGGCGAAACGCAGCGCGTCCAGGTAAAACTCGGCCCCCTTGTCGCCGCCATGGCGGCGGGTGACGGAGAAATCGAGAATTTCCCCCACATCGGGCAGGCAGGGGCAGGGAGGATTTTTCAATTTCACCGGACCGCGAGTCTCCGGGCTCGCTTGCGAAAGGAAAGCCAAAGGAGAAGCAGAGGTCCGCCACCGCGCTTTGTCACC
>JBOFET010000498.1:0-11210 GCA_051648225.1 Luteolibacter sp.
TTCTCGCTCCACTTCTCCTCGCGGGCGGCGGCCATGAGTTCCTGTTTGATCTGGTCGCGCATGTTGTTTTTGACCACCTCGGGGATGTAGGTGACGCGCATTTCGTCCTCGCTCGGGGGAGGCGGCAAGGCGGCGATATCGGCTTGTGCGGCGGCAGCTTGCTGGACGGCGATGGCATCCGCTTCTGCCTGCGTGATCATTTCATCGGCCTCCTCGCGGGTGAGGACCTTTTTATCAACCAGGCGGTTGATGAGGTTCACAGTGACGTTGGAAGTGGGCGCAGCGGGTGCGATGGCGGGTGCAGGCTCGGCGGGAAGATCACCTGGGCGCGGGGCCTCGGCACTGGGATCCAGCGCGGCGGATGCCTCGGCGGCAGGAGACGACTCGACTGGCGTGGTCTCGGTGGTGACTTCTTCGGCCCGGAGCAGGCTGGCGGCTCCGAGCATGGCGACGATGAGGATGGGACGGGCGAGAGACATGGGGAAATGGATTAGAGGGCAGCCTTGCTGCCGGTGATGCGAAGGACGATGGGGACCGGCATGTCCGCAGGAGGAGCTTGAGGCAGTTGCAGGCCGGTGAGGATCTGGTTCTTGATGGCTTGATCGACGGCGGAGTTGCCTGAAGATCCGACGAGCTGGGCGCGGGTGATGCGGCCATTGGCATCCGGCCAAATGCGGACTTGCAGGACCATCTTCGCGCTGCGGGTGGACGGATGCCGGCGCAGTGCCTCTGCGATGGTGCTTTGGACCTTGGCGGCATACCAACCGTATTTGCTGCCGCCGCCTTTGCGGCCACTGCCGCCGATTTTTCCATTGCCGCCACCACTGCTGAGGCCCATGTCGGGGCCGTTTCCGGCGATGCCGGTGCTGAGGTCTTCCGAGGGCGTGTCCGGTGGAGAATCCTCCGGCGGGGGCTCGTCATCGGGGACGGGTTCCTGCTCGACCATTTCCTGGTCCTCCGGTGGTTCTTCCTGCTTGGGCGGCTCAATCTTCGGTGGCGGCGGCGGTGGAGGCGGCGGCGGCGGGGGCAGCGTGATCTCAACGATTTCAGATTTCCTGGCAGCGGGCTTCTTGCTCTTCCCGCCGCTGTTCATGAACGAAACGATGCCGCCCAACAGGACGACGGCGAGCAGGATCCCGATGACGAGACGCTGCTTGTTCTGCGGCGGGGGGGCAGGCGGTTTGCGGGTCATGAGCGGGACTTACTTCGCGCCTTTCGGCGGTTGGGTGGCGAGGCCGATCTGGCTGATGTTGTTGCGCCCGAGCACGTCGAGCACGTCCATGATGCCTTGGTATTGGTTCTGACCGTCGCCACGGACGACGACGGGGACCTCGGTATTGGCGGCGACGAGGGCTTTGAGTTTCGAGTCGAGCTCTTCGAGAGTGACGCCGACGGTGTTGAGCTTGATCTTGCCCGAGGTGTCGATGGTGATGGCCTGGGTTTTGGGCTCCTCCATCTTCTTGGCGGCGCTCTTGCTGGCGCTGGGCAGGTCCACCTTCACACCCTGCACGCCGGCGGTGGTCATGATGATGAAGATGAGCAGGAGAACCAGATAGAGATCGACCATCGGGGTGACGTTGATGTCATCGTAATTACTTTCGCTGGAGGCCATGGGAAACTGAGATTTGAGATTTCAAATTTGAGATTTAGTGGCTACCGCCACCACCGCCGTTGGAATCGGGCTCCGCGTTGGGAGGCCGGTAGAACTCGGCCATCTTGGCGACGAACTCATCGATGAAAACCTGCATGAGGGCGAGCGAGTTCTTGATGCGCCCGTTGAGGTAGGAGTAAATGAAGAGCGCGGGAATGGCGACGACCAGACCGACAACGGTGGCGAGCAGCGCTGAGGCGATACCCGGGGCGATGGAGTTGACGTTGACCTCACCGGACTTGGCGATGATGGCGAAGGTGATCATGACGCCCACGACGGTGCCGAGCAGGCCGACGTAGGGGCCGCCGGCGATGCTGATGGTGAGATAAACAAGTCCGTCCGTCAGGCGGTGGCTTTCGTGGACGTAACCGGCGTCAAGGCTGGAGCGGATGGCTTGGATGGAACGGCCGGAAAGGCCCTGAACGCGGTTGTTATCCTTGTCGAGGCGGTGGCGGATTTCATCGGCACCGATTTGGTAGATGTGAAAGAGGGGAGATTTCTCAATCATCGCCTGGTCGGACTCTTCGACATTTCCGCCGAGGCTGCTGACGCTGGATTTGTCCTCGGTGTCCAGCGCCGTGAGATCGGTGGAAAGGGATTTCCACTGGTTCAGGAACAACTTGGTGCCTTTTTCAATGGAGTTCAAGTAGAGGAACTTTTTTACGGCGACGGTCCAGCCGAAGATGATCATGACGACGCAGACGCCGATGGCGATCCAGCCGTCGAACATCATGTTCTTGGCGATGTCACCGAAGAGCATGACGTGCGCCATGGCCCCGCTGTGCTCACCGCCGCCTTCGCCGCCACCTTCGACCGCGCCGAGGGCGAGGGTGCGGAGTGCGGCATCGGTGCTGCCCTGATTGGTGGCTGCTAGGCCGACCCAGCTGGCAGAGCGGGCGACTTTCGAAATATTCAGCTCATCAAGCTCACCGGTGAACGGGCTGGTTCCAGCGGCTTCGACGACGAGACCGCCGAGAGAGAGCGGCGTGGTCAGCGCGGGGAGGGCGGCGTCGAGACTGGCGTAGGGCGCGCCATTGAGGAAAAGCTTGGCGGTCTTGCCGTCTGCCACGAGGGCGAGGTGGCTCCAGACCGCTGGGGCGACGGGCGCACCCGGCTGGCTGCGGGCCGAGCCCACTTGGACGACGGGAATCCCTTGGTCCAAAAGCAAACGGAAGGAGGCCTGCCCATCCGCGCGGCTGAGGATGACGGCATTTTCCTGAAGGGCTGCGGGCTTTATCCAGACGGAAACGGTGAGTGGCTGGCCGTCTTTCCACTCCAGCGTTGGGGAGTTCGGGATGAGGACGGGCGTGCCCATCAAGCGCAGGCCATTTCCGATGAGTGAGCCCTCGGCGGTGACTGCGGCGGTTTCCGCGTTGTTGGCATTGGCAGTAGCGTCTGCCGGGGCGACGCCGCGACCGGCGAAATGGTAGGCTAGGACGGTGTCCGCATCGTAGGCGTCCGAGGGCTTCTCGACGGCGGGCATGGCGGGGTCCGTATTGCCATAGTAGATGTGGAAAATTTCCTTGGAGCCGGCCTTGACGTCGGGAATCTTGACCCAGACGAAAGCCTCGTTGAGCAGGCTGTCGTAACTTTCGATCTGGTGCGGCAGCACCGTCTTGTCATCGGCAGCGAGGAAACGCAGGTCGCTGCCGTCCTCGCGGGCATTGGCGAACTGGAAATTGCCATCGTGAAGGCGGACGAGCACGGAGAGGCTGCCGGTAGCGTCGGCCACAGAAGCTGCGGCGGCATCCAGGGTCAGCGGTTGGCGCTGGGTCCAGTCCGGGTTCCACCAGGCGGATTCTTCTGCGTGCAGGGGGGCGGCAAACAGGAGCGCGAGGCCAGCAAGAAGCGTGAGTTGAGGACGGTTTGTCATAGGGAGATCGGTTGGTTAGAAATCGGCCCAGCCACGGAAGGTGACGCGGACCTCGCCCCTGTCGGTATCGGCCTCTTCGATGAGGGGGAAGGCGACATCGACCGAGGCATTGTAGTGCTTGTGAAGATTTGCCCGGCTGCCGAAGCCGAAACTCGCGAGGCTGGAGGTCGAGTCCTGACCGGGAAGGGAATCGTAGAGTTTGACCATGCCGACGTCTGAGAAGGCATAAAAACGCCATTCGTCCGTTTTCTCGGGAGCATCGGTGGCGGAGGATTTTGCGGAAGAGCCTATCAGCGACGGGCCGAGCAGTTCCACGGTACCGAAAATCCCGTTGTCGCCGAGCACCGTGGCTTCCAGGTAACCGCGGGTGGTGTCGAGACCGCCGCCGGCGAATTGCTCGGTATTGACGAGCGCCTGACTGGCAAGCTGGCCCTGGATTTTCCCGAAGACCTGCCAGCCGTCGTCGAGATCGCGGGTGTGGGCGAGGTCGGTGCGCAGATAGATGTAGCTGCCGTCCGCATTGAAGCGCTTGTTCGCGAAGTCTTCCTCGTCGGCACCCACACCACGCAGGCTGAAATTGAGGGAGGCGTTTAGCGCGGTGAAGCCCTTGTCGCCCATCCAGGAGGCGTTGTAGTTGGCGCTGAGCGGATAGTATTCGATGGGAGCGGGGATGACGTCATCGCCGATGACGATGTCCTCCTCGAGGTTCTTCCAGTCGATGCCGAGCGAGATGTTTTGGTAGAATTTCTGCGTCGTCGGCAGGTCGAGAAGCGCCCGCAAGCCGATGATGTCGCCGCGTCCGGCCACCGCACCGCCGCCGAGGGTGGAGACATTGCTGTCTTGTTTGGTTCCAGTGGCCATCAGACTGACTTCATCGGAAACGCGGGCGAGGTAGTAACCGGAGTAAACGAGCGCGTCGTCGATGTCTTCCGGGGCGATCTGAAGGCTGAGGCCGCCGGTGTGACCTAACTGGAAAAGGTTTCCATAGCTGATCGAGCTGTTGAGCCGCAGCGGGGTGGTGTTGGCGCTGTAGCGGTTGTTAAGTTCCAACGAGCCGTGAAGCGGGAGCTTGTCCTCGACATTGAGGTCGATGTCAACGGTGCCGGGTTCCACGCCTTGGCGCAGGACCGGAGTGACACGGCGGTCCGCAAGGCGGTTGAGGCCAGTGATTTCCTTGGCGACCTGCTTCATTTCCGGGACATTTCCTTCCGCCAGCGAGGGTGCCTCGCGCTTGACCTGGCTCGGCAGGAACCAACGGGCACCATTCACCCGCAGGCGGCCGACCTTGTTCTCGAAGACCTCCAGCCGGATGATTCCGCGGCGGGGATCCTGTTCGGGGACGACCACCGAGACGGTCTGATAGCCCTTGTCATGGTAGGTTTTCTCCAGCGCAGCACGCGCCTGTTCGACATCGTTCGGGGTGCGCGCTGGCCCCAGATAAGGATACACCGCTTCCTCGACTTCGAGTTTTTGCAGGCGTTTCGCACCGTCCACACGGTATTCGCGGATGTAAAAAGTGATGGACTCTTCCGCCGAGAGTAGCGGGGAAACCACGCCGAGCGCCAAGCACAAGGACGCCGACCGCAGGAGGCGGAGGGGATCGGATAGAGCGATGGTCGGTGGGCGAAATGGCATACCTGAAGCCCGGTGCGCGACCGGGTTGGAGGTTTCTCCATTGCTTCAGTTTTCCTCAAGGGCGCTCATGTGACATTCCTGTCACAATTGGGTTTGGAGGCGGAAACTACGCGGTTCTTGCCCGTTTTTCCGCCTTCAGCATCCCGCATCCGGCCGCCACGTCGATGCCACGGCGCTGGCGGAACGTGCAGGGAAATCCGCCTGCGATCAGGATTTTCTGGAACTCTTGGCCAGAGTCGCTCTGGCTGCCGGCAAATCCCCCGGTGGGATTGAGCGGGATGAGATTCACATGAGCATCGATCCCGCGAAGCAGTTCGACCAACCGGCCCGCCGTCTCCGCCGAATCATTTTTTCCGGCGATGAGCGTCCATTCGAAGAAGATTCTCCTGCCCGTGGATTGGCCATAGCTCCGGCAGGCGTCGATGAGCATGGCCAGCGGCCAGCGTTTGCTGGCGGGGACCAGGGCGGCACGCTCGTCCTCGGTCGAACCATGGAGGCTAACCGCGAGGCGATAGGGCTGCGCTTCCTCCGCCAGCCGCAAAATGCCGGGGACGACACCCACGGTACTGATCGCGATCTTGGACGGACCGATGCCGGCACCACGGACGTCGGAAATCGATCCCAGCGCGTGGATGACGGAGTCGTAGTTGTGAAGCGGCTCGCCCATACCCATGAGTACCAGGTTGCGAAGGCGCTTCTTCGGATCGATGGATTTCAAAACCCGCCGCGCGTGGAGGACCTGCGCGACGATTTCCCCGGGCCGTAAATGCCGGACGAAACCCATCTGCCCGGTCGCACAAAAGACGCAACCCATCGCACAACCGGCCTGCGTGCTGACGCAGACGGTGTGGCGGCCCTCGTAACCCATCAGCACGGTCTCGATCGTCTGGCCGTCGCGCAGCCGCAGGAGAAATTTCCGGGTAAGTCCGTCCGAGCTGCGGATTTCATCCACGACCTCCGGAGCATCGAGGAAAAACGCCTTCCCCTCCCCGACCGATGTGGCGACCCAGCGCTGGAGTGGCGGGAGAAAGTCCCGGGCGGCAAGATCCAGCTCGCCCTCGCGATGAATCGCCCGCCACAGCACCTTGGCGTGGTGGAGAATCACGCCGTCGCCCGCCAACACCTCCGCCAGCTCGGAAAATCCGAGATCGTGCAATGATCGTGGCAAAATGCAGCTCACCCCTGAATCCAACCCCGCCTACCCGGCCTTTCAAGCCGGATCTCTCCGACTGACCGGACGAGAGTCACAAAATCGTTACAAAGAAAATCTTCCCCCCGCCCTGGACCCTGTTTTCCGTCGGAACAAAACATGCAAAAGCCCTTGAGTCTGGCGTTGAGTTGGATCCCCCTCGCCGTGATTTTTATTTCCGGGACCCTTCCAGTCAGCGCGGCGAGTCCGCCACCCGGCAAGCGGCTGCTCGTTTTCGTCGGGTCCAACACACTTGGTGAGCACGCCGTCCCGGAGTTGGCCAAGGCCTACCTCGAACAGGAAAAGAAATCTCCCGATGCAAAAATCCAAGCCCACGGCGAACTCATCCACGTCACCGGCACCGTTCCTGGCCTCGGCCCTGTTTTTATCGAAATCCACGCCACCGGCTCCGGCGATAGCTTCAAGAGCTTCCTTGGCAAGTTTCCCCGCCTCGTCGGCCCCTGCGACATCGGCATGAGTTCCCGCCGGATCACCCAAGGCGAAGCGGACGCGCTCAAGGAGAAACTCGGCAGCGACTTCTTCTGGCGCGGCAACGAACCCGGCACCGGCTGCGAGCACCCCGTCGCCATGGACGGCCTCGCCATCGTCACGCATGAGAGCAACCCGCTTGGCCGCATCTCCTTCAGCGAGATCAAGGCGCTCTACTCCCGCCGGAAGACGGATTGGAAAAACCTCGCCGAGTGGAAAACCTTCGGCGGCGCGGACCAAGGCCTGCCTGTCATCCCGCTGCGCCGGAAAGAACCCAGCGGCACCCTCGATTTTTTCAAACAAATGATCCGCCCCGAAGCGTCGATGGCCGATGAAAATCAAGTTCCCGCCTTCGTCAGCAGCCGGGAACTCGCCAAGCGCGTGTCCGAGCTCCCCGGAGCCATCGGCTTCATCGGCGAGAGTTACGCCACCCAGCCAGGCATCAAGAGGCTCCAGGTTTTCGACGACTCCCCGGGCATGGAAATGGAGCCAGACACCGCCGTTTTCCCCGACCGCGCCGCCGTGCGGATGGGCATCTACCCGCTGTCGCGCACCGTCTATCTCTACACCCGCGAGTTTTCGGACAATCCTGAGATGCAGCCCTTCGTGAAGTTCGTCCTCAGCGAGGCCGGCCAAGTAATCATCGCCGACAAGGGCAACCTCGTGAAAATCGAGGGCACCCACGACCACATCACCCAGCGCGGAGCACCCACCGAGGCGGAACCCGCCGCCCCTGTCGCCCCGGCCAACCGCAAGACCCGCGTCGTCCTGCGCGTCTCAGGCTCGAACACCGTCGGGGCCGTCTGCGCCGTCAATCTCGCGTTCAACTACTTCTCAATCGTCACCCGCGATTCCAAAAAACCCTCACCCATCGAAGACCACACGACGGAACTCGATACCCCCGAGGGCGAAAAAGCGCTCGCCCACGACGTCATGTGCGATGTCGATTCCGACGGCATCTGGGAAACCATTTCCATTCGCCCCACCGGCTCGAGCGACGCCTTCCGCGATCTCAATCTCGGAGCCTGCGACGTCGGCATGTCCTCCCGGCCCATCAGCGGCACCGAGCAACGCGACCTCATGCCCGTCTGCGGAAATCTCGCCCAGCCCGGAGCGCAGTTCGCCCTCGGCCTCGACGCCCTCGCCATCATCACCGGCAAGGAAAACGTCGTGGAAAAAATCACCGTCGAGGAAGTCCGCCGGGTCTTCCTGGGCGAGATCAGCAACTGGTCCGAGCTCGGCGGCCCGGACCGGCCTATCGTCCTTCACGCCCGTCCCGAGCGCTCCGGGACTTACAAATATTTCTCCGATTCCGTCCTGCTCGGCCGCTCCATTTCCGGGCACGCCAAGCGCCACGCGGAAAATTCCGTGCTCGCGGAAATCGTCGCCGCAGACCCGGACGGCATCGGTTTCGTGCCGATGACCAACGCTGGTCCCGCCAAAGTCCTCCAAGTCGGCCACTCGAAATCCTCACTCCACTTCCCGCCGACCGAGGAATCCATCCGCCGCGGCCAATACCCCGCCGCGCTCTGCCGCTATGTCTATTTCTACGTGCCCTCGGAAGAACCCCAGGGCGCCAGCGTCCAAGCCCGTCGCAACTGGCCCATCGCCCGCGAATTCGCCGCCATGAGCCAGACGTGGCGAGGCCAGGCCGTGGTCGAAAGCAGCGGCTTCGTCGTGGAAACCTCCATGCTGGACCGCGCGGCACAGGTCCGCCGCAAGGAAGGCGAACCCATCACCGACTATCTCCGCCGCCTTCGCGAAATCGAAAGCAAGGTGGCCTCCGGGCAAATCAAGCTCCAGCCCAAGCTCACCCAAGACGAGATCTGCCCGCAGCTCCTTTTCGAGTTCAACCAATGGACGCTCACCCCGGAGTCGATCAATATCATCGACCGCAAACTCGCCTCGTGGCTCAAAATGCACCCCGACATCGCCCGAGCCGGCCTCGTCGCGGAAGGCTGGGCCGACTCAGTCGGCAGTGACGAGGCCTGCCTCAAGGTCTCGCTCGAGCGCGCCAGAACCGCCACGGACTACATCACTTCCAGTCTCGGCGTGAAGGTCACGCCCACCGGCAAGGGCAAATCCTTCGACCCGCCGAACACCAGCGAGGAAAACAAACAGCGGAACCGCCGCGTCGTGATCAAGCGCGCCACTCCCGCAGTCACTCCGAAACCTTGATCCGGAGATTCTTTTAGGGCGTGGTGCTGCCCGAACTCATGTGTCCCGGCTGTCTCAACCGGAAAGGCCAACACGCCATCCGCATCAATGACCCATGGCGCGTCTCCTTCCGCTGGACAACGGATGGTCTCCACGAAGTCGAAATCATCGACTACCACTGAATCAACCTGAAAACACACGCTCCCATTCATCCTGGCGGAGTTCTCCGCGAGGATTTCCTCATTCCCCGCGGCCTCATCGCCGGAGATCTCTCCCTGAGCCGCCAGCGTATCGGCACGATCCAGATCGCGCTTGCTTAGCTTCCGATCCAGCAAGGCCCTTGCGGAAGCAGCGTCCAACGCGCAGCGTGCGAGTTAGATGGCGTGTTCCCAGAAATGGCAAACTCAAGTTCCATCGCACCGCCTACACACTCCTCAACGCCGAAAGCAAGGACTTGGAAGAGCCGAA
This sequence comes from Luteolibacter sp., assembly GCA_051648225.1. Taxonomy (GTDB): domain Bacteria; phylum Verrucomicrobiota; class Verrucomicrobiia; order Verrucomicrobiales; family Akkermansiaceae; genus Luteolibacter. The sequence goes on from JBOFET010000498.1 coordinate 9,463, forward strand.
GAAACGCAAAACCGGGGGATAACCGTCTCGGCTGTCTCGGCAAACGGGCATCTTGCCTGTTTGAGAAAAACAGCGAAACACCGGGCTACGAAGGAGAAAGCTCCTTCAGCCACCCGAACAACGCCGCCCCAATCGCCTTGCTGACCGGGCCGAAGAAGCTGAGGAAGAATCGAAATTTCGCTCGTGGCCGCATCCATACCCGGCGATTCATGCTACTCTCCGGCTCCTCTTCCTCCATGACCGGTGGATGCAAAGCTGGCGGGTGCTTGTCGGGACTCACGCCGATTCATCTTGATGTGAATCCGCGAGGCCTGACCCACATTCCATGACCCACATTCTATTCTTGACCCCATTCTTGTGGCCTCGAACACAACGATCTCAGTGGCCTCCGCTGGAGTTAGTTTCTCCTGCGACGGATCAACAACCCGAACGTAGAAACAACCCCCAGCAACAAAGATGATGCCTCGGGAATCTGCGCACCCGGCATCACCGTGTAAGCGTCTCCCAAAACCCAGTCAAAATTATGCTCCTCGGGCATGATGATATCGACCGTGTAAATTTTACCAGCCGTCACCGCAATGTTGGAAAACTTGAAATACTCCCAGTCCGTCTGGGTTACCCCATTCGATGCAACCGCAGTGCCTTGAGTCGTTGGACCTGTCCAATATTCAAGCGGGACAGATCCCGTGCTACCGCTAAAAAGGACAGTGGCACCATCCCTCAAACGAAAAAACGAATTCGCCAAAGCCGAAGAAGCGTCACGCCCCCCAAACGCAAATGTCCCAGTCCACGAGGTATTCTGAGTAGCACTTATATCAATGCTCATCTGAGCCGACCATGCACCCGGTGTGCCAGGCGTGCTCCATACATCAAGGAACTGGTCACCAAGACCCGGCGCGGCGGCAAGATTGCCAGTCGCTGGGGAGAAAAACCGGTTGACGTTCAATGCCTCTCCAAGTTCGCTGCGCTGACCCACCGTCGCTACCCCCGGATAATCGGCTCCAGCAGCCGCGCCGCTCCCCGTCGCAGTCGATTGAAAAGTATTCCAATTCGGACTGACCAAACTGGAATTGACGTAGCCTTGCAACTTCCACCCGAACTCAGGGGCTTTGTAATAATCAGGCACCGAACCATTGCCAGACGTCCCGGCGAGAACATCGTCCGAATCGACCGTCCCCGCACCCGGATTACGGAATGTCTGCAAATTGTTTCCCGAAAGCAGGGTGTAACTGAAAGTAGGCGTAGTCACACCGGCGGGAACACCCGTATTTGGCTGATTGGGGATTCCGGCAACAACCGCTCCCTCAAAACCAATCGCGTTGAATGCAGGAAGCACTCCGGGAAACAAACAAAGAAAAGTAAGAACGTAGCGTAAATTAACGCTAGGAACTTGCCTTGGGGGCGAAGGCCGTTGAGAGAGCCGGTGGCCGGACCGCAGGCGGGGGGGAAAGGGGTTGATCCAGCAGGTGGCAGCTTTGGTGGTGTGGGATATAAGGGACGTCATCGTAAGGGTGTGTTTGGTAAGGAGCACGGCCATGCCAGCGCCGCTCGGGGCAATCTTTAAATGATTGCTGCTAACCTTCCCAGATATTTAAGAAGTTCTGATTATACAAATCACGTAGGTATCAAATTGTAAAATTTTCTTGACTGGGTGACAACCGAGTAATCCCCCGGTCGCTCCGGTTCTCGGCTGGTTTACAGGAAAGAGGTGGGCGTGAATGCTAGGAGTTTGCTTTTGGGGTGAAGGC
>JBOFET010000499.1:0-3369 GCA_051648225.1 Luteolibacter sp.
TCGACTCCGTGGATGAGCCGCGTCGCCGCAGCAGAAATTCTGCCACACGTGCTCGGCTCGGACCATTGTCCGGTCGGGATCACTCTGGCCTAGCAGCAGGGCGGATCATCCAACCCCGAGCGGCTGCCGCAGTTGGGCATTTGACCGCTGGAGGCGGAGGAGGGAATCGAACCCTCGAATGACGGTTTTGCAAACCATTGCCTTACCACTTGGCTACTCCGCCAGACTTCCGGCGCGGGGGCGAGTGAGTAAGGTGGATGCGCCGGGGTGTCAATACTTGGATTTCGATTCCATCAGATCCACGGTGGATCTGATGGCCCAGCCAGCCCGTCTCAACGGCCGAAATAGCCTTGAAAAACGATGCTGTTACCCGAGTGAGACCGGCGATGGCCGGAGTAACCGTGATGGGATGAGCCGCGATACTGTGGCTGACATGGCTCGACATAACGGGGCTGAGCAACAGGGCGGTGGTAGGACTGGCGAACGGCGCGGACTCCCCAGATCGGGGCTCCGCAACGGTCGTAGCCGACGAAGTAGCGCTCGGAGTAAATCGGTGTGCCGCAGGAGCGGTAACCGCTGACGAAGACCCCGCCGCCGGAGTGGTGGTAGGGACGGGCTTGAACTTCCGGAGCGGATCCAAGAAGCGCGAGGGTGGCGATTGCGAACGTGGTTAGGATGGCTTTCATGGTTGTGTCTATTTTTCAGTGACGCTGGTTTCGACGAACGGCCTGAGAGGATATTCAAGAATCCTATGGGTGATTTTCAGAAAAAAATCGACTGCCGGGGGAGTGGTGTTTCATTGCTTGGTTTCTGGTGTTTGACGTGGTCCGTCTGGTCCGCTAAACCACCGGGGAAACTGCCATGATTCGCGAAATCGTCCAATACGGTCATCCTGTTCTCCGTCAACGCTGCCGCCCTGTCACCGAGGTGGATGACACGATCATCGATCTGGTGGCCGACATGCTCGACACCATGGTGGATGCAAACGGTGTGGGCCTCGCCGCTCCCCAAGTGGGCGAGGATCTGCGGCTGGCGGTCATCGATGTATCCCATGATCCGGAATGTGTGTCGTTCCTCAAGGTGAATGGCGTGGACGCACAAATCGCCGAAATCATGCCCCTGATTTTCATCAATCCCGAGCTCGCCTTCGGTCAGGCCAAAGAGTTCGGGATGGAAGGCTGTCTGAGCATCCGTGGGATCCGCGCCGAGGTCCGCCGGCCGGAGGTAGTGAAGGCGACACTTCCGCAACTCGACGGTTCCGTGCTGGTGATCGAGACGGATGGTCTGTTAGCAAGAGCCCTGCAACATGAGATCGACCACTTGAATGGGGTGCTCTTCGTGGACCGCCTGCCTGCCGTCGCCAAGGTCTCGATGAAAAACCGGCTCAAGCGATTGCTCGACGAGAACGGGGAAAATTGAAGGTTTTCGCTGGAAGGCTAGACATTAAGGAAAAATTAAGCTTTTTTCCTCCGGCATAGGCATGCGAGACGCTTGCATTCTGTTTCCAACATTAATCCGAATTCAAAATGAGCACGACCCGAGGAATCTTTGAGAACTTTCCCAACCAACCCGCCACCCGCCAGGACTCTCCGTTTGCGGTGGTTCCCGAGGCAGCGGCGCTGGCTGCCAGCAGTCCGTTCACGGCAGTGGCGCGCCAGGATTCACCGTTCACGGTGGTGGATGAGCCTCCGGTCTTGAAGTCTGCGGATGGCGGTCAGGTGACCAAGCTGCCCGAGCGCCGTGTATCCGATTCTCCGTTTCAAGTCGCGGAACCCTCCGAGGGCTTTGGCTACGAGGCACCGGCCAAGGGCTATTCCGCCGCGCCGTTCGAGACGCCGCCAGCTGCGGAACCGGCGGCGACTTCGCCATTCTCGTTGGCACCCCAGCAGCCGGCAGTTTCGCCATTTTCAGTCGAGCCAAGTCGGGTTGCTTCCCCATCGACTCAAGCGGCGATCGCGGCATTCGGATCCTGGCAAGAGCCTGCCGCCACGCCTGCGGCGCAACCTTTCAGCGATCCAACGCCGGTATTCTCAAATCCCGTCGCCGCCCCGGCGATCGAGACTCCTGGGGTTCCCACGGCCTTCGCCCCGGTGACTCCGAGCGCTCCGGTGGCCAATGATTCCTTCGATGCGTCCCATTCCGACTCTTTCTCGATCCGCCAGCTTGAATTGCGCGCCATCTTCGGAGTGGACCGTGAAATGAACGTCGAGGAAATCCTCCAGCGCTCGCGGGCGCTTCCAGGCATCCGCAACATCGCACGGGTCAGCCAACAGGACATCGGGGCACTTGAAACTCTAAAAAGTCTGCTGCCCAATCTGGGCTTTGGCGGTGGCGGACTGAAACTCTACTCGGGATCGGTGCCGCTGGAGTTCATCCGTGAGGGAGCGGTGATGCTCGCCGTGCAAACGGACGGTGGATTCGCCCCCGGGGTCCGTGAGACCTTGATGCTGGTTGCTCGCGAATTGGGTCGTTTGACCTGAAGATTTATTGTTCCGCCGCCTCGGTTTTGAGGCTTTCAAACCGGGAGCGGATGTCGGGACTCACCCGCCGCAGCAGGTCGTCTTGGCTGCCTTCCGGAAGATCCAGGATCGACTGGGCCAAGCCATCGCTCGCTTCCTGGCGAATCGCCGGGTTTTGAAGACTGTCCAGCCACACCAAGGCTCCTTCGGGATCGGTGCGGGACCAAATGCCGACGACGGCTTTTAGTCCGGCCGAGCGTGCTTCTCCTTCCTCGAAGAGAACGACCCATCCCGCTGCGCCTTCCGGGGAGGACGCTGCCCAGCGTTGGAGGACTTGTACCACTGCCACGTCGAAGTCGCGCCCGGCGATCCCCGATTCGGAAAGCATTTGGGCGGCGCGCTCTGGCTCGGACTCCGCCAGGACGAGGGCGATGTTGTCGTAGGCGAGTGATCTTTCTTCTTCGCTGTGAAAGGTGGCAGCCCATTGCATGGCCTCGTCGAGGGATTGCTCCGCGAGCCGCATGGCATAGTGCTGGATGAGTCGATTTTTCTCCTCGCTCCGGGGAGTGAGCTTGAGAAATGCCTCGGCTGCGAGATGGGGATCCAGTTCCAAGGCATCCCAGACGACTTCTTCCAGCGCTTTGTTCCGATGCTCGGGAGATTGGATGGCCTGGGCATTTTCGAAAGTCTCGCGAATCTCTTCGGGCGTGCTCACAGGCTCGCTGCTGAGGGGGCGCGCGGACTTGGTCGCCCGCCGCGGTGCTGGCGATTTCTCGGGTATGGTCGCCGTTTCCTTCGGTTTGTCACAGGAGACGAGCACGAGAGTAAGGCAGCAGAAAAGCGGACGGCGGCGAATCATGATAGCTTTCTGCGGTGAAGTATCATCGAAAAGCCACCAAGTCGATTCCCG
>JBOFET010000500.1:0-8679 GCA_051648225.1 Luteolibacter sp.
TACGCCAGAAGAACATCCTTATTGGCCTTCACAAATGCTGCAAGCGCAGGGAAATGGGGATGCTTGGGAGAGCCAATCTGACGCGGCTCGTCCTCGATCGTGACAGAAACGGCCTTTGAAACATCCAGACGGGTATCGAACGACGCCTTGATGCGTGGACCGTGACCGGCATTCTTGGCCGAAATCCAGATTGTCACAGGCAAGCCCGTGTCTTCTGGAAGAGCATTCGCCATTTCCCACAGACTTCCGCGCATCTCCTTGGCCGCTCCTTCAGTCAACGGCACTCGGCTTACGCCAAACTGCAACGGGTTTCCAGCGGAAAAAGATTCTTCAAGCTCCTCGCCCTCGTCCGACTCATCCACGGACTCAGCCTGCGAGTCGTCCCTTTCCACGCCCTTCGAAAGCACGGCAAAAAGAGCCTTGATCTTTTCCTCTCGGCTACCTTTCTCCGCCTTGAACGCCGCAACAGCCGCCTTGAAAAGTTCCACCGTCTCGTAGGACTCGGGGAATGACTTTGTGTGAGTGGCTATGGTCTTCGAACCATACTTGCCCTCAACAACACCAAAGCTCATCCAGATAGGCTGCCGCAAGAACACCGATCGGTAGACACGCAGGGCGAGGTCGCCATCGCCAAGAGGAAGGTAGACGTTATCCTGGCTCACTCGCCCGTTCATTTCCGAAACGAGGGCGCTGAACATGTCAGCCTTCGAGAACTTCGAACCCTTGCGGGCCTCACCGGAAAAGAACTTCTTGAGGCGGGACGAAGGGAAGAGCGCGTCCGGATCAAGCAGGGCCTTCTCGGTGGAGCCAAATGTGTAGCGCTCTTGCTTGAGCTTTTGAGATTTGCCGTCCACATAGGCTGAAGTCACAGCGATCCATGGGTACGTTGCGCCATCTCCACCCAAGCCGGTGCTCATCATGTCCATAAGTCGAACGCTGAAATCCAGCGTGAAACGGCGTTTGCCATCTGGCGTCTTGAACTCAGCAATGACGCCCGCGAGGTCCGGTCTGGTGACGGACTTTTCGGGGTAGTACCGCGCGCTGACTTCAAACGCCGGGTCGAACTTGCGGAAGTGAGCAAGGAACACGTCGAAGTCAAACTTTTCCTTGAGGTAGTCGATGGCCTTCACGGCAAGCCCTCGATACTTCTCCTCACGAGCCTCCCAATCGGCTTGGTCCCACCCGCGCTTCGTCCCACTTCCACCAGCAGCCCCCATTCCACCGCTCTGGAGGAGTTCGTAGGCCGCGTTGACCTTCTTCATCACCTCTTCCGAACCACCCCGGTCCGGATGCGCATCCATGGCCGTCGCACGGTACGCCTTCTTGAGCTTGGTTGCATCACCCAAATCGGTTCGCTCAAGGCCAAGAACCTTGAGTGCCTGGTCGACGGTGAGCTTGTCCTCGTGCAGGTCTCGGCACGCTTCAAACAGCCTGCGCTGGCTCGCTGCACGGAAGCCGAGGTCGGACGATTCCAAAAGGCTTATGGCGTGCGTCCCGAATCGAAACGGCGAGGACGACTCCTGCATAAAGGCAGGAACGACCTGCGAGGCTTCGAACACAATCCACCACCGGTTGGTTGGCACGTAGAGGGCATCAAAGCCCGCCTTGCGAACGCCGTCATCAAGGGCGTACTGACCCCGGTAGCCGTTGTGCTTTTCCCACATGATGTCGGCGAGGCGTTTGTACCAGTTCTTCGGGGAAATCTTGTAGCCATCACCGTGCCCAGAACGCGTCGGAACGCCATACTCATCGGCGTCCGGGATTTCCACGGCCATGACCTTTTCCCAGGGCACGCCGAGTGCGGTCGCAACTTTCTTCCCATGGGTCGCGAGTTCGACGTTGGCTGGATTCTTTGTCGCGATGAAGACGATGTGGACGTTGGGAACGATGCCGTCCTCAACTTCATTCGTGTTGACGTCATCTTTCTTGGACGCGTAGTTATCGGAAGCATCGACCGGGTTTTCGGCAAAGTAGATGCCCTTGCCGTATTCGGCCTTGCCCTGCGCCATGGGCTTGAGGTCTTTTACGTCCGCACTGTTCGTGCCGTGGTACAGCGCGATGGGCTTGCCGTTGCGAACCGCTTTGGAACCCTTGAGGCGTTGCGCCTGGCGAGGCGAGAGCGTCACATCGGAGACAGCTTCGTCCATCTCCACCATTTGACCGTCTTCTGACTCCATCACCGTGCGGCCGGTTGAAAGAGTCTTGCCAATCTTCACGGTATGACGATTGCGAATCTCTTCCTTGTTCGGCTCCCACATTTCATCGCGCGACAGGTACTTCTCAATTTCGACATCGACAACTTCAATTTTCTGATTGTCTTTGAGGCGGATTTCAGCCTCGGCAGCAAACCGTGGGTTCGTCCGCATCTCTGTGGTCTTCTCCCAATTCACCTGTTCGGGAGTGACTCGGGCGCGAAAGATGGCTTGATACGGCTTGGTCTCACCCCAATGAACGTGAGCGGAGTCTTTTTCATCGGTCCAGAAAACACCAAGGGCTCGAATACGAGTAGCGACTTCCGGCTTGTCGATGCTGATGGCTCGGTAGACGTCGAAAGAGTCCTGGGCTTTGAGTTTGGCAAGGTGAGCGCGCTCCTCATCTCCCACTGCCTCATCAAGGCCGCATGAGCTTTCTTCCATGCCGAAGTCATCGTGACCACAGGTAACGACCACCTCGCCGTCGTCTTCATCCTCTTCACGCAGAGCGCCCTTCTGAAAAGGCTTGCCCTTGTTTGCGTCAAACAGCTTGCCCAACTCTTCCTGCTTGTCCGCTCCTCGGAACCATTCCTTGCCGAAACGGAAAGCGCCCACCGTGGAGAACCTTGGATCGTCCGAGACGACGATGGCAATCTCGCCCGCTTCAATTTCAGGCTTCATCTTCTCCAAAACAGCAGACGCAGGCCGGTAGCTCGGTGCGAAAACGTAGCGACCATCCTTGTTCTTCATGATGAACAAGTAGAACTTCTTGGTCGCGGAAGTCTTGTAGGTCTCGTCAGAAACCGCGTTGATGAACTCTCGACCTTCAATTTCGTTCGCTTGTTTTGAGAGCTTTTGGAAAAATCCTCCATGCCCGGAGGAACGCGGATTGGTCAGCATGTCGATGTGATGGATTGCCTCATGAGCGACCACACGACGCAAAGTATCCTCGTCATCCAGAATCGACTTCTGAATCAGAATCGTCGTGGTTGGTTGACTACGGATGTGCCGAGTCTGTCCGAGGAACGTGGCCGTCGCACGGTTGACGACCTTAAAATTCGGCGCGGGCACATTATACGAAGGGAAATACTTCTTCATTGCGTCTTTGTAGATTGCGACAAGGTCACGGCTGCCGTCTGCGCTCTCATTCATATCTCCAAAAAAAGAGACTTCGCCCTTGTCGACGCGTTCAAGAAACTTTCGATAGCTCTTATCTTCGACGTATGAAAATTTCGCACCTTCGTTGAATTGAACAAACGATTGGGTATCACCAACTGAATAGAACTCAACTCTCAATATGAGCCTAAAATCTGAATCATCCAATCGTACACGGACAAGTCCGGTTTTGAGATTGGCAGCTTGAGAATCAAGAGGCTCAGCGGATTCCAGATCGGGCGCATCCACCCACGCAAGAAAGCGCTTCAGCGTTTCATCATTCCCGGGACGCGTCCGGAAGTACGCCGACAGCCCTGCCTTGATCGTCTTCGGCTCGGACACCCAGCCGCTTTCGAGCGTCTGCCACGCACCCTTCATAGGCTTTGAGTCCGATTCGACCAATGATGTAGTCACGTTCCTTGAGGAGATTGGCGTATCCCTTTCGGAGGGACTCTTCGGGGCTTTGTGGTCTGAAGATTTCTTCGATAGTGACGAACATGGCAAACCTCCCAAGGCTCTTTCGGTGTTTTCTGGCAAAACTTGAGAAGCGAAGCAAGCGCTTTTGTCCAAACCGTCGGCATCACTCGCTTCGTCGAACGCAATCGGAGCCTGCCACAGCACCTTGCCGCCCTGAACAAGGACGTACCTGTCCAGCTCGGCGTCGATGGAATCCACGTTGGCGCTCACCGAGATGTGAGGCTTGTACTCGGGCCACTTGTCAGGAACGAGGGCATCGAGTTTTTCCTTCAACCCGATGTAGAACTCGCCATTGGAATCCGGCCGCAGGACGCGAACGTCCTTGTCCTTCCCGAACATTTCGACCTTGTCGAACTTGACCGAGAAAGGCTTGAACGGAGCACGCAGAAAGAAATCCTGGAGGGTTTCCAGGATCGCGTTCTTCTTTTCGTCAGTCTCAAAATACTTGTGGGTCACATGGATGACATCGTGGCATCCGGTTTCGTAACCCTTGAGCAGAAACATAGTGCAAAGGGAGTTGTCGTGCCGCCCTTCGCTCAGGCGATCTGCGAAGTCTGCGTTTCCGGGTGATCCGAACTTTTGCTCGGAGCCTCGGACGAATTCAACTCTTCCCTGCTGGTTTCTGACGAGCATTCGACGACTCCGTGGTGTTTGTCGTTTTCTTCGACAATATCCTTGAGAGCCCCCGTTTCTCGGGACGCGATAAGTTGAAAGGCATTGAGCACGCGACGCCTAGCGTCTGGCCTGCTGATGACCCCACCTACGAGGGCTCCAAACTTCTCCTTGAAAGTATCCTGCAAAGCCTGGTCGTTTTGGCCGGGGTCCGCAGGAAGGGAGAGCTTGGAGTTCGCACCGGTCTTTTCGAGACCCGCGATGCCATCGGCAATGTCGCCTAGAAGTCGGATCTCCTGGTGCGTCTGCTGAAGCAGTCGGCCCGCCTTCGCTTCGTACTCGTAGCCGAGCATGACGCGTTCGGTCTGAATCGCAGCGCAGAAGTTGAAGAGGGTTTTTGCATCCACCTCTGGGATCTCGTCGCCCTCTTTCAGAATCTGAATCTGCGTCGCGAAGATCCTCTTTCCAACCAACGACGGCATGTCGCGGCCGATGGCGTGGAGGTACTTGAGCAGTGTCGTCGTTTTGAACTCGACGAAGTCCCGCACGTTGTCGACGAGGTACTCCGAAATAGCCCGGTAGGATTCACCATCGTGGAGCTTGCGGTGCACCAAGGGCCACACCGCGTGTGAGAACATCATCCGCTCAAAAGAAGAGCGCGGCTGAAACGGCCACAAGTCGGAGTTCGGCCTCTCCGTGTTGGCTTCTTTCTTCTCCCGCGTCGCCTGCTTCCACTGGTCCTCTTTCTGAACGGCGGCCTTTTTTTCCTTACGCACCTTGCGCTGGGCTTTCTTGATGGCCTTGCACTCATCATCGGGCACGTGCGAGTTCGGCCCGATGTTTTCCTCGAGGTCGTCATCCTTATCGTCGCTCACGCGGCACCGCCAAGGGCGGGCATGCCTCCGGCTTGCTCTTCGAGAATCTGTCGGTCAGCAGCGTAAGGCATCTGCGGTACGGGCTGAGGGACGGCCTGCACCCTCGGCATGACCGGAGCCGAAGGCATCTCCGCGCCCTGCGACTTCTCAATCACCTCGTCCTCATCCTCGAAGTCTTCGCCTTCTGCCTCAAGACGGATGGCGACAATCTGACGCGCCACAAACGGCTTGCCCTTGATGACTTCCACAGTGTGGACGCCGCGTGCGTACAGACTCGAAATGAGGTGCTCCGCGTGGGCCTTGCTCTTTCCGATCAGGCGGGCCAACGATCCGTCCTTTTCGTGGAACAGGATATGAAACATGACGCTCCTTGGAGGGAGCGGAGCCTGGACGTCCCTGTCCCAGCCCCGCATGGAAGGGTGAACGGTTTGAATTTGAAAGATTGAGAACATCCTACCGCGCTTTGCGAAGGGCTCAACCAGGACCGCGTCTGCGCCCTTTTCCGAGATCTCTGCGGAGTCCAGCTCGCGCCGCAACGAGGACAAGGGCAAAGAGCGCACAACCAACGAGCAGGTACTTGTCCATCCCAAATCCCCCTACGACACCGTCTCCCGCCTCAGGAAAGGAACCGCATCGCCGCCGCTTCCTTTCGGCTCCCGTAGTCCGAATAAAAGAACGACACGGGCCGCTTGTCCTGATTTGTAAACCTTACGACATCGCCTTCGACAAGGGAGAGGGGCTCGGCGAACGACACCGGCCACCACAATCCCTCCTGCATCTGCCCTGCCGGGATGTACCCGGTCGAGAGGATGGAACCCTGCCTCATCACGTCACAGCGCAGAGGCTGCCCAATTCGCGCTCGGTACGCGTGCCCTCTGACGTGGATGGAGCGGCACGTCGTGGCAAAGGGGATGGTCTGGTCAAAGTGTCTGCCGAACGTCACCGGATGGAGCAGCGAATCGGTCGCGTTTTCGAAAAGACGACGGCGCATGACAGCGGGAGTCTCTTCCTCCGGAGGGCTCGCCACAAGAGTCGGGTTGATGACAAGGTCAGGCTTTCGTCCGGAAGCGGGCAAAGGGGAATGTCCGTCCGTTTTTGAAGACGCCGACGAAACATCCGAAACACCAGTCGCCCAAGACAACCCCTTGGACTGAGACAGAACCTCAAGGTTCGCTGAGAACTCCCGAGCGATGCTCTTTGGGTTGTAGAGCACCTCGGCTCGATGCCAAGCTCGGTTCACCACCCGAGCGCTCAAGAACGGTGATTTTTTCAACGCAATAACATGTTCGACAAACTCCTCAGCCGTCGATGCCAAAAACCCCGCCGCATACGTGCCCGTTCCAATGGCCTTCACATTGGGCCAACTCGGACTAGAGACGAGCGGAGCGCAAAAGGCAGTCGCCTCGAGGAACTTGACCTCGGACTTGCAGTCAATGAAATCGCCCGAAGGCAGGGGATTGAGGATGACATCAGGGTCAATGGCTCTGACGGCGTCGTAAAAACGGCTTGTCGGATCGACCTCGTCATGCCTGATGACTCTCGGGTCTTTGGATGCCAGGCTGAAATGCCGGTTCGCGAAGTAGTGGCATTCGATGTTTTCATCGCTTTTCAGCAGTTCGGAAAAGATGTCGTTGAGCATCTTGCCCAGTTGCCCTGTCGCACCCTGCTTTGGCGCGAGCACCCGGAAGGAAGCGAGGTTTTTTCTCGGCAACAGACTACGCGCCACCAGACCACTCGTTGGATTCAACGCAGATGCTTCAAAACTGCCCATGGCCATGTGCTTTCGCACGATTTTCGGCTTCAAAGATGGAAAGTGAGAAGCGATTTTTTCGTTCGGGAAAACGAGGAAATCCACCTTCTCGCAGATTTCCAAAATGCTGGCGGCTTCCGTTGCAATGAAATGAAACTCATTGGGCATCCAAAGCGCATCATCAATGCTGTATCCGACGAGAATCCCCCGTGACTGGAGAGTCTCAATTTCACCCAGAGGGATGCGCGTGCTTCGGAAGTAGATGACAAAGTCATCGTCTAACACACCTGAAGTAGAATTCATCACTGAGGAGCCATGGGTGACAATCCAACGACACGTATGGCCCAGCAGATTCATCTCGCGAGAAATGTCGGCGATGTTCCATTTGCACAGACGCTCATTGGCATGGTCGGACACCCATGCGATTTTGAAGTTTCTTGCCTGCAATCGGTGCACGGATGGGATCTTCGCAGTGGGCTTTCGAAGCTCGTGGAACTTGGAAAAGTCCACAGCGATGTTTGCGCCTATGGAGTCTTCATTAAAGAGGTACACAGTGCAGACTGTGTCCTCAATGTGAACGACAGGCAGTCCCACTTCAAACACGCGCAGCGTTAGGTCCCAATCGACGAGACGAGCGAGGGCTGGGTCCGTATCGAAAAGGCCGACAGTCTTGAGGGCTGCCACGGAAATGAGAGCCGCCTGCTGGCAGAAGATGTTTTGAGTCCTAAGGGAGGACGGCCATGGCATGCCGAAGGTTTTGCCGTCGTAGTGGGACGCCTCGACCCGAGAGCGCCAGAGATTTTTCCCATAAACCATGGCCGGAGGCGACGGAGCCGCATCGACCGCATCCAAAAGCAGATCAAAAGCGTTGGGCATCATCTCGTCATCATCGAACATCGTGTGCACGTAAGGAGCTGTGGCTTCGGCGAAAAGCCGGTTGTACCTTGTGGCCGTGTAGCCCTTGCAGTTGTCATGGAGACGGATAAGGCGGATGCGCGAGTCTTTGAGCGCGTAGTCCTCAAGCACCTGCTGAGTGCCATCGGATGAAGCATCGTCAATGATGATGAACTCGAAGTGCGGCATGCTTTGCACACGAATGGAATCGACCGCCCGACGGAGCATGTTGTCACAGTTCCACCCTGGGCGATTCCGGCCATGGGTCGACATCAAGACCGAAATGCGAGGGGGGGTTGTCATTCCGAAGTGTCTCCTGGGAGAGTCGTTGGTTGATAGTTCATGGTGATGACCTCATCGTGCGGGAACCCTTGTCGTAAGCACAGGCGTCTTGAAGCCTCTTGGAAACCCGCACGACCGTAGAGATGAATGGCTTTCCCATTGCTTGCCAAAACCTCCAACGTGAGTCCGCCAGGAGAGAACGAAAGGGCTTTCTCTATGAGGGCATCCACGGCTTTGCGTCCCCATCCTTGACCTTGATACTCAGGCAGGATGACCCAGCCCAGCTCGGAGCGGCGCTCCGAAATGGGATTGGCTTGCGTATAACCGATAGTGCAGGGGGTAAGCCCCTCTGACGAAACGTCAAGGAGAAAGAATCGCCGACCTCGCGCGATAGACTCTCGCAGGTAGGTGCAGTGCTCTTTGAAAGATGTCGGAGGTCGTC
>JBOFET010000501.1:0-1523 GCA_051648225.1 Luteolibacter sp.
CATCGGCATCCGGCATGAGGATGATGAAGTTTTTCGCACCACCGGCGGCCTGCACGCGCTTGCCGTGGAGAGTGCCCTTGCGGTGGATTTCACGAGCGACCGGCGTGGAGCCGACGAAGCTGATGGCCATGACGTCCGGATGTTCGAGAATCGCGTCCACGCACTCACTGCCGCCGTGCACGATGTTCATCACGCCGGGCGGCAGGCCCGCTTTTTCTAGCAGAGCGATGATCCGCTGCATGGTGAGCGGGACTTTTTCACTCGGCTTGAGGATGAAGGTGTTTCCACAGGCGATGGCGATGGGCCACATCCACATTGGGACGAGAGCGGGGAAATTGAACGGACAAATTCCGGCGACGACACCGAGTGGGTGGCGGTCAGTGTGGCAGTCGATGCCTCGGGCGATGTTTTCGAGCGACTCGCCCATCAGCAGGGTGGGGATGCCGCAGGCGAATTCCACCACCTCGATGCCGCGCCGCAGGTCGCCTCGGGCTTCTGAGAGGGTTTTTCCATGTTCGGTGGCGATGCCGAGGCTGAGTTCTTCGAAGGCGTCCTCGAGGAGGATTTTCGCCCGGAAAAGCACCTGCACGCGCTCGTTAGGCGGGGTGTCCCGCCAGTCGGGGAAGGCGGCTTTGGCCGAGGCCACCGCCATGTCCACCTCCGCCGCGCCGCACATCGGGACGCTGGCGATGACGCTGCCGCGGGAGGGATTGAAGACCGGGCTGCCGGTTTTGTTGGCAGGATTCACCCACTTGCCGCCGATGTAGAGCGGGCAGACTTGGTTTTCGGAAAAGCTCATGGGTGGGGAATAGTGAAAGTGGGCACGATTGAACCAATCCAGCGGATTCTGTGCCACACCAGCAAGTCCTTAAGTTTGATCCGTTCCCGGGATTCTTGGGATGCAAGCATCCACCCATGGCCCGGGTATTTGGAGCGGACTCAGGAGTTGATGATGAAATACGAGCGCATGGATGCGGCGGACGCCTCGCTTGTCATGCTGTCCGAAATCCATCGCAACGCGAAAGTCATCACCGCCGACCGCCGCGATTTCTCCATTTACCGTCGCTTCGGACGCCACCGCCTGCCGGTCATCCTTCCTCCCGCCTGACTACCGTTCAAATATAATGCTTGAACGCCAGCGGCGCGTTCGAGATCGCTGGCCCGCTGATCAGCACCTCGCCCACCGCATCGGCGAAGTGGAGGAAAATCCTCTTCGGGAATGCCCGAATCGGAAACCCATTGCAGGCCTGCGGCTCCCTGCAGGCGATGGACTGAAAAACAAATGACCCACTCCTCACTGGCTGGCCATGAAAGCCTCCTCGGCTTGGCGGAGCATGGTCGCTTGATCCGGTTTGATCCGCTTGACGACTTGAATGGCGACTTGCCGCTCCGCATCGGTGGCGAAAAGATGCATGGCTGCCGCGCAGATCTCCACCGTGGACGGTTCAGATGACATGGCATTCATAATCAACGCATCATGGCCGATTGTATCGCGTTGCTGCACGGTCAGGTGGGGAACGATC
>JBOFET010000502.1:0-3707 GCA_051648225.1 Luteolibacter sp.
AGGCCGGAGCCTATGGCGCGGGCGTGGAGTATGCCTACACGATGGTACACAAGGCACCGCAGTCCGCGAAGTCTCCACAAGTGGTCACAGGCAAAGCCGCGCATTGATTCATCCCGGCGCGATGTGGGCGGCATCATCCGCCCACATCGCCAGCACCCAACTTTCAGATCCCATGCCCATTCATCTCGCCATCACACGCCGGGCGAAACCGGGGCTCGAAGCCGAATTCCAAGAGGCGCTGCGGGAGTTTTTCCGCGATTCCTTCGGCCATGTCGGAGTTCTTGGCGCGACGATGATCGTACCGCCGCCGGGATCGACCTCCGGGGAGTTCGGCATCCTGCGCAGCCTCGCCAATGAGAACGAACGCGATGCCTTCTACGCCTCGCCCGCCTTCAAGGCATGGGAAGAACGATGCCAACCGCTCACCGAAGGCAGTGGGTCACGCCGTGAACTCCACGGCCTTGAAGCTTGGTTCCACAATCCGAGCCTGCCCCATCCGCCGCGATGGAAGATGGCTGCAGCCACTTTGTTAGGAGTCTATCCGACAAGTCTGTTGCTCGGCATCTTCGTCGCCCCCCGCCTGGAGAGCACGCCGCACGCCATGAGGTCCCTGGTGATCGGCATCCTCATGGTGATCTGTCTCACGTGGCTGGTGATGCCAGGTGTCACGAAACTGCTGCATCGCTGGCTGAACCCCGATGTCTAAGCGCCCATCCGTTCATGCAACTGCTCCGATTCATCATCCTGTCGCCGGTGGGTGCGTCGTTGCCGGCACAACCGATTGATTCATGGGATCGCGTGCCGCCGGCAGCCGATCCCTTGATTCATACCATCATCATGTTGGATGAAGATGGTGAGGACGTTCTCAAGCTCGGTGGTCACGCCCGGACGATGACCGAGTTGTATCGCAACCGGGATTTCGGCTTTGCCAAGGTATCTGATGACTCTTGGATTCATCATCGCATCCAGGCCTCCGCTTCGTTGGAGATTGAAAGGCGCCTGAAATTCTTCAGCGAGCTGACTTGGGGAGAAATGCAGGGCATGGAGGGTGAACCCTCGCCACCGGATGAAGATCATCCCGACCTGCCGCCCACTTTGGAAAACGACCTCAAAGACGTGGTAAGCCTTTTGGCTGAGAACCGCTGGCCCTTCCGGCTCCACGCGACCTATGACGAGAGCATCACACGTTTTCTCAATGTCTTTGAGGAGGTGAACCGCCACGCGCCGCTCGAAGGGCTGCATTGGTTCCTCGATCACTGCGAGACCATCAGCGACCGCAACATCGAGCGCGTCAAAGCCCTCGGAGGCGGCATCGCCATCCAACACCGCATGGCCTTCCAGGGAGAATATTTCATCGACCGTTATGGCAAGACCGCCGCGGAGCGTACGCCACCGGTCCGCCGCATGCTGGAGATGGGCGTTCCCGTTGGAGCCGGCACCGATGCCACCCGCGTGGCAAACTACAATCCATGGAACAGCCTCTACTGGCTCGTCAGCGGAAAGACAGTCGGCGGAACCGCCATGTATCCCGAGCACAGCCGCCTCAGCCGCACGGAAGCCCTACAACTCTATACCCAGGGGAGCGCTTGGTTCAGTCGCGATGAGCAGACCAAGGGCACGCTCAAGCCCGGCCAACTCGCCGACCTCATCGTGCTCAGCGCTGACTACTTCCACGTGCCCGAGGAGGAAATCAAAGACCTTCACAGCGTGCTCACCCTCCTCGGCGGCCAAGCGGTGTATGCCGATGCCGAGTTCAAGGACCTCTCTCCACCCGAACTTCCCGTCACGCCCGACTGGAGCCCGGTCGCCCGCTTCGGCGGTTACGGCGCACCCGGCTTCACCCGGTCCGAGCGGGCCATCAGCTTCAGCCCGCACGTATCACCATCCATGAACCGCAGCGGCATGTCGGCCCTTCCTCAGCCCCTCGCCGAACTCTGGGGCAGCGGCTGCGATTGCTTCGCTTTCTAATAGAAGAACCGCATGGATACCGCCATCATCACCGGATTGGCCGCAGTGCTGGGTTCCCTATCCGGAGCCATGGCATCCATCGCCACGACATGGATGACCCAGCACGCGCAAAAAAACCGCGAACGGGCGCAACTGCAATTCCAACGACGCGAAGTCCTCTACGGCGAATTCATCTCCGAGTCCCTCCGCTTGTCTGCGGACGCTCTTGAAAACACCCTCGAACATTCCACCACCTTCGCCAACCTCCACGCTATCCTCGGCCGCATGTATCTGATGGCTTCGCCTCCCGTGCTGGCCGCTGCCGAGACGTGCAGCCGCTTCATCGTCGATTCCTATGCCGAGCCCAATCAAACGATCCAGCAGATCCACGCCACCTTGCGCGAGTTCGACCATCCATTGAAAGCCTTTGCCTCCGCATGCAGGGAGGAGATGGAAGCCTATACCTGCAAGTAAACCGGAAATCCCCCACTTGCAGCGATTTCACATATTCCGTGATCATCAAAATCTGCCCCTGCCCTCACTATCTGCCACCGCCGATTCTATCGGCCCGCAGTCTCGCCGTTAAGGGTGAACTCACCATCGAAGAAATCCAAGCAACTATTCACGCGCATCCTTCCTTGAGCGAGGCCATCCGCGGCGTTCCTCGTCTGATAATCGCCTTCTCATCCCTCCGGATACTCAGTGACAGAATCCAAAGATTTCCTCAACTGCGTCCACGAAGTTATCTCCGTTCCATATTTATGAAAAGTTCAGCATTTCCTGGCGACATTCTCAGACATACGACTCGGCATTTGTCGGGCCTGTGTTTTCCACATATCAATGAGCCGTGAACGCCACCCGAATCCATTCCGATGCCGCTGGCATCACCCACTTCGAGGATTTCGAGATCCCGCTGAATGACCGTGGAGACATCGGCCGCTTGTCCGCCGATTTGCCCGCACAGGCGATCGTCTTCCGCGAGACGGACGAAAGTTACGACTTCGACTGGCATCCCGCGCCACGCAAGCAGTGGATCATCCTGTTGGACGGAAAAATCGAGATTGAAACCGGCGACGGAGAGATCCGCGAGTTCGGCAGTGGCGACGTTCTTTTCGTGGAGGATACCCAAGGCCGCGGCCACAAGACGAAGCAGCTAAGCGCAGGAATCCGCCGATCCCTTTTCATCCCCATCTCCTGACACGAACATGAAAAAAGAAATTACCGGCATCCATCACGTGACCGCGATCGCCAGCGATCCGCAGCGAAACATCGACTTCTACGCAGGCATCTTGGGACTGCGCATGGTGAAGAAGACAGTCAACTTCGACGACCCGTCGGCCTATCATCTCTACTATGGCGATGAAATCGGTTCACCGGGCAGCATCGTGACTTTCTTCTACTGGCCGGGTCACGACGCGCGCGGTCGGATCGGTAGCGGCCAAACGACAGCACTTGTCTTCTCTGCGCCGGTGGCATCTCTCGTCTATTGGCAGGAACGGCTGGAAAAGAACGGTATCGAAGCCGAGCGCCGCAATCGCTTCGGTGAGGAGGTTCTGGGATTCGTGGACCCCGACGGTATTCCGATCGAGATCGTAGCAGTCGCCAATGACACACGACGCGGCTGGATCGGTGGAGGCATTCCGGCAGAACATGTGTTGCGCGGCTTGCACACCGCAGAGTTGACGGTCGCATACGCCGCAGCGACCGAAGGACTGCTTACCAACGAGATGGGCTTCCGCTTGGTGAAACGCGAAGGTGTT
>JBOFET010000503.1:0-6873 GCA_051648225.1 Luteolibacter sp.
TTAAAGGAGTCAAGTTTTGCTTGAACGATGCAAGCATCATATTTTTAAGGCGCAAGCAAATGAAGATTTGGATCATTGGGAGAAAATAGAATTTATTATGCATCGAATTATGAACGTTTCAAAACCTTGTTTAGCAGGCTTATTCCCAGCTCTGAAATGAATCCGGTGAAACCCAAAATTTCAAATGGACAGGAATCCAGAAAGTTGGAAAGCTGAAAGCATGAAAACCACCTTGGATTTGCCTGAAGACTTGGTCCGGGAAATGAAATTCCGAGCCGTAAGACAGGGGCGGAAGCTGCGTGATGTGGCAGAAGAGGTGTTTCGCCGCGGTCTTGCCGCACCTGCGGTAGCAACCCGATCCGGCGGACGCCATCGGGTGAAATTGCCGCTGATCCCAGCTCTGGTGGGAGCAAAATCCTTGGATTTCAGTGGGGATCGCCTGCTGGAACTCGAAATAGAAGCAGAGAGCGGCGGAGGGCAACCGTGAAGTGGCTTTGCGACAGCAATGTGTTTCTCGCCCTTGTCCTTGGCCAGCACGTCCACCATTCGGTTGCGGCGGATTGGTTTGGCGGTCTCGCGGACTCGGACACCGCTGCATTCTGCCGGGCCACCCGGATTTCCTTCCTCCGTCTGCTCACGCAGAAAATCGCGACGGACTATGTGCCTCTCACCAACCAACAAGCCTGGGACACTCTCGATCGGCTCATGGAGGACGACGCCGTTCGCTTCGAGTCCGAACCTCCTGGCGTGGATGCCATCTGGAGGCAACTCTCGGAAATCGACACTGCCTCCCCGAAAGTCTGGATGGACGCCTATCTCGCTGCCTTTGCCATCTGCGCCAACCTTCGCCTCGTCACTTTCGACAGGGATTTCAGGAAGTTCGAGAAGCACTCGTTGGACTTACTCTTGTTGAGATAGAGCTGACTTTTCACCGGATTTCTGATTGTTCAGAATTGCTCACGCGCTCTGGACTTCCTCCCACATAATTGTCGCCTTTTTGATTTTCGCGGTGATTCAATCCCCCAGTCTTAAATTAAACTCATGGAGAACGACGAAGAAAAATCAGTTCAAATCTTCTACCCCGAATGCCAGAAGCAGTCCGAGTTCCTTCGAGCGGGAAGACTGCGTTTGGTTCATTATACCAGTGCTGATGCGGCATTCTCAATCATCAAGAGCAGAGAGACTTGGTTGCGCAATTCGCGTTGTATGAATGACTTCATGGAAGTGGAGCACGGTATCGAATGCATCAAAATGGCGATGGACGGAGATTTTGGAAATCGCTTCAGGAGACTGATCTCCGAACTATTCCCCGGAACCTTCGAATCGCTCGACGGGCTCTTGACCGGTTGGCTCCCTCACTTTCGTTCGAGCACCTACATCACATCCGTATCCGAACACCTGTCCACAGAAGACAAATACGGGCGACTTTCCATGTGGCGAGCATACGGCGGAGATAAGCCTGTCGCAGTTGTTCTAAATACTCAGGCATTCTCCACTGAATCTGACGCATTGAAGGCTTACACCTACCCAGTAACCTACGTGGATGATGGCAAGTTCTGCGAGGCAGTGTTTGGCCCACTCGTAGTGAGAATGGAGATGAACCGACAGACGTTACAGAAAATCGGTGCTGATTTGGTGAAAAGCCATCTGTTCGAGTTTTTCAAATCCACAATATTTTGTACCAAACACCCGGGATTTAGTGAGGAGCGAGAATGGCGGGTCGTCTACAACCCCACCTTGGAACAATCCGACCTTATAGTTCCCGAAATTCGCCTGATCAAAACCCAGCCAGAGAAAATTTATAAGATCCAACTCAGCAACTACCCTGATCGCGGCCTCGACGGGATGGAAATCCCTCAGTTGATCCACCGTGTGATCATTGGTCCACGGGATGGACAATCGGTTCTCGCGGAAGTTTTTGTGGATATGCTAAGGGAAGCTGGGTGCACCAATCCTGAAGAAATGGTCGTTTGCTCGGGCATTCCTCTCCGCTGATCGCGGCACGAAGTAAACCTCACTCCTTCCGCTTCAACAACGGAAACAACACCACGTCCCGGATCGTCGGGGCGCCGGTGAGCATCATGCAGAGGCGGTCTAGGCCGATGCCGATGCCGCCTGCGGGGGGCATTCCGCATTCGAGGGTCTCGATGAAATCGTAGTCCACCTTCTGTGTTTCGTCACCGGATTGGTGTTCGAGGCGTTCGCGTTGGACGTCGGGGTCGTTCAGCTCGGAGTAGCCGGGGGAAATTTCTTGGCCGTTGATGATGAGTTCGTAGACTTCCACCGTTTTGCCGCCGGGGCTGACTTTGGCGAGCGGAACCAGCTCGCTAGAAACGCGGGTGACAAAGCAGGGATCGAAGGTTTTTTCTTCTACCAGTTTCTCGAAAGCCTGCTGGATGACTTCGTGATCTTCCATGTTTTCGGAGATTTGCACGCCGAGTTTTTCGCAGCGATCACGCCTGCCAGCGGCGTCGGTGGTGAAGAAATCATCGCCGGCAGCGGCGGCGATGAGAGTGTGGTAGCTCTCGCGTTTCCACGGACGGGCGAGATTGATGGTGCGGGTGACATTTCCGTCCTCGTCTTTGTGCTCGATTTGGAGGCCGCCGCAGAATTTCTCCGCGAGGTGGCAGGTGAGTTCCTCGACCATGTCCGCCATTTGCTCGAAATCCGAGTAGGCCCAATACGCTTCGAGCATCGTGAATTCAGGATTGTGGCGACGGGAAATCCCTTCGTTTCTGAAACTGCGGTTCAGTTCGAAAATTTTCGTGAACCCGCCGACGAGCAGCCGCTTGAGGAAAAGCTCGGGCGCGATCCGCAGCGTTAGCGGCATCCCGAGTGCGTTGTGATGCGTCTCGAATGGACGCGCCGCCGCACCACCGGCGATGTCGTGAAGCATCGGAGTTTCCACTTCGAGGAAGCCCCGGTCTTGGAGGAATCGGCGGATTTCGGCGATCATCAGCGAGCGTTTTACGAAAATCGCTGCGCTCTCGGGATTTCCCATCAGGTCGAGATGGCGTTTGCGGTATTTGATCTCACGGTCCGCGACGCCGTGCCACTTATCGGGCATGGGCCGCAGCGACTTGGAGAGCACAGTAAATTTCTCCATTTTCACCGTCGGCTCGCCGGTCTTGGTGAGGAAAGTTTCGCCCTCGATGCCGATCCAGTCGCCACGGTCGAGGCACTTCCATGCGGCCACGCCCGCTTCATCGAGTGCCTTCACATTCATGTAGCCTTGGATGCTGCCGTGGATGTCGGACAGCGAGAAAAAGCAGGATTTCCCCATGTCGCGCAGAGCGGTGATGCGGCCGGCGACCTTGACTTGCAGACCTTCGGAGAAATTCGCAAACAAGTCTTCCGGCGTGATTGAGATATCGAATCGCGCGCCGTACGGATCGATGCCGAGGTCGCGGAGTTTGCCGAGTTTTTCGCGGCGGACGGCGATCAATTCGGCTTCGGTGCTTTGCGGTGGTGGTGTGTTCGCGGCGTCGCTCATGGCGAGGACGGATTAGGCGGCGGGGAGCGGACGGGCAAGAGTTGAAACGGAATCGAGTGGAGAATCCTCAATTTTTGAAATTTTTTTCACGCCTTGAACTCGGCAATTCCACGTAAAAAAGCTCATCGAACCCACCTCGTCAGCAGGAATTCACCACCTTTGAGGCGGAATCGATTCAATAGTTGCAAGGGATCGAGTGTGAAAGTTTCAGATAATCTGAGTTTCAATCAACTAGCGCCTATCAAAGCTTCATAGCTTTTTAGAAGTCTTCATATCCAATTTATCCTATGTTAATAATTATTGATCAATGACTTATGAATATCGCATCTAGTGGGAATGAGATTTGCAGAAAGTATGCAACTGGGATCCATCGAAGCCATTCGTCCGGTCTTCATGATCGTGATGGGCGTTTTTCTGATGCTCATCGCGTGGAGGCTCTGCAAGACCACGGAAGTCTGGACGGCTCGGCTGATCGTCTCCGGCTCGCTTCTGCTAGGCATCGGTTACGCGTTGTTGCTGCCACTTTACGATGCGGGACTCATTGAGCGCTTTTCTCCAGCCAGCGGCGCTACGGCGCTCGGATGGCATGCCGTCAAGATGGTGGTGATGAACTGCGGCTGGCTGTTTCTCGGTATCGGTCTTGCGATGCACGCAAAGGTTTTCCCGTCTTTCCCTCCCCCCCGGAGATTTTCGCCCTCCCCCCTGGGTTCCCCTGCCCATTCCCCCCTGACTGCCCCCCGTGAATCCATTGGTTGAAGCCCTCATTTTCCGCGGCCTTTTGTTCGATGCCCTTGGGGTGGTCGGTCTCGGTCTGCTCGGCATCGCCGCCGTTAGGCTTTCGCTCAGGCATCGGTCCTGGGGGGGGACGATGATGGCGCTCGGTGCGGTCGCGCTCCTCGTGGCGCGACTGTATTTCATTCTGGCACCGCATTTCTTGAACAATGACATGCTCCTGGCGATCGGCCCGGTCGGCATCAGCCTGACCATCGCGCTTCCGCCACTGTTATTGTCATTCGGCCTCGCAGGCATCGTTTGGGGTCTCTGGGGCCATGAACGCTGGGTCCGGGAGGAAACCGGCGGGAAACGTGCCTGAAGGTGAGTTGATTGGAAAGTTTCCCATGGTCGGCACGTGGCTTCGGTGCTACGTCTTTCTCGGATGTTTGAAGTCAGAGAAAAGCCGGACATGATCGAGCGCGCCCTTTTGGTGCGCTTTTATTTCGATGCCCGCGAAGCCACGGAAGCGGAGTCTTTACTCGAAGAACTCGCTGAACTCGTCTCGACCCTCGGTGTCGAGGTCGTGGAATCCGTGCTCTATCGCAGCCGCGAGATGCATAAAAAATTCCTCTGTGGCACGGGAAAAGCGGACGAACTCGTCGCGCTCGCTCGTGCCCATGAGTGCGACGTCATTGTCATCGACAACGGTCTCGCCCCGTCCCAGCAGCGCGAGTGGGAAAAACTCGCCGACCTCTGCGTCATCGACCGCGAGGAAGTCATTCTGGATATCTTTGCCAAGCGTGCCCAGACCCGGGAAGCCCGCCTCCAGGTTGAGCTCGCCCGTATGCAATACGCCCTGCCCCGCCTCGCGCGGATGTGGGGCCACCTCGACCGGGAATCCGCCGGCTCCGGCGGCGGTGCGGGGGGCGGGGCCTCCCGCGGCATGGGTGAAAAGCAAATCGAGGTGGATCGTCGGCTCGCCTATCAAGTCATCGACCGCGCCAAGCGCGAAATTGAAATCGTCCGCAAGCAACGGAAAACCCAGCGCAAGGAGCGTGAGAAATTCGCCACGCCCCACGCCGCCATCGTCGGCTACACCAACGCCGGGAAATCCACCATGCTCAATATCCTCAGTGGCGCGGACGTCATGGCCAAAGACATGCTCTTCGCCACGCTCGACACCACCACCCGCCGCATCGAGCTGCCGGATGGCCAACCGCTTCTCATCACCGACACCGTCGGCTTCGTGCGGAATCTCCCCCACCGGCTTGTCGAAGCTTTCAAGGCCACTCTCGAAGAAGCCGCGCTTGCCGATTTCCTCATCCACGTGCTCGACGCCACCGCCCCGGAAATCGAGCGCTTCCACGACACCACGCTCGAGGTCCTCGCGGAACTCGGTGCGGGCGACAAGCCGACCATCACGGTCCTCAATAAAATCGACCGCGTTACCGATCCGTTCGATCTCATCGCTCTGGACAAGAAATTCCCTGGTGCCCTCCACGCGTCGGCCGTCACTGGCCAAGGCCTCGAAGATCTTCTCAAGTATTGTAGCCAAGTCCTCGCCGACCGCGTCCAGCATCTCGACTACCGCATTCCTCAAAATCGCGCCGACCTTGTTAGTCTGCTCCACCGTGAGGCAAAGGTGCTCTCGACGGATTATGAAGGCGATGACATCCTCGTCAGTGCAGTCGTTCCTGCCGCCATCGCCGGTCGGCTCGGGCCATTCGCTGCTGTTCCCGCTTAAAAATCACCACTCGCCTTGATCCCATGCTCCGCTTCGTTTCATCCTTTTTCCTAGCGCTCACCACGCTCGCTCCAGCCCAGCAACCGCCCGGCCCTGCGATTCTAACGACACGTCCCGTCCTTCGCGCACTGCCCCTCGGCGGCGATGACGATATCAATTCCCAACCTGCACCCACGACGGATCCAGTCGCGCCCACCGCGCCTCCTGTCTTGGTCAAGCCCGTCGCGCCAGTCGTGCAAGCCACGCCGATTGAGACCGTTTCCGCCCCATCACCCCTTGAAATCAAACCCATCGGCGACGACGCCGTGCGTCTCCAGATTTTCCTCGATGAAGCGAAATTTGGCCCCGGTGTGATCGATGGGAAGCCGGGCCAGTTCACGGAACTGGCCGTGCAATCCTGGAACGAAGTCAACGGCCACCCGCTCAACGATTGGGTCGCCGTCAACACCGCCGCCCGCAAGGCTGTGCCAAATCCAATCGCCATCGCCATCGTCCCGGACATCGCCAGCGCTTGGGTGGACGGCACTCTGCCGACCAAGAAATCCCTGCAAGCCAAGCGCAAACGCATGACTTACCGCAGCTACGCCGAGTTCATGTCAGAGCGCTATCACTGCGATGTCGAGTATCTGACCGCGCTCAACGGCAGCAAAAAGATCAACAATCTCAAGCCACACGATACCCTCATTGTGCCTAACGTGAGTCCTTTCACCATTGAGAGCCTCACCGGAGCCGGTTACAAAACGGACGAAGTGATGAGCCAGCGCCACGCCGTGGTGGATACGAAAATCAACCAAGTCCGCATCTTCGAAGCCGCGCCGCCCGCACTCATTGTCGCCGAGCCAGGCACTATCGCCGTCTCCGCCACCTCCCGCCCTAACCGGGGGCTCATCGCTTCCTTTCCCATCACTCCGGGGAAACCCCA
>JBOFET010000504.1:0-5322 GCA_051648225.1 Luteolibacter sp.
CATCACCATCGCCCAAGTCCTGCTCACCGCCGCCGATCTCGGCACGCCGGAACGCGCCGGCTACGTGAGCGACACCTTCCGCCGCCTGCTCATGGAGCCGCGTATCTTGCCGATCATCAACGAAAACGACTCCGTGGCCGTGGAGGAGCTGAAATTCGGTGATAATGACATGCTTTCCGTCCGCGTGGCGAAACTCGCCGGCGCATCACGCGTCATCCTCCTCACCAGCGTGGACGGCCTGCTCGATCCGGCGACGAACGAGCTCATCCCCGAGGTCCCCGCCATCGATGAGGTTTTCAAACACGTCCGCGACGACAAGGGTCGCTTCTCCATGGGCGGCATGGCATCGAAACTGTCTGCGGTGAAATTCGCGGTGGACGCCGGCATCGAGACCCACATCGCCCATGGCCGCCATCCCGAGCGCCTCGCCGGAATCGTCGCTGGCAAGGGGATCTCCACGCGCTTTCACGCGGTGGTCCCACGTTGAATGTTCATCAAGCCGTAGCTCCTAACGGAGACCCAGCGGCAGCTTTTTCCGATCACGGAATATTCCCTTGGTTTTATAATCGCAATCCAAAGTCCGCTTTGATTGTTTGCTGGGGAAGATGTTTGAAATCATCAAAATCGCTATCAGTCCAGGGGTGCTCCCTCTGACTCTGCTGCTTGTGCTGATGGGGTTGTTTTGGATGGTTTGTTTGCTCGGAGCGGTGGATTTCGACGTGTTCACCTTCGACGACGCGGGAGGCGGGTTCGACTCCGGTGATGCGCCCGGGATGGCCTCCGGCTCGTCGCGCTGGCTGATCCGCTATCTCAATGGCGATGTCGTCCCGCTTGCCGCGATTCTCAGCCTGCTGCTGATCTATCAATGGTGCGCGGTCATGCTGGGGCACCATTTTCAACCGCCCGGTGACTTCGCCGGAATCGCCGTCTTGTATGGCATCGGCATCGTGCCGGCACTGGTCTGCACGAAACTCACCGGTAAACTGCTAAGGCCGCTGTTTGCCGGATTGCAAGGCAAGGATGGGGAAGCCGCACCGATCGTCGGCCGCTTGGGACGAGTGCGGAGCGGCATTTGTGATGAACGCTCCGGCCAGGTGGAAGTGGACGCGCCGGAGCACCCGCTGCTGATCAATGCCCGCGTGGCACAAGGCGCACCGCCGATTTCCCGCGGCTCCCGGGTCGTGGTCGTTAGCCATCAATCCCAACCTGATATCTATTTCGTCAATCTCCATACCGAACAACCATGAATACATCTACAACCCCGTTAGGCTTCATCGACATACCGGCCTGGGTCGGGATCTTGTTCTTCACCTTCGCCCTTGTCGTGGCCCTGCTGGTGGTCGTCAGCGGCGTTTACGCGGTGCTTTACCGGAAGGTGAAAAAGGGAACCGCCCTCGTCCGCACCGGATTCGGCGGTACTCAGGTAAATTTCAACGGCATGCTGGTTTTCCCAGTGTTTCATCGCCTCGAAACCATGGACATCTCGCTCAAGCGCATCGAGATCGACCGCACCGCCCGCAATGGCCTGATCTGCCGCGACAATCTCCGGGCCGACATCAAGGTGGCGTTCTTCGTCCGCGTGAATCATGCCGTGGAGGACGTGCTGCGTGTCGCTCAAGCGGTCGGTTGCGAGCGCGCGAGCTCACAAGAAGCCATCCGCGAGTTGTTCGATGCGAAGTTTTCCGAAGCGCTCAAAACCGTCGGCAAGCGCTTCGATTTCATCCAACTCTATGAGGAACGCGACAAGTTCCGCGACGAGATCCTCAATGTCATCGGCACCGATTTGAATGGCTTCGTCATGGACGATGCGGCCATCGATTTCCTCGAGCAAACGCCCATCGAATCGCTCGATCCCGACAACATCCTCGACGCTGAGGGTATCAAGAAAATCACCGAGCTCACCGCCACCCAGGCGAAGCTCGCCAACCACATCCAGCGCGATAAGGAAAAGGTCATCAAGCAGCAGGATGTCGAGGCCCGTGAGGCGATCCTCGAGCTCGAGCGCCAACTCGCCGAGACCGAGGCCAAGCAGCAGCGCGAAGTCGAGAGCGTCCGCGCCCGCGAACAGGCGGAGACTCAGAAAGTCCGCGAAGAAGAGCGCCAGAAATCCGAGCGCGCCCGCATTTCCGCCAACGAGGAAATCGAAGTGGCGGAGGAAAACAAACAACGCCAGGTGCTCGTCGCCCTCCGCAACAAAGAGCGCACCGACG
Organism: Luteolibacter sp.; assembly: GCA_051648225.1. GTDB lineage: Bacteria > Verrucomicrobiota > Verrucomicrobiia > Verrucomicrobiales > Akkermansiaceae > Luteolibacter. Next base: position 2,211 of record JBOFET010000504.1, read on the forward strand.
CCGTCGAGGTCGAGCGCGTGAAGCGCGACCAGCAACTCGAGTCCATCGAGCGCGAGCGCCTCACCTCGCTCAAGGACATCGACAAGGAAAAGGCCCTCGAAATCGAACGCAAGGCCATCCAAGACGTGATCAAAGAACGCGTGGCGGTGGAGAAACTCGTCGTCATCGAGCAAGAACGCATCAAGGACACCGAAGCCTTCGCCGGTGCGGATCGTGAGAAGCAAGTGAAAGTCACGCTCGCGGAAGCCAAGGCACAGGAAGACGTCATCTGCCGCGTGAAAGAAGCTGAGGCCGTCAAACAAGCGGCAGAACTCGCCGCCGATCAGCACGCATACGAAGAAGTCAAGGCTGCCGAAGCCTCACGCAGGAGCGCGGAGCTCAAAGCCGAGGAGCGCGTGGTCATCGCCGAGGCCGAGCAGGTCGCCAGCGAAAAGGAAGCCAGCGCGAAGAAACTCATGGCCGAGGCCACCACCAAGGAGTCCGCCGCCGTCGGAATCGGCGAGGCGGAGGTCATGCTCGCCAAGGCAGATGCCACCCTCAAGCAGGGTTCTGCCGACGCGGAAGTCCAGCGCCTCATGCTCGAAGCCGAAGCGGAAGGCATCCACAAGAAGGCGGAGTCGATGAAGCTGCTCGAAGAAGCCGGCCAGGCGCACGAGGAATTCAAGCTCAAGCTCGACAAGGAAAAGTCCGTCGAACTCGCCCAGATCCACATCCAGAAAGACATCGCCGAGGCCCAGGCCGCCGTGCTGGGCGAAGCGATGAAGTCCGCGAAAATCGAAATCATCGGCGGAGAAAGTCGCTTCTTCGAGCAAATCACATCTGCCATTTCCCGAGGCAAATCCGTGGATCGACTGATGGAAAACAGCGAGACTCTTCGTGATGTGAAGGAAACGTTCTTCAATGGCGATCCCGAGTATTTCAAATCCCAACTCCGCGACTGGGCCGGCCAGTTCGGCCTCACCGCGAACGATGTCAAAGACCTCAGCGTGGGAGCGATCCTCGGGCAGTTGTTAGTTGACTCCAGCGGCGAGACCCGCCGCAAGCTTGTCAACTTCCTCGGTGCCGCAGACCGCTTTGATTTGTCCGATGCGAAAGCGGTGGATGTGTTGAAGAAGAATTGAACAACGAAATCGGCGAAATGATCGAAATTTAAGAATCGATGGGCGAAATCCTCTACAAGGATGAAAGCTACCAAGTGATGGGTGCTTGCTTTGTGGAACCCATCTTAAATTTCGTCTTTTTCGACCCTTTCGTTGTCCCTCTCTTCATTGTTAGTTTTCCATGCCCGAAACAACCCCAAAACCAGACCAACTCGAAGGCGGCGCTTATGAAGTGATCCGCGCGCGCCTGGACAGGCACGCGCAAAGCCTGCGGGAAGGACTGGAAAAACTCAACTCCGAGCGCCTCGCAGTCTTCGGCGGAGTCCAGACCGGCCTGCTCGGCACCGAGCGAGTCACCACCGAGCACAATTGCAACGCGCGCGACCTCGTCACCATCGGCAAGCGCCGCTTCCTCTTTGGTTATAACATTCAGTTCGGTCTGAAGCAGACCACGGACATCAGCGATGTCTTCTCGGTTTACGATTACAACCCGGAAACCCGCTCCTTCACCGCAGTGCCTCCCAGTGAGGTGTTAGGCGACGCGCGCTTCGCGTCCGACTTCTCGGACCTCTACAAGTATTACCGAGAGACGGTTTTCAAAAAGTTCATGGTCATCGGCCCGCATCTCTACATGGCGATGCGGGCGGGCAAGTCGTTGGAAGACATCAAGGTCTTCAAGTGGCGCATGGCTGGCGGAAAACTCGAATACCTCGGCAACCGCTTCGACCACGAATATGGTTTCCCCAAACAGCACGAGTTCACTTGGACCCGCGCCCATCGCGGCATGCACCGCTCCGGGCTGCATCCACACGTCTCGATCGAGGACCGGGTGTTTGTGGAAACCGTCGGCGGCGACCTAACCGTCAAGATCGAGGACAACACCGCCCACGGTCGCGGCATCTACTCGGAGCCGGTTTCTGATAGCGACCAGACTCTCGACGACGCTGAAATTTTCTACGCCTGCATCGGCTCGTTGATCCTGTTGAAAATCCTGCCCTATCGGGAAAACCTGCACCGCTACCTCGCTTTCAACGAGAAGACTCACGCCGTGCACCGCTTGGATGCGATCGGCGATTCCTGTGTGCTGCTGCCGGATGACCATGGCATCGTTTTTGCCAATGGTTACATGTTGCAGAGCGGTGAGGTGAAAACCTTCGACCACGGCATTCTCGACATGCGCTTCGAGCGCCGCGTGACCTCATCTAACGGAGAAGACGTGCTCTTCGCCTTCTACAATCGAGCAAACGGCGAATATGTTCTGCTTTCTTACAACCGCATCCGCCAGAATGTGGAGAACCCGCTGCTCTGCTCGGGCTTTTCGCTTTTCGGTGACGGGCAGTTGGTCTTGTTTCGCTCGGACGGGCAGCCGCAGAAACACCACGCGCTACAAATCTGGCAAACACCGTTTCTCGATGACGAAGCCGCCACCGCCAACGCGGCCGATCAAGGCTCCTACCTCTTCAAAATCGGCAATCCCGAACTCGTGCGCGGCATGGCGGAGTCCCGCGAGTTGCTCACTTTACTGCAAAAAGATGATTCCTTCGCCGGGCTTTACATCGATATCGCGAAAAGTTCCGGCGATCTAATAGATCGTTATTTCTGGCTCGCCCGCGAGGAATGCGGCTCGCTCTCCGCTCCGATCACCGAGGTCAAACGCGCTGCCGAGGCTGCCATCGGCGAGTTTGAGAAAGTCCAACAGCTTCGCCAAACTGCCGTCGGGCGCACCACCGCCGTCAGCGAGGCGGTGGAAAAATCCGTGCGCGAGGCACGCACCGCACCCGGCGACGAACTCAAGACACTCGTCCATCACCTCTCCACGCTTCGCAAGCTGCGTGGCGAAATCATCGGCCTGCGCGATGCGCGCTACACGGATGCCCTGCTCCTCGATGCGCTGGAAAAGCAAGTGGTGGAGACCAGCGACGCCACCTCGCAACGCACCGTTGATTTCCTGCTAGGTGAGGATTCCCTCAAGTCCTACGCAGCGGCCATCGAGCTCCAAGAGGCTGGAATTT
>JBOFET010000505.1:0-1786 GCA_051648225.1 Luteolibacter sp.
CCAGATCCCGGGATTCACCTGCGCCAAACTGTTCTGGTGGTATAACATGCACTCCACTGCGGATTTCTCCATCACCCCGCGCCCGCTCTATCCGGCAGACGGGCGCAAGGTGTTCGACATCCACACCCAGCCCATGGACATGCGGGAAAAACTGAAAACCGACCTCGGGCCATTTCCCTTCCAAGCATTCTGGGGACCGGCAGCGGGCATCGCCTCATCCGCATGGATCGCCGCTTCCGCTAGATGGGTGGAGGAAAAACACTCTCCCACCCTCAGCCTCGTTTACTTGCCGCATCTCGACTATCCGCTCCAAAAGGACGGGCCGTTAGCAGCGACCATCCCCGAAGAACTGCGCAAGATCGACCGGCTCGCCACCTACCTCATCGACTTCTATCAGTCTCGCGGCGTCCAGGTGCTGGTGCTTTCCGAATATGGGATTTCTCCGGTGACGCAGCCGGTGCATCTCAACCGGCTTTTCCGGAAAAAAGGCTGGCTCCAACTCAAGGACGAACTCGGGCGGGAAACCCTCGACTGCGGCGCGTCCCGGGTCTTCGCGATCGCGGACCACCAGGTGGCTCACATCTATGTCAACGATCCGGCGCTGCTTGACGAAGTGCGCACTCTGCTAGAAAACACACCCGGCGTGGACGAAGTGCGGACTGCACAGGAAACGTGGGGGCAGGGAATCGCCACCGACCGCGGTGGCGATCTCATCGCCATCTCCGCAGCGGACGCATGGTTTACCTACTATTTTTGGGAAGACGACGCGCTTGCACCCGACTACGCACGCACCATCGACATCCACCGCAAGCCAGGCTATGACCCCTGTGAGCTTTTCATCGATCCGGCGATCGCGTTTCCAAAACTGCAGATCGCAAAATTCCTGCTGAAGAAACGCCTCGGTTTTCGCGGACTGCTCGAGGTGATTCCGCTCGATGGCTCACTGGTGAAGGGGTCGCACGGCCGCGACCGGATTCCAGAAAGCGAGCGCCCAGTCCTGCTAGGCACCGAAGTCCCCGTTGAGTCCGCAGAAGACGTCCACCGGGCGATTCTCGACGCATTCAGCGCTCCACAGCGATCAACCCTGTAAGTGTGCCGCACGCATGCAGATGCGTGATGCCCCAACGTGAGAACAATTTCCAAAACGGATCCTCGATTCCTCCATCTCGTTCGCAAGAGTCCGGACGGATCCGAAATCAGATGTCGGTCCGCAGGTCTCGCAGGCTCCAAAGCACTCCCGCTGCGCCCGCCGCATTTCCCCGCAGCTTGCGGGCTCCGGTCTTGCGCTTCGGCCCGAATCGATCCCGGCATTGGGCGAAGTAGTCATCCACAAACGTCCGGCTCCCGATCACCGCGCCATCGGTGAAATATCGCACTTTCCACCGCAGCATCTTGTGCAGGGCAACCTCACGACCTGCCGCGAGCGGTTGCGTCTCGGATTTCACCTGTTGGGGTTTCATGCCCTTCCTTACTAACCGGGTCACTCGCCCGCCTCGGGGATCGACGGTTTCCCGAGTCACCTCCTCGCCCTCGGCACAAAGAAGCAGGCGATACTCTCTCGAAATTTTGCCTGGCCAGTGCCTTGCATCGGCATCCCAGCCTTTTCCGGCCATGATCGCACGCACGAGGCCGGCTTTCGCCTTGGCACCACTTTTCCCGGTCGCCCCCATCGCTTCGCCATAACTGCTCCAGCGGTAGTCCGCAGGGTCTGAGACGATTCCCGCCCGCACCGGGTTGAGATCGATGTAAGCTGCCAGGGTTTTGGAAGCCAGGCCATCTTCGACAA
>JBOFET010000506.1:0-17974 GCA_051648225.1 Luteolibacter sp.
TATCTCGCCTGAATCCACACCACCTCACGAACAGGCGAGATAAATCTCGCGGTCCCTTCATCCCATGAAAATCCTCATCGCCAACCGCGGGGACATCGCTGCCCGGGCCATCCGCACGTTCAAGAAACTTGGCTATCAGAGCATCGCTGTTTACTCGGAACCCGACGCAGGATCTCCCCATGTCGATCTCGCGGACGAAGCTCATCTCCTCGGCCCCGGCCCAGTTTCCGAGAGCTATCTACTCAAGGACAAGCTGTTGGAAATTGCCAGAAACTCGGGCTCGCATGCCGTTTTCCCCGGCTACGGCCTACTCAGTGAAAACACAGACTTCGCCCGCTTGTGCGAGGAGGCCGGAGTGAAATGGATGGGACCCACGCCGGAGCAGATCATCGCCTTCGGTCTGAAACACGAAGCCCGACGCCTCGCGGGTGATGCCGGGGTTCCCCTCGTTCCCGGGACCGGTCTGTTGGAAGATGTGGAGGCCGCAATCCTCGCTGCAAAGGACATCGGCTATCCGGTGATGCTGAAAAGCACGGCGGGTGGCGGTGGAATCGGCATGAAGGTGTGCCGCGATGAAGCGGAACTTCTCCGTGAGTTCGAGAGCGTGGTGCGGTTGAGCGAGCGTAGTTTCGGCTCCGGCAGCGTGTTCCTAGAGCGATTCATTCAGCGCGGTCGGCATGTGGAGGTGCAAATTTTCGGCGATGGAAAAGGCAGGGTGTTAGCCCTCGGCGAGCGCGATTGCTCGGTGCAGCGCCGCAACCAGAAAGTCTTTGAGGAAACTCCCGCGCCGGGGCTTTCGGATGAGACAAGATCCGCGCTCCACGCCGCCGCCATCAAGCTGGGAGAAAGCGTGAACTATCGCTCGGCAGGTACCGTGGAGTTCATCTACGACGCTGACCGTAATGACTTTTTTTTCCTCGAAGTGAACACCCGTCTGCAAGTCGAGCATGGCATCACGGAAATGGTCACTGGCATCGACATCGTCGAGTGGATGGTGCGGCTTGCGCTCGATGAATCGTGGGAAATGCCTTCCTCCGCACCTGCCCCACAGGGTTGCGCGATCCAAGCGCGGATTTATGCGGAAGACCCGAATCACAACTTCCGCCCGAGCTGCGGGTTGTTGACAGAAGCGAGTTTTCCGGAATGGACGCGCTGCGATGGCTGGATCGAACCGGGCACGGAGGTCAGCCCGTTTTACGATCCGCTGTTAGCGAAGGTGATGGTGCACGCGATGGACCGCGAGGCCGCCGTCGCGAGGATCGAGCAGGCGCTGGAGGAAACGAGAATTTCCGGAATCGAGACGAACTTGCGCTACCTACGCGACATCACCCGCTGGACACCCTATCTGAAAGGCGGTGTGGCGATGCGCGACATGGCAGACTTCATTTACACGCCTAACACTATCGACGTTTTATCAGCGGGAACGATGACCACGGTGCAGGACTGGCCGGGGCGCATCGGCTACTGGGAAGTCGGCGTGCCGCCGTGCGGGCCGTTTGATTCCCTATCACTCCGTCTCGCCAACACGCTGGTGGGGAATCCCGAAGGCGCTGCGGGATTGGAAATTACGATGACTGGGCCGACCTTGCGCTTCAACTCCGCGACGCGCATCGCCGTGGTCGGTGCGGCGGCGTTAATGCTGAAGAACGGCGTGCCGATGGCGATGAATGAGAGCCTCGAAATAGCGGTCGGCGATGTTTTGAAGATCGGAAGATTCGAAGGAGCCGGAGCGCGTGCTTATCTAGCGGTGGCGGGCGGGATTGAGTCGCCGGAATATTTGGGGAGTTGTTCGACATTTACGTTAGGGAAATTCGGTGGTCCGTTTGGAAGGGCGCTTTTGCCGGGGGATGTGCTTGGCATAAGGAGTGGGGACACTCCTGTCCCCACAAGGAAGGGACAAGAGTGTCCCTTCTCCTTAAAGCACGAATGGAAAATCGCCGTCCTCTACGGCCCGCATGGCGCTCCCGATTTCTTCCTCGACGAAGACATCGACACCTTTTTCTCCACGAAATGGGAAGTCCACTACAACTCTGCTAGAACCGGCGTCCGTCTCATCGGCCCGAAACCGAAGTGGGCGCGTACCGACGGCGGCGAGGCAGGGCTGCATCCGTCTAACTTGCATGACAACGCCTACGCCATCGGCGCGGTGGACTTCACGGGTGACATGCCGGTCATCCTCGGGCCAGATGGACCGAGCCTTGGTGGTTTCGTTTGTCCGGTCGTGGTGGTGGACGCGGAGCTGTGGAAACTCGGCCAGCTTCGTCCCGGCGATCTCATTGAATTCGTCCCCGTGGATGAAGCCTGGACTCGTGATCGCAAAATCGAAGTGAGTGAGTTCATCGCGGGAGAGCGGGAAGAACTATTCGATCCAATCGAAGTTGAGCGCGGTTCGTGTTTCATCGACTCGTTCGGCGAAGGCGATGACAAAGTCGTCGTTAGACGCGCGGGTGATCGCTATTTCCTCATCGAGTTCGGCCCGCATCACCTCGATCTTAAACTTCGTTTTAAGGTCCACGTCGTCCACGAGTGGCTGAAGACCCAGTCTATTAGCGGGATCATCGATCTCACTCCCGGCATCCGCTCCTTGCAGGTGCATTTCGATCCAGGCGTCATCGGGCGTTGTGATTTGTGGGAGAAAATCCGCGAAGGAATCACGTCGTTGCCGCCGCTGGAACAAATCGAGGTGCCAACGCGCATCGTCCACCTGCCGCTGAGTTGGGACGACCCCAGCACCCGGGAAGCGATCCAACGCTACATGCAGAGTGTGCGACCGGACGCGCCGTGGTGCCCGAGCAACCTGGAATTCATCCGCCGGATCAATGGGCTGTCGTCCATCGCCGACGTCTATGAAATTTTCTTCAGCGCGTCCTATCTGGTCATGGGTCTCGGCGATGTCTATCTGGGCGCTCCCGTGGCCACGCCGCTCGACCCACGCCACCGGATGGTGACCACGAAATACAACCCTGCTAGAACATGGACACCGGAGAACGCGGTGGGCATCGGCGGGGCGTATCTGTGTATTTACGGAATGGAAGGTCCGGGTGGCTATCAGTTTACCGGTCGGACGATTCCCGTGTGGAACCGGTGGCGAAAGACAGCGGATTTCGAGAAGCCGTGGCTGCTGCGCTTTTTCGATCAACTGCGTTTCTATCCGGTAGGCGCGGAGGAGTTGCTGCGACTGCGCGAAGAAGTCCTGCGGGGCAGGCACAAGCTGGAGATCGAAGAGAAGGTGTTCCAGTTTTCTGATTACGAAGCATTTCTAGCAGAGCATTCGGAGGAAATCGCCGCGTTTCAAACCCAGCAACACGCCGCATTCGAAGCGGAGCGGAAGCGCTGGGAAGAAGCTGGATTGTCGATGGACGCGCCGTCAGAAGCCGTGGCGGATGTGGACGAGATCGTGATCCCGGACGGTTGCTTCACCATGGATAGTCCGGTGACCGGGAGCGTCTGGAAAATCGAGGTGACGGCTGGCACAAGGATCGCTTCCGGGGCCACAGCGTTGATTCTGGAAGCGATGAAGATGGAAGTGTCGGTCGAAGCGGATGAAGCCTTGGAGATTGTCGAAGTCCTCGTCGTGGAAGGAGCCAGCGTGAGGGCCGGGCAGGCTCTCATCATTGTGAGACCGTCATGAATATCAGCGAACTCAAGGAACGATACGCGGCGGGTGCCACGCCCTCAGAGGTGATTGGAGAAATCTGGGAGAAAATCATCGAGTGGGATGACCCGGCGATTTTCATCCATCTGCCTGAGAAATACGAGTTGCTGGCGCTTGCGGCGGAGGTGGAGGCGATGCCGCAGGACCTTCCGCTGTGGGGGATTCCGTTTGTGGTGAAGGACAATATCGATGTCGGCACGTGGCCGACGACGGCAGCTTGCCCGGAGTTTTCCTATGTGCCTGCGGAGGACGCGGAAGTGGTTCGATTGCTGCGAGCTGCGGGGGCGATTCCAATTGCGAAGGGAAATCTGGATCAGTTCGCGACCGGGCTTGTGGGAACACGAACGCCGTATGGGGTTGCTAGAAATGCGATCGACGCGGAGTTTCTGCCGGGAGGATCGAGTTCAGGAAGTGCGTCCGCCGTAGCGGCTGGACTATGCGCATTTTCGTTAGGAACCGATACCGCAGGCTCCGGGCGGGTGCCGGCAGCGTTTCAGGAATTGATCGGTTGGAAGCCCACACGCGGACTTCTGAGTAACCGCGGTCTGGTGCCGGCGTGCCGCTCACTGGATTGCATTTCGGTTTTTGCCAATACGGCGGCGGATGCGTTGCTCATTTCCAAGGTGGTGGGCAAATACGATGCGGCGGATGCGTTTTCCCGTGAGCTGACTCACGCTGGTGCGATTGGAAAAACATTTCGATTCGGGGTTCCCGAGGTGCTTGATTTCGCCGGAGACCCGGACACGCCGAGGCTTTTCCGCGAGGCAGTCGGGCGGATGGAAGCGCTGGGCGGAATTCCGATAGAAATCGACCTCACGCCGTTCACCGGGGCGGCGAAGCTGCTATACGAGGGTCCGTGGGTGGCCGAGCGCTGGGCGGCGGTGGGGGAATTCGTAGAGATGCACGGCGACGATGTTTTCCCCGTGACGCGGAAAATTCTGGAGGACTCGAAGGGCTGGGATGCGGCATCGACCTTCCGGGCACAATACAAACTGAGGGAATTCGCGCGGGAGACGGAGGAAGTTTGGAAACAAATCGATGTGCTGCTGCTGCCGACTACACCCCGCCTTTACACCGTCGCGGAAAATCTCGCGGAACCCTACGGCACGAACGCGACACTCGGGCGCTACACGAATTTCATGAACTTGCTGGATCTAGCAGCCGTGGCGATGCCCGCAGGCCGGGCGAGATCCGGTCGCGCACCGTGGGGGGTGACCATCGCCGCTCCGGCTGGCTGGGATTCAGTGCTGCTAGAGCTTGCAGGAAAATTCTGTGGTGAATCAATCACACCACAGGCATCTGGCAGAATTCCGCTGCTCGTCTGCGGTGCGCACTTGGAGGGACTCGCCCTGCATTGGCAGCTCGCGGATCGCGGGGCAGTTTTGCGGGAAGCCACGAAAACGGCACCGGTTTACCGCATGTATGCGATGCCCGCGGCAGGCAGCATTCCCCCTCGTCCGGCGCTGATCCGGGACGAGGCAGCGGGCGCGGCGATCGACGTGGAGGTCTGGGAACTGGAGCCTGCGGCGTTCGGCGATTTCGTTTCAAAAATCCCGGGACCGCTCGGAATCGGGAAGGTTTTGCTGGCAAGCGGCGAGGAGGTTCCAGGATTCATCGCGGAACCAAGAGCTATCGAAGGAGCGGAGGAAATCACCCGGTTAGGCGGCTGGCGCGCGTGGCTGGAATCTTGCTCCTGAAAAGCGGACCTTTTCACCACTGCCTCGTCCAGCATCCCAGCCATCTCCAAGGTCCGCGCCAGCCTTTCCCTTCCGCGTTGATTGCCGGTTTCCCTCCAACGCCGAAACTGTGGTGTCGTGTTTCCGATCCTTCTCCGTCGGCGAAGATCACCCAACCGATGAAAATATCACCCTATTTTTCGACGCGCGAAAACCGAAACCATTTACGACTCGCTGAGAGTTCAAAAGTTGTTTTTCCTAGAATGAGAGCGAAACTCTAACCAGGTTTTTCGGGAAGCTTTGTAAAGCGTGCTCGAATCTCGTCCAGCGTGCCGATGGTGAGATAGAAATCATAGTCTAGCACCATGCCATTTTCCAACTGATTCATTCTTACTGGTGCAACATAGGAACACGCCGAGCCATCAGGACCATCACTACCGTCTCCTTTGTGGCGATAGGTGACCGCTTCCTGAGTCCCCGGCGTGCAGATGCCGATGCCGAAATTTTTATCATCCACGAATGCGAGCCAGCCGCCGGAGTAACGGATAGACTCCGGCTTCAGGCTTTCTCCCAGATGAGTGGGAGCGTGCTTCACCAGTTTTCCATTCAGCTCGAACATGAGATGCGGCAACGCGTAGTCCACAAACATAGCTGGCATTTCCTGATGCGCTTTGGCTTTCTGAGTAGGTCCGCTGTATTCCATCCGCATCCGGATTTTCGCCAACAGACCGTCGAGAGTGATCCACTCGCGCATGATGGCTTCCGGGCAACGCTTGGCGTTTGCCCAGTGCAGCGGCTCTACTTTCGCAAACAGCTCACTGCCCGACAGCCGAAAATCTAACGTCCTTGCATCCTCGCCCTTATAGCTGCCGCCCTGAACGGGATTGTATCTCCATGGCGTTTTGTTCCACATCGAGCCGTCGGAGTCGCCATAATATGATTGTTGGATGGAGCGACCTTCATCGTAATGGTTGAGGAGATTGCGTTTCTCGGTGGACAGGGCGAAATAACCAATCGCCGCGCCGCGACTTTTGTCCACACCGATGCGGATACTTCCGTTGTCGAGGTATTCCCAAGAAACCGAGGGCTTCGCAGCAAGTGTGGCACACAGAAGAGCAAAGAGAGTCAGCAGTTTTTTCATGTGAAAAGAGTCAGATAGGTTGATCTCAACCAAACCGCGCGAGAGCGGCGATTCATACAAAAAACTTTGCCTGCGAAGAGAACCCGAGATGTTGCCATTGGGAAAATGAAATCGCATGGGGTTTTGCATTTCAGCACTTCCAGCACCTCACGCCGCAGGTGGATCGAACTCGCGTTGGATTCCCCCACCACTCCTTCGTATGGCGGGGATGCGGACCCCGGCGGCATCGACATCGACCACTCCATGGTCGGTTATTTGCCGGGGCAGCCGAGCGATTGGCCCGCCGCTTGGCAGGAGATCACCGTCCGCCAGCTTCTTCTCCACACCTCGACCACGAAGGTGGCGTCCACGGATTCCAGGCATCATTGCTCCGCTGGATGACTGAGGAAAATCCGGGTAGCCAAGCGATTCCGGGTCTGCACAAGATTTCGCGTGTTTGAGACTCGAATTCTGCAAGTGGAAGAAGATGAAATGAAGGGTGCCGTCACCGAGGCCTGCGCCTTGTTGCGTGCGGGTGAAATCGTCGCCTTGCCCACGGAGACCGTGTATGGCCTGGCGGCGAATGCGTTTGATGCGGAGGCGGTTTCCAGGGTTTTCGCGGCCAAGGAGCGGCCTTCGTTCGATCCGCTGATCGTCCACATCGCCTCGCGTGGAGATTTGAAAAATGTGGCGGTCGTGCCGGAAGACATCGTGGAAACGGTGAACAAGTTGACCGCTGCATTCTGGCCCGGGCCGTTGACGTTGATATTGCCAAAGCATCCGGACGTGCCGGATCTGGTGACCAGCGGACTCCCGACTGTCGCGGTGCGCCAGAGTGCGCATCCGGTTTTCCGGGCGGTGTGCAAGGAGCTTGGCCACCCGATCGCCGCTCCGAGCGCGAACCGGTTTGGCCGGATTTCCCCGACCTCCGCCTCGGCCGTGATGAAAGAGCTGGGTGGACGCATCCCGCTCATCATCGATGCCGGGGCGTGTGCCGAAGGGGTCGAGAGTACGATCATTTCTATCGAACTGCGGGAGGGGAAGAAGCCGGTCTTCCGCCTGCACCGCGCCGGGCCGGTCACAAAGGAGCAGCTTCAGGAATTCGGCAGGGTGGAAAAGGTGCGCGAGATCAAGGCGGACGCACCGCAGGCACCCGGGCAGCTTGAGAGTCACTATGCGCCGCTGACGCCGTTGATTCTGTTGGAGAATCCTAACGATTTCGTGCCTGATGAAGGGAAAAAATACGGTTTAATGAGTTACACGGGAGATGATGACAGCCCGTATGTCACGCTTCACGACTGGGAGGTCGTGGAGGCGCTCAGTCCCGGCAGCGGCAAGCTCGCAGAGGCGGCGATCCGGCTGTTTTTCGTGATGCGCCTGCTTGACGAGGCAGGACTCGACGCGATCATCGCCGAACCCGTGAGCGAAACGGGTCTCGGCGTCGCGATCATGGACCGACTGCGTCGCGCGTCCGTCAATTTCAAATAACCCGCTATGAAAATCTATCTGCTCACACTCGCCCTCGCCACATCGGTAGTCGCCCAACCATCGGACTGGGAAAATCCAGCAGTTTTCCGCATCAACAAGGAGGCTCCCCGCGCGACTTCGATGCCGTTTCCCACAAAGGAAGAGGCGTCTGCAAAACCCCGACTGGAATCCCCGTGGTGCAAGCTGCTCAATGGAAACTGGAAGTTCCACCACACTGGCAATCCTTCGGGAAAACCTGCGGGCTTCGAGGCCCCGGCGTTCGATGACTCCGCGTGGAAAGAGATTCCCGTGCCGTCGAACTGGCAGATGCACGGATACGGCGCGCCGCTCTACACGAACATTCCCTATCCGTTCGCCAAGAACCCGCCGACGGTGATGGGCGAGCCGCCCCGGCACTTCACGAATTTTCCGCTAGAAAATCGCAATCAGGTCGGCTCCTACCGTCACAAGTTCACCCTGCCGGAAAACTGGGCGGGACGCCGCACATCGATCGTCTTCGGCGCGGTGGACTCGGCGTTCTACCTCTGGATCAATGGTAAAAAAGTCGGTTACTCGCAGGACTCCCGGACGCCTGCCGAGTTCGATATCACGGCTTACCTCCAGACAGGGGAAAACCTCATGGCGGTGGAGGTCTATCAGTATTCGGACGGGTCCTATCTGGAGGACCAGGACATGTTCCGCCTATCGGGTATCTTCCGCGATGTCTATCTGTGGTCCGCAGACTCGTTGGATCTTCGGGATTTCTGGATCTATACCGGACTTACCGATGACTATCAATCCGGCACGCTCACTTTCAGCGCGAAGCTGGCCAACCACGGTGCCGCCGAGACCACCGCCACCGCGACGCTCACCTTGGTATCCCCCGATGGCGGCGTCATCACCGTGCCACCGGTGACGGTCAAGGTGCCGGCAGCTCAATCCGCCGAAGAAAAGGTTTCTATCGATCCAATTCCCGGCATCAAACCCTGGTCGGCGGAGGTGCCAGATCTTTATACCTATCAGATTACGCTCACGGATGCTGCCGGAAAGGAGATCGCCCATCACTCGGGGAAGACCGGTTTCCGCCGCAATGAAGTCAAGGACGGCCAGTTCCTTCACAACGGCCAGCCAATCCTGATCAAAGGCGTGAACCGGCACGATCACAACCCGAAGACCGGTCACTATTGCACCCGTGAGGACATTCGCGCGGACCTGTTACAAATGAAGCGGGCGAACATCAACGCCGTGCGCACCGCCCACTATCCGAACGATCCGGCGCTGCTCGAACTCTGCGATGAGCTCGGGCTCTACGTCGTCGATGAAGCGAACATCGAGTCGCACGGCATGGGCTACAAGGAAGAGTCTCTGGCCAAGGATCCCGCGTGGTTCGAGGCCCACCTCGACCGGATTAAAAACCTGGTCGAACGCGACAAGAATCACCCGAGCGTCATCATGTGGTCGATGGGGAACGAAGCCGGCGATGGAGAAAATTTCGTGAAGTGCTCCGCCTGGATCCGCCAGCGTGACCCGTCCCGCCCGATTCATTACGAACAGGCCGCCCACGCCCTCCACGCCGATCTTTACTCACCGATGTATGATCCCATTTCCAAATGCGAGGCCTACTGTCGCACGGAGGAGAAGAAACCATTAGAGACCCAGCGACCCTTGATTCAGTGCGAATACAACCACGCCATGGGGAACTCTTCTGGAAACCTCGTGGACTACTGGAACCTGTTCCGGAAAGAGCGCCTGCTCCAGGGCGGCTTTATCTGGGACTGGAAAGACCAGGGCATTCTCCATCTGAAACACAAGATCGGCGATGTCGAGGACCGGTCGGGAAATGGCCACAAGGTCCGCTTGTTAGGATCGCTGGCCACGGACGAAGGTCTCTTCGGCGGCAGCGCCGTGGTCGAGTCGTCTGCGAAGCTTGATCTCAGTGACAAGCTGACTCTCCTCGCCGAGGCCCGACTCAATCTAACCAGCTTCAGCCACGGCGGTCAGCCGCTGGTGACCAAAGGAGACACCTCCTACGGCCTGAAAATCACCGAAGACGGAGCAAACGTGGAATTTTTCATCCATTCTAACGGCACTTGGCACAACGTCGTCGCCAAGCTTCCGGCCGATGCCGCTTCTAAGTTCCACACCTATGCCGGTGTGTATGATGGAGCCACCTTGTCGCTTTACATCGACGGTTCCCAAGTGGCCAGCAAGGCCTGCACCGCGCTGGTTTCCAAGAATGATTTCGAAGTAGCAGTGGGCATCGACACGGAGGAAACCGCCCGCCGCTTGCGGGGATCGATCCGCAAGGCGGCGATCTATCCGACCGCCCTCACGGCTCAGGAACTCGCCGGAACCGCGCCGAACGCCGCGTTATTGCTGGAATTCACCAAGGATGCGGAGAAGCCAAAAACCCAGCGTTTCCTGGCCTACGGCGGCGACTTCAATGACCGGCCTACCGACTATTCCTTTTGCTGCAATGGCATCGTCACCGCCACGCTGACGCCTTCTCCACAGTTCGAAGAAGTGCGGAAAGTCTATCAGGAGATCCACACCACTCCCGTGGATGTCAAGTCGCCAACCGTCAGGATCAGGGTTCAAAACGAGTATTTCTTCAGAAATCTCAGCCAGGTCACCGGCTCATGGAAACTGATGCAGGACGGGGCCATGGTCGCCGAGGGAAAACTCACTTTGCCCGAAATCGCGCAACAACAGACGGCGGAAATCGAGATCGCCACGGGTCACACGCCCAAGGCGGACAGCGAGTATTTTTTCCGGGTGCGTTATGATCTGGTAGAGAAAAACGCGTGGCATCCTGCCGGCATGCCGATCGCTTGGGACGAACTTCCACTGCCATGGGGCAAGCGCACGCCGCCTGTCCCCGAGACATCGACCGCGGCTGCCAGCTTCACCGAGGATGCGGCCAAGATCACCGTCCAGGCCAAAGAGCTAACGGCTGTCATCGACAAATCCAGCGGCTACATCACCTCTCTCAAAGCAAAGGACCAGGAGTGGCTACGCAGTCCAATGAAGCTGAATTTCTGGAGACCCACGACGAATAACGACGAAGGTGCCAAGCTCGGCCACAAGCTCGCCATCTGGCAGCACGCTGGAGCCAGGGCATCTGCCATGAAGACGACGGCGCTCCAGCAGGGCGGTGACGTGATCGTGACTGTCGAGTTGAGGATTCCGGCCAAGGATAGCAGTGCGACGATTGGCTACCGCTTCACCGGCGGCGGCCAAATCGCCATCGATACGGAATTCCGCCCGGGCAAGGAGTTGCCGACGATCCCACGAATCGGCTACCAATGTGAGATTCCAAACCGGACGCCGCTCTTGAAGTGGTATGGAAACGGGCCGCACGAAAACTATGTGGATCGGAAGTCGGGGTCCTGGACGACGGTGCACGAGGGTTCCATTCCCTCGTTATTCCACCGCTACATCGATCCGCAGGAGTCGGGAAACCGCACGGGCATCCGCTGGGCGACGATTTCCAGCCCGGTGGGCGGCAGCAGCCTGAGGGTGGACGCCACGGGGGATTCGCTCTTGGAAATGGGTTGCTACCCGTGTTCAGCGGCTGACATCCAGCTCGCCATGCACCCCAGCGAGATCCCGCAGCGTGATTTTCATACCGTTAATCTCGACCACCGCCAGTCCGGTCTCGGCGGAACGGATTCATGGGGAGCGACCGCCCTGCCGCACTATTTGATCCGGGCGGACAAACCCTATCAGTGGTCTTACTTGCTGTCGTTCTCGGAGACGCCCGCTCCTCCGGTGCGGGCTCTTCCCCCAGGACTGCCTCCGGGGTTGCCTCCTGGACTTCCAAGGGGCATCCCACAGAAGTGATTCATCAGGATTTCGGTTTCGTCGGTGTGATCGTGAATTCCAGAGGCTCCGCGCCACGCAGGACCATCACTTTCACCGGCTCGCCGGGGATCAGGTAGAAAAAGGCGTTTGCGGCATCCGCGTAGTTTTTAATCTGCCGGTAGCCGATGCTTAACAGGACGTCGTCCGGCCGGACTCCTTCCGCAGCGGCAGGAGAGTCTGGCAAGACGCGGATGATCTTTGGAACTTGGGAATCCGCGCGAAGCGACAGTCCCAGCCAGCCACGGACCAGCCGCCCGTGGGTGGTGATGTCCCGGTGGACGCGGTGCACCGCTTCGGCCGGGATCGCGTATCCGGTATCCCCGGAACCCGCGCTCTGGAAAACGACTGCGACGACATTTCCTGCCGCATCAAGCAACGGCGTCCCCGGCGGCGGCACCGCCCGGCTGAAATTCACGCGGAGCAGAGCGAATGGGAGAATTTTGCCTCCGACTTGATTGACCCATCCCGCCGTCCGGCATTTGGTGGTGGTGCCTGCATCAAGGACATTGAGCGCGGTGTTGGAGTTGGACTCTGCACTTTCCAACCAGGTCATGGACTTGGGAGTCATGCCCCCTCCCGGCTGGAGGAATCCGAGCCGGGAAACCGGATCGTGGCCGATCACGCTGGCCGGAGTCTCGCGCTTCCCCAGCTGCAGCTGCGGACTCGCCGCGTCGGCCCCAGCCGCGACCACGACGACCAGGGCGCTGCCATCACTGACAGGCACGGCGGTGGACTCGCTGGGGTTGCCATTCGATGTCGCCGGGAAACTCGCCTGCCACCGCGGTGAAACAGCGACGGGTTCGCCGAGACAGACGGACAGTCCGGCACCCCATAAAAAAAATAATCCTACCGACCACCGTCGGCTCGGGCATTCCAGATCCACCGGTTCGGGGTTGCTGGAATTAAAAAACCTGCTCGCCGATGTTCCCTTGAGTCGTGGGACTCAGGTCCAGTTGGTTGAGTTGTTCAACCGGAGGTGGGCTTGGAACCACTTGGTAGTTCACTGGGGTACCCGGAGTGTTTTCCTGCTCCACCTCGCGAGGCATCAGGAAAAATGCCGCCGTTGCGACCGCATAGGCCAACCCGGCACCGTAGGCCCACTTGGTGGGACTCATGTCAGAGAACCAGTCTGTAACTCGGGAGCTGAGTCCCGCGAAGCCGGAGATTTTCGCCGCCTGCTTCCGTTGGTTGTGGTGGAATTCGCAAAGGAAATCCTGCCAGTAGCCCTCCTCGGGGCGCTCATTGCGCTTGAGGGCTAGTAGATCACCGATTTGTTCGACCGTTGGTTTCACTGCGATTGATAATTAGTAATTATAAATTATTAACCCGCAGCGCAAGAGAAATTTTAAAATCTTTCTTCCCAGCTTTCCTGGAGAGCGGATTGCAGCTGGAGATGCGCATAATGCAGGCGAGAACGAATCGTGCCCTCCGAGGTGCTTAACACTTTGGCGATCTCCCCGTGGGACATGCCTTGGATGTCAAACATGGTGACCACCATTCTGTGAGGGTCAGACAGCTTCCGCATGGCTTCGTTCAATTTTACCTGCAATTCATTGAGATTCGTCTGCTTCTCAGGATTCGCTTCGTGAGCGGTGTCGATGAGTGCCGGATCCTGCTGCACGGATGACTCCATGTCATTCAGGCTCAAGCTACTGCGCCGTTTTCTCTTCTTCAGGAAATTCAAGGTTAGATTGACCGCGATTTGATAGATCCAGGTGTAAAAGGCGGCGTTTCCCTTGAACTTGCCGAGTGACTGATAGGCGCGCGCGAAGATCTCCTGAAGCAGGTCGTGGGTGTCCTCCTTGTGGGAGGTCATGTTATAGACCAAGCCATAAAGCTTGTCGCCGTATTTGAGGATCAGGGCGTCGAAAGCGCGCGTGTCGCCCTGTTGGGCACGCGTGACGAGATCCTGGTCAGGGTCGGGGGGACGTGGCTGACGAAACATTGAAATGGGTGTGGTGAGCAGCGGTCGCAGGCTACACGGGCGACGGCGGATGTAAAGAAGCGCGAAAACCGGAGTTGACCCTCTATGATCCGCTCCATGCTGGGGATCCACCCACTTCATTCATCGGTCTGGAGATGATGCCGCGCGGGAGGCATCCGTCTCGAAAATCATCGGCGTCTCCTTCCTGCACTGGATCTGACAAGCGACTCAGGAAGCGCACCTCAGTAAATGGACATTCACAAATTCCGATTCATCTGATTTTCTGCACCCGTCATGCCCACGTTCATTGCAAACGCCGACTACGAGGAGAAAGACAGTGATCCCATCAAGCTGGAACCCGGTGACGAGATCACCGTGGGCCTTGCCGACCACGCCTGGCCGGGCTGGGTGTGGGCAACCGACCGCGATGGCAACGACGGCTATGTCCCGGAGGAAATGCTCGAACCTCTTGGCGAAGGCAGGTTCGCCGCCATCACAAGCTACGACCCCACCGTGCTCACCATCCGGCGCGGCGACCGCATCGAGTCACTGCGGCAGATCCACGGCTGGCATTGGTGTCGCAATGAAAGCGGCGCGGAAGGCTGGGTGGGTGGGTATCTGTTGAAACCGGAATCGGCCTAACTCTCTCTAATCGCCGTAGCTGGCCATGTCCACGTCCAGGCGCAGATCGGGAATCTGACAGTCGAGTTCCTCGAACCGCTTGCCTCGCCGGTAGATGATGCGGGTGTGTGGGTCGAGCTTGGTGCTCATCAGCAGGAGATACTGGCCGAACGTCTCGACCCGTTTTCCATCCACCGCGACAATCACGTCGCCCGCTTTGAGGCCGACTGCATTGGCGGTGACGCTGTTTTCGCTGAGTCTCGCACCTTTCAAAGGTTGGGAGGGATCAAGATCCGCGACGGTCACTTCGCGGAGGCCATCCGGGAAAACTTTGCGCAAGGCCTTTTCGTCACGCCCTGCGCCCCAAGCTGCTGCCGCGTGATAAGTGTCATCTCCATAGCGTTCCGAGATGGCCTCGGCATAGCCCATGGCACGTGCGGAGTCTTTTTCCGCAACCGCGAGGACGAGCGCGGAGAACAGCCCTGATTTCGAATAGACCTCCGCGTTGTGATCCGCGATTTCGCGGGCTTTGGCATCCTGGCCACGGCTTTTGTAGTAGTGAATCATCCACAGCGACCGATTGGCGACGGCCACGCGGTCGGAGGCGTCTTCAAACGCGGTTTCGTAAGCTTTGATCGCTTCTTCCGGCCGACCGGCGATGACCAGCGCGGAACCAAGGCGGAGACCCTCCTTGGGATCCAGGGTGGCGAAGATTTGTAACGTCTCGATCCGTTTGTCGGCGGTAAGCGTTGGTCCTTCGAGGATCTGTCTGAGTGGCCTGACGCTGTATTCACGGAGTCCGCCCCAAGCGGCTTCGACGCTGGCGAGATTGTTGCCGGAGTTCTCAGCGAGTTCGTAACAGAGTTCCGTGTTCCATGGATCCAGTTGGTGAAGCGGGCGAATGTTGTCAATCCAGTCGCCTTGGATCCCATCGAAGCGGATGCGCCTTGTCGGATCATGAGCAGTCCCGGGAGGAGATGGCTCACGGAACCATGAGGTCTGCCCTGGCAAGCTTGTCTCCGATTGGACCCCAAGGGCCGGGAAGCGGTAGTCATACCACAGCGCGGTCGGAACCTTTTCGGGATAGCTGAGGATGAACTTGGCGGTCGCCCGCATGTCGGATTGAAAGTCGGCTGGCTTGGTGGCTAACAGCGGCTCGACCAGCTCGTGGCCGGGAAGCTTGCGGCAGTAGGAAAGGGTCGTCTTTTCCCACTCCGCCGCCGCCTCTGGCGAGTCCCATTGACGGATCGTGAACCAGCTGACATCGGCACAGGCGGCGAAAAAATGGCGGCGGAAGTAAGCCGCCCACTCCCCGTCCGGGATAACCCGCGGGGTCCCATCCTTACCGATCAGCGCGGCGGGACTCTCGAGAGCGAGGGCCTTGGCGAGCTTGTCCGGCTTCGGGTCCTTTCCGGTCCGGAAAATTTCCCCCACCTCGAGAAACTCCATGGCGACAGCGGATTCTCTGGCGATGTGACCCTCCTCGACGCTCTTGCCCATCCCTGCCAGCAGACGAGACCATTCGGGGACGGCTTGGAGATCTTCGCGCCCGGTGACGAACTCAAGCATCACCGGATTTCCCCGGTGCAGCTTGAGCGCGCGGGAATGGGCGATCGCCTCGGCCAGGCTGGGATCTGCGAGATCGTCGGTGCGCCGCCAATCGCCGGTGATCAAGAGCTCGACAACGCGTTTCCAGCGTCCGGCATCTCCCTCGGCCGGGATGGACTGAATGAGCTCGATGGAATCTCGAGGGCGGCCAGCGTGGTAGTCGTAAAGCACCTGCGCCCACTGGCCGACGGGTGAGGGCTTGGCTCCGGCGCGCAGTTTTTCAGAAACTGCGAGATGGGCGGTCATGCGACAGAGCAAGGGTCGCAAATCGCTGAACTGGCGGGCGTTTTCCCGGATTCCAAACACGCCGAGGAGAAACGCCGCCTGTTCGTGCGCCAGCGGGTCTGTCGGCGCGGTTTTGAGAGTTTTCGAAATCGAGAGATTTGCCTGCTGGATAATCTTCGCCGTCGGAGTGAGAAGATCGTGCAGGAGATCCGGTGCGGGTTCAGTGGAAGCCTGCGCGACGGGTTTCCAAGTCTCTAGCAGCGGGAGGTAGCTCCTTGTATCCCAGCACGACGGAGCCATGACCAGGCGGGTCTCCCCTACAAGATACTCCCGATCCTCCTTGCCGGGAGTGACAGCAGCCTCCGCAGGTTTTTCTCCGGCAAGGGCGGCCATGCCTTGCAGATCGCGCACGACATTGGCGACCATCCAGTGCTCCTCGCAGGACCAAGGAGTGTCAAACGCCTCCGTGGCGGAGGAAGCAGTATCCACTTCCTTTTTCCCACAACTCCCCAACAGCGGAATTATCAGCAGGCCCGCTAACATCCATTTCTTTTGGCTACCCATGAGCATGATTAGTCACCGGAGGGCGCCGATTGGCGAGTGGATTTCAGCAGAGTCGGGGGTCGGAACGAACGATCCCGGCGGAAATGAAGCTTGGAGAAAACCCGGTGGAAAGTTACGGACCACGCACTCCATGACTCCCAGCCCAGCCCACAAGCATCTGTTCTACGCGGAAATCGCCAAGCTGGTGGGTGCCGGATTCGACATCCGCAGGGCGGCGGCAGTGCTTCTCGACACCCGCCTTCCCGCGTCTCAAGTGGCACTACTGAAAAATCTGCACCGAGGGCTGGACGCCGGAGAATCCATCACCACAGCATTCGAGCGGGGCGGGAATTCCATCACCGGACTCGAGCGCTGCATCATCGGTGCTGGCGAGCGGGGAGGCAAACTCGCTCCTGCTTTCCAGCACCTCGCCGACTACTTCGGCATGCTCGCAGCGGTGCGACGAGACCTCGTCAGGGGCATGATCTATCCGCTCATCGTGTTGCATCTCGGCGTCATCATCGCCATCGTCCCGGCTGTGCTGATGGCAGGTACAATGACCTTCGGACAGATTCTCGGCAGCTTGATGACGACGCTGCTGATCCTTTATGCGGTGGCGTTCATCTCCGCGATGGCGGTCCGGATGATCTTGAGAGCGGCTCCGGAAAACGCCGTCATCGACCGCTTGATCAACTGGGTTCCATGGATCGGCACGACTCGTAAAAATCTGGCGATGGCGCGGTTCTGCCGGGTCTATCATTCCTGCCTTCTTGCCGGCATCTCGATGCGAGAAACCGTACAACTGTCCTCCGGCGCAGCCCAAAGCGGCATGATCCAGCGAGCAGGTGCGCGGTTGGCGAAGGTGGTGAAAGATGGCGGTGCGCTGGGTCCACCTCTCATGGCGGAGGACGCCTTTCCGAAAGCATTTGCCCGCTCTTACTCGACGGGTGAGGAGGCCGGCACGCTGGACAAGGATCTCGCGGGCTGGTCGAAGGTGTTTCAGCAGGATGCCGCCGCAAGCGCGAGGACGATGTCGGTCATGGTGCCGAAGGTGCTGTATTTCTTCATCCTCGCGTTCGTCGCGTGGAAAGTTGTGGGATTCTTCGGCGGTTACTATGAAGGCCTTGACCAGATCATACCAATTCGCTAAATTAATATGACTCCGCCGTTTTGTTCGAAGCGTTTACTTGATCGAGCAGCCAGCTTCGACCCACCAAGCGCAATACCGTTGCGGCGTCATCCCAATAGCGCTGCAGGACAGGCAAGGTCGC
>JBOFET010000507.1:0-4488 GCA_051648225.1 Luteolibacter sp.
TGATCAACCATTTCAACGAAGGCCAATTCCATAACATCTCCGTCTGCCGCTTCGGGCCGGAAGGTTATCTCTACGTCGGCTTCGGCGACGAGGGCACGCAGGAAGACGGCTACGACAACTCCCAGCATATCGACAAGGACCTGTGGTCGTCGGTCATCCGCATCGATGTGGACAAAAATCCCAACAACATCGCCCCGAATCCGGATTCCGACATCCCCGGCAGCGGCACCTCGGGCGTCGGATTCCTCGTCCCGGCGGGCAATCCCTACGTCGGTGCCACCAGTTTCAACGGCCGCCCCGTCAATCCAGCCAACGTCCGCAGCGAGATCTTCGCCACCGGCGTTAGAAATCCCTGGCAGTTCAGTTTCGACCCAGTCACCGACGAACTCTGGCTCGGCGACGTCGGCCGCGGTGACCGCGAGGAGATCAATATCTTCCAGGCCGGCGACAACGGTGGCTGGGCATGGCGGGAAGGCACCGCCGCAGGTCCGCGCTCCGGACAACTCATCAACGGCGCCGCCCAATCCGCCGCCACGCTCAAGGCCCCGGTTCACGACTACGGCCACGGCGGGAGCGCGTTCGAGGGCCAGTCCGTCACCGGCGGCATTGTCTATCGGGGAGGAAAAATCCCCGCACTCGTCGGGAAATATATCTTCGCCGACTATGTGTCCGGCAATGTCTGGAGCCTTGTAAGAGGCACGCCCAACGTCATCGAGCGCCTCGCCACCGAGCAGGCCATCGTCTCCTTCGCCGCCGATCCATCCAATGGCGACGTCCTCCTGCTGGACCGCGGCAACACCGGCACCAGCCAGGGCACCGGCCGCATCCTGCGCCTCGTGCAGACCGCGAACGACACCACCTTCCCACCCACCCTCTCCGCCACCGGCTTCTTCGCCGATCTCACCGACCTCACGCCAAACCCCGGTGCCCGCTTCTACGACGTGAACCTCCGCTTCTGGTCCGACAACGCGGAGAAATCCCGCTGGTTCCTCATCGACAATCCCACCGACCTCGTCGGTTACTCGCGCGCCGATCCGTGGACCTTTCCCACCGGCATGGTCTGGGTGAAACATTTCAACCTCGAACTCACCCCCGGCAACCCCGCCACCAAGCGCCGCATCGAGACCCGCTTCCTCGTGAAAAACGCCACCGGCTCCTACGGCGTCACCTATCAGTGGAACAACATCACCAACGGCCAGCCGCAGACCGAGGCCACGCTCGTCGGCCCTAACGGCGCGGACATTCCCCTGCCCTCGCAGACCTGGCACCTCCCCGGCCGCGGCGAGTGCATGACCTGCCACAACCCCACCGCCGGCCACGCGCTATCCTTCAACACCCGCCAGCTCAACCGCTCCGGCACCCTCGCCGGCCAGACCGGGAATTTCCTCACGCTACTCGATGGAAACGGCTACCTGAATCAAATCCCCGGCCCGCCTGCCGACCTCCCGCGCCACCTCCGCCCGGACGAAACCGCCTACTCGCTCGAAGCCCGCGTCCGCTCCTACCTCGATGTGAACTGCTCCTACTGCCACCGCCCCGGCGGAGGCGGGGGTGGAAACTGGAACGGCCGCCACCACCTCACGCTCGACCAGACCGGCATCGTGAACCAGCCATCCGTCGATGCCCCGCTCCACCCGGGAGACAAGCTCGTCATCCCCGGCAATGTCAGCGCCTCCATCCTCCACAGCCGCGCCGCCGCGGCGAATGGCTACACCCGCATGCCGCCGCTCGGATCGAACGTGCTCGACACGCAGGGCAACCAATTGCTCGCCGACTGGATCACCCAGGAAGCCAACGCCCTCACGTCCTACGACAAATGGCGTAGCTTCCACTTCGGCAGCCATCCACAGGGCGCACCGGAGCAGAATCCAGACGGCGACTCCCTGTCCAACCTCCAGGAATATCTGTTCCTCACCGATCCATTCAACGGAGCCTCATCGCCCGTTCCAAACCTCAGCGTCGCCAACGGCCTGGCATCCATGCCTCTTCCCGCGCTCCCCGGGCGTAAAGTCACCGTCGAGCACTCAAGCGATCTCAATCTCTGGCAGACCTGGAATGCTCCGGGAAATGACGGCATCCCCCGCAATCCTTCCACCCCGTTTTCCCTCACCGCCCCAACCAGCAGCCCAAAAGGATTTTTCCGATACAAGGTCAGCGAGAACTGAGTGGCTATCTTCAAATTGGAGCGCGGATGTTCAGTCTGCCTACGAAGCATGAGGTGGATGGTGCCGACAGATCCGCATCATGCCGAGGATTTCAACACCATCCCATCACAGGCGGCTGCTCCGACATCCGAAGCGCAGTGGCCATCGCCTTCCACGCCTTGGGCAATCAGGTGATCGTCTCTGGTCCAGTTTCTTCATGATGGGCAGAGATGGCTCCGTGAAAAAAGACGCAATCACCGGTAGCCGCCGCTGATGAACAAGGTTTCCCCGGTGATCCACGACGAGTCGTCGGACGCGAGGAAAACGGCTGCTGTCGCGATGTCAGCTGGAATGCCGATACGACCTAACGGAGTGGTGGCGATGACAGATTTTTGGAAATCGCTGCCATCAATACCGGCGGTGGCGGTGCCCTCCGTGACGACCATTCCAGGGTTGATCGAGTTGATGCGGATGCCGCGTGGGCCAAGTTCCTTGGCCAGCGAACGGGTGATGGCATCGACCGCAGCCTTGGTGCCGCAATAGACTGCACCGCCAGCCATGCCGAGCGTGCTGGCCACGGAGCTGATGTTGATGATCGCTCCGCCGGACGCCGGGAAATGACGGACCGCGGCTTTTGTCGTTAGAAGCAGGCCAAGGACGTTGATGTCGAACTGCCGGTGGAAGAGCTCAGGGGTGGATTCCTCCAGCGGCGCGAACTGATAGACGCCCGCATTATTGACCAGGATGTCCACTTTGCCGAAGGCTTTCACGCTTTCCTCCACGAGGTGCTCGATTTCCGCCGCTACGGCGACATTGGCTTGCACCGCGATGGCCTTGCCACCGGCGGCGGTGATTTCCGCGACGGTTAGGTCGGCTCCGGCTTGGTCGGAGGAATAGTTGACGATGACCTCTGCACCTTCGGCGGCGAGATGGATGGCGATGGAGGCTCCGATGCCTTTGGATGCTCCGGTGACGAGTGCGGTCTTGCCCGCGAGTTTGTGCGATGTGTTCATGATGTTAGTTCGATTGGTTTGGTGGGAGATTGTTGAATGAAACTTATTAAGTAACAAAATTTCGTAAAAAAATCAGTGCTTTTTGATGTCGGAAAGAAGGTGACCGAGGGTGATTTTCCCGAGGCTTTCCTCCATCCCCTTCTGGGTTTTATTGAGAGCTTTTTCCAGCGCGGACTTGATGTGGCAACTCACCTGGCAGGGTTTGGTCACATCGTACTGGTGGATGGAAAACGCCCTAGGCGCCTCGACCGCGAGATAAATATCGAGTAGGGAAATGTTCGTTGGTTTTTTCGCGAGTCGGCAGAATCCGTTTTTCCCCTTTGAGGTTTCGATGAGTCCGGCCTTCGACAATTTCGCCAAGGTGCGGCGGATGAAACTCGGGCTGGTGTTCACGCTGGCGGCGAGCTGGGCCGATGTCCGGTCGGTCTCAGTGCAATAGCCGAGACCGGCCATCAGGTGCACCGCGATCGAAAACTGGTTGTTAATCGCCATTGATGTAACTAATAAAGTAACATTATGAACGCGCAAGGGAAATTTTCAACACCGAGAATCGTCGTCGTGCGTAAATATTCCATGTCAGGCCTTATGATGATCCAGAGGTTGTCCGCGCTGTTTCACTAACGAAAAACGTAGTAATTACCGCTTTACCAGGATACCGGGAGAGACACGGACAATCGAATTTTACTCTACTGGGGAGATTTGAACGCGGTCTTCCGGCTTTCCCCTGCGGCATCACCTGACTTGGAGTTAGTGCTTTTGCGCAATTGAACTGCCGCACTCTTTTCGTGCCTGAGACTCTACTTGCCGGTCGATTCGCTTCCTGCTTGCCTGATGCCCACATGAAAATCCTTTTGTTCACCCTGCTTGTTAGCTTGCCTTTGCTCGGCGAGGAAAGCCCCGCAGTCGCCACCAGTGTCGCTGCGGCTGAAAATTTCCTCTCCACTCTGGACCCCACCCAGAAGAGCAAGGCCGCGCTGGCATTCACCAACGAAGAACGCGAAAACTTCCGCTACACGCCACGCGACCGCGCCGGGCTGTTGTTTAAGGAAATGAATGACACCCAACGCGAGGCCGCGATGAAGCTCCTCGATTCCGCGTTGAGCGAAGAAGGGAAATTGAAAGCCACTCAGGTCATGTCCCTGGAAAGCATTCTCGCGGACTTGGACAAGGACCCTGTCAGGCGCGATGCCGGGCGCTACTTCTTCGCCGTCTTCGGCACGCCCGGTGATCCTAGGGGCTGGGGCTGGCGCGCGGAGGGGCACCATCTTTCGGTCAATCTGACCTTCGTCGCGGGCAAGGGAATCTCCGTGACTCCTTCGTTCATGGGTGCC
>JBOFET010000508.1:0-8134 GCA_051648225.1 Luteolibacter sp.
AGTTTTCTTACCGGATTTGGCACCGGCCGCCGCTGGCTGCGGATCGCACAGCATGATCGCATAGGGGTTCGCTTTCATCACAATTTGACTTCGGGGTTTACCAACCGAAGCAGCGGAACTACTACGCAATCCGTAGTGACCATGCAAGGGATTTCCCGGTGAATTTCAAGCATCTTGATGGTCCGATGGCGGCTGAGGTTTTTATATGCTGCCATGCCGAGCGGAAGTCTTGTGATCCGCTCATCACGGCGGGTCTCTTTGCATGTCATCGTGTCTACAATGAACTTGATGCTTCCCTCCTGATCATTCATCCATGGGGATGCACAAGAGTTACGCGGCACGATGCGGATTTGCAATCGCCTCTGGCTCGGTTTACGCGCTCGCTTTTCCGCCCCTTGGCTTGGGGTGGCTGGTGTTTCCGAGCTTGGTCGGTCTGCTTCTGGCGCTACGCGGGCAGTCTGGAACCCGGGCTCGCACCATCGGATTTCTCCACGGAATGGCAGCCTATGGGTTGGGAGTTTCTTGGCTGTTCCATATCTTCGGCGCAATGGTCGTCGTGTTATGGTGCGTGCTCGCAGCGTTCACGGCTCTGTTTGCGGAAATGCAAAGCCGGGCAATCTCACGCAGTGTGAAAGGATGGAAATTTGCGATCTTCACAATGTTGAACTGGTGTGGCTGGGAGTTCATCAGAGCTGAGTTGTTTCCACTCAAGTTTCCTTGGATGACTGCCGGACTCGCGATCGGGCCTAACACGCTTTTACCGTGGATCGGCGTGTATGGAATCAGTCTGCTCGTCATACTGTCCGCCGTGCTGATAGCCACTCGACGGTGGAAGTACGCGGCGATTCCGCTGGGAGTCCTTTTGATCAGCAGCATTTTTCTTCCCCGACATCCGAATCTCGGGGCGGGTGATCCCACGGCAGTGAGTGTCGCCGGCATCCAGTTAGAGGGTGTGTCATTCGATGCATACCTCACCGGGACACGCGCTCTGCCGCCCACCATCCGTCATGTAGTCTGGCCGGAATACGCCGTTCCTTTCGACCTCCGCGCCAACAAACGCGATTGGGAGGCCGTGAAATCCCTCTGCCGGGATCGCAACATCACACTCACGCTTGGCACCCAGAATCGCCCCGACGGTGGCCAAATCTGGCGCAACATCGCACTCACACTCGATCCTACGGGTGTCCTTGGTGAACACACCAAGGTGCATCCCGTTCATTTTTTCGACGACGGTATTCCCGGGACCACGGCGCTGCCCATCCAGACGAACCATGGCAAGGTCGGCACCCCGATTTGCTTCGACTGTGATTACGAAGGAGTGGTTCGCCGGATGACTGCTGCGGGTGCCGAAATATTTGTGGTCCCGACGATGGATGCCGAATCCTGGAGTGCGAGGCAGCATGACCAGCATGCGGAGTTGTTTCGCATTCGCGCTTGCGAAAATGGAAGGTGGATATTCGTGGTGGCGACGTCGGGGGTCTCGCAATTGATCGATGCCCACGGCCAAGTGCATGTTCGACTGGCGGCACTGCAACAAGGAACTCTTTCCGGCCTGATGAAACGGGAGTCCAAGCTTACTTTCTACACGCAGTTCGGCTGGCTCACGCCTTGGTTTGTTTTAGCGATCAGCAGCGTTTGCTGGCTAATTCTATTGTTGCCAGTTGGTAGAAAAAACTTGGCCGGAACAATCGACTGATCGCATTCATAAGTGACGCGGATCGACGATCCCGAAGGTTTTTGCTTTCCAGCACCCAGCCTGAATCAATGCCTGAAATGCCGGTGGCCGGTGAAGACCATGGCCATGCCCGCAGCATCCGCGGCGGCGATGACTTCCTCATCGCGCATGGATCCGCCGGGCTGGATGCACGCGGTGGCGCCAGCATCGATCGCGGATTGTAGTCCATCGGCGAACGGGAACATCGCATCTGAGGCAACGATGCTGCCCTTGAGATCGAGTCCGGCTTCATTGGCCTTCCAAATCGCGATGCGTGAGGAGTCCACGCGGCTCATCTGGCCCGCACCGATGCCGAGCGTGCGGTCGGCGCTGGAGTAAACGATGGCGTTAGACTTGACGTGTTTCACGATCCGCCAGCCGAAGCGCATGGCACGCATTTCCTCCTCCGTCGGCGGACGTTTGGTGACGACTTTGGATTCGAGATTTTCCAATCCGAGCGCGCTGTGGTCGCGGTCCATCACCATGATGCCGCCGGGGCAGGAACGGATGACGGCGGATTTCTTCTCCAATAGATAGGCGTCGTTCATTTTCATGAGCCGCAGGTTTTTCTTCTTCTGGAGCAAGGCGCGTGCGTCGCTCTCGAACTCAGGGGCGATGATCACGTCGGTGAAAATTTCGGAAATCACCCGCGCGAGTTCCAAGGTCAGTGGACGGTTGCAGACGATGACGCCACCGAACGGCGCCTGGCGGTCGGTTTCGAAGGCTTTTTGCCACGCGACGCGGAGGTCTTCGTCGTCCTGGCCGACCCCGCACGGGTTGGTGTGCTTGAGGATGGCCACCGTGGGACGGACGAAATCCAGGATGAGGTCCGAGGCCGCCTCGATGTCGAGAATGTTGGTGTAGCTGAGTTCCTTGCCTTGCACTTGGGTGAAGAACTCGCGGAAGGTCCCATAAAGTGCGCACTTCTGGTGCGGATTGTCGCCGTAGCGGAGTTCCTGTTCGAGCGGAAGGCTGAGGGTGAAATTCGCACAAGTGCCGGTCCGGCATTGGCCGAGGTAGTCGGTGATGGCGGCGTCGTATTGCGAGGTGCGCATGAAGACCTTCACCGCGAGCTGCTCGCGCAGGCCCTTGGTGGTGTTTCCTTTGTGTTCTTTCATTTCCGCGATCACCCGTGAGTAGTCGGCGGGATCGACGATGACCGTCACGCTGGCGTGGTTTTTTGCCGCGCTGCGCAGCATGGATGGACCGCCGATGTCGATTTTTTCGATGGCTTCTTCGAGAGTCACGTCGGATTTCGCCACGGTTTCCTCGAACGGATAGAGATTCACTACCACGAGGTCGATGGTCGGGATGTCGTTCGCCTTGGCCTGCGCGATGTGTTGCGGGTCGTCGCGCCGCTGGAGCAGCCCGCCGTGGACTTTCGGGTGCAGTGTCTTCAGGCGACCGTCGAAAAGCTCCGGAGCACCGGTGAAATCGGACACATCAATGACCGGCAACCCCGCCTCACGCAACGCGGCGGAAGTCCCGCCAGTGGAAAGCAGTTCCACCCCCATGGTGTGGAGTTCTCTGGCGAAATCCGCCAGGCCGGTTTTATCGGAAACGGAGAGAAGGGCACGGGTGATTGGCATAAAAGTGGTCTTTCGCAGTGGTAAAAGGTGAAAAGTCAGGAGTGGGACAGCGCCAGTCCCGTAAACAACCCGCCGCCCCCGGGCAAGCGGAATACAGGCCACCCACGGGAGTCTGAATCCTGTCCTTCGACCGCATCAGGATTTAAATCCGTGCCATCATCCCTCCCGGCGGTCTAGGTTCTGTCCATGCCGTTCAGCAACTTCGGACTCGAACCAAGGATCCTCCGCGCCATTGAAAAAGCAGGCTACGTCCGCCCGACGCCGGTGCAGCTGGCCGCCATTCCCAAGGTGATGCTGGGCATGGATATGATCGCCATCGCCCAGACAGGCACGGGCAAAACCGCCGCGTTCGTGCTGCCCATGCTCCACCGCCTCGCCCACTCGAATCGCGCGGGCCAGCCGCGCGGACTCAAGTCGCTCATCCTCGCCCCCACCCGCGAGCTGGCGGTGCAGATCATGGAAAACATCCGGAACTACGGCCAAAGCCTGCCGATCCGCGTGGCTGCGATTTTCGGCGGGGTCGAGGAAGCGGCGCAGATCAAATCCCTGCACAAGGGGGTGGACATAGTCGTTGCTACGCCCGGTCGGCTGCTCGATCTCATTGGCCGCCAGAAGCTCGATTTCGGCCTGTTGGAAGTGCTCGTGCTCGACGAGGCGGACCGCATGCTCCAAATGGGATTTCTACCAGATATCGAAAAAATCGTCGCCCTCCTGCCACGCCAGCGGCAGACGCTGATGTTTTCTGCCACTCTTTCCCGGGAAATCGAATCCCTCGCGCGGCGTTTCCTCTATCAGCCGAAAGTGATCCAAGTCGGAAAACGTTCGAACCCGGCCGACACCGTGAATCAGTGCGTTTACGAAGTGCCCGCGCATTTGAAAAACCTGCTGCTTCTTGAACTCGTCCGCCAGCCACCGTTCGTCCGGGTGCTCGTCTTCGTCCGCATGAAAGACGGGGCGAACTTGCTCACGAACTTTCTCAAACTCGCCGGGATCAAAGTCGCCCGCCTCCACTCGGGCCGCTCACAGGAGCAACGGCTCCAAGCACTCCAGGATTTCAAAGACGGAAAAGTCCAAGTGCTTGTCGCCACCGACATCGTCGCCCGCGGCATCGACATCGACGGAATCAGCCACGTGGTAAACTACGATTTCCCCGTCAATCCCGAAGACTACGTGCACCGCATCGGCCGCACGGGTAGGGCGGAGGCGCAGGGCGAGGCGATCAGCTTCGTGCCCAAGGGCGATCTCAACCTGCTAGATATTCTCGAGATGTTCATCGGCCAGCGGCTCGACCGGAAGCGGCTGCCCGGCTTCGACTATCACGCCCCCACCCCGCCGCCACTCCCCGGGGAAAAAGTACCCCGCCGAGACTGGCGGAAACGCACCCGCGAAATGGAGGTGAAGAAAGCGACGAAGTCCCTTGCTCCGAAGCCCCAGCGTGCTCGGAAAAAACCCAGCGACCGCCGCAGCGAGAAATGATCCGTCCGCCCGTCGCGGAGTGCCATTTTTCGAAAACGTTGTTTTCGATCAGTCGCGACAACCCGCGCCAGGATTTCGTTTGATCTATCAAGTCCTGGAGCACTGACATTTCACCCGAGTTTCACCCGCAAGTCTCGGAGACTCCACAACACTCCGGCTGCCGCCGTTCCATTCCCTTTCATCCTCCGGGCTCCGTCTTTCCGATGCTTGGTAAATCGTTCCCGCGCTGCCGTAAACGCCTCATTGACGAATGCCTTGCTTCCGATCACCGCACCGTCCGTGAAATACCTCACCCGGCAGCGCAGCATCGCCGCCAGTTTTAAATCTGGCAAAGCCGTCCCGTTTTCCTCCGCCTCCACAGCCTCCGCCGCATTCATCACCCGGCGAACCACTCCCTTCGCCACCACCGCCCTGCCGTTCCTCCTTTCCAGCGCGAACCCCATCGCCCGTCGGTAAATCCGTGAGACCTCCCGCCACCTCTCCGCCTCGAAGGCTATGCCGGAATCACTCATGCACGCACGGACCAGTCCTTCACGCGCCTTTTTCCCATTTCCCTTCGGCCCACCGCCGACCGCCTCGCCGTAACTGCTCCAACGATACTCCGCTGGATCAGAGATCATCCCGGCCCGCACCGGATTCAGGTCGATGTAAGCTGCCATCGTCCGTGCCGCCACCCCGCTTTCCACGATCACGCTCCTGTATCGCTCTTCCCACAACGTGCCGCTGCGTTGGTGCGTCCGGTTGAACCACCGGGTGAACCGTTGCAGCAACGTCTTCATGAATTCCGAGAGATCGTGCATCCGGTAGGTGAAACGAGCGTGGATCTCTGCCACCCACTCGTCCCGTCCCTCCGCCCGCGCTTCCGCAAGCTCCTTAGCCACTACCGCCACGCACGCCTCGGAACTCGTTGCCGAAAGGCGCTTCAACAGCTCCTCGTCCGAAATCCCACCCTCCGGCATCGGTGGAACCTCCAGCAAGAGGTGAAAATGATTGGACATGATGCAATAGGACAACACCCGGCAGCCTGAAAAATTCTCCTGCATCCGCATGAAGATCCGGAAATGCTCCCGCTCCGCATTCTCGAACACAAAGCGCCGATCCACCACGCGGGAAATGCAGTGGTAAATCGCCGGTTTTTCCAACGAATCTTTCCAAGGGGACAACCAACGCCTGCTGCTCATAGCCTTCTCTATCACGCCAATTTAATCCGGCAAGATAAAACCTACAATTTGTCTGGGATTTTGTGGGAGTCGGAGCGGTTGTGTAGTCATAACTAACGTCAACTTCTTCGCCAATCCCCTTCCCGTTTCGGCCCGGATCATGCTTAAGTGCCGCCGCGCATGACAGACCCCGCCAGTAACCCAATACGTGAACAGCTCCGGCTGGAAGGATTCGACCTAATCGACGAACGCCTGCAATACCTGCTCGGTTGCCTGGAGGACGCTCTCGTTAGCACCGGCGAGAAGGAGCTTCTCCCCTTTCTACCCTGGTCGGGTCGCGAACCGAAAATCGGTGCCGCGCCCGAGGGCCTGCCACAGCTTTACTCGATCGGGTTCCAGCTCCTCAATATGGTCGAAGAGCGCGTGGCCGCTGAAATCCGCCGCGAGCGGGAAAAAGCGCTTGGCGCGGAATCCATCCGCGGCTTGTGGCCGCAGGCGTTGCGCGATCTCCGCGCCATCGGTCTAACACCGGAGCAAATCCTCGCAGTTCTCCAAGATGTGCAGGTCGAGCCCGTGCTCACCGCCCACCCAACCGAGGCAAAGCGCTCTAGCATCCGCGAACGCCACCGTGCACTCTACGAGGAAATGGTCCGGAACGAGTTCCCAAAATACACCAAGCGCGAACGCCGCCGCATCCGCGAACGGGTCGTCACCAGCCTCGAAACCCTCTGGCGCACGGCGGAAATCCACCTCGTCCGTCCGGATATCACCAGCGAGTTGCGCAACGCCACCCACTACCTGCGAGATCTTTTCCCATCTGCTATCAATCGCCTCGACCTGCATTTCACCGAGGCATGGCGCGACGCCGGCTTGCCGCTCGATTTGCTCCGCTCCGCCGGAAACATTCCGCGCCTAATCTTCGGCACCTGGATCGGCGGCGACCGCGACGGCCACCCGCTGGTGACGCCTACCGTCACGGAAAGCACTCTGACAGAACTCCGTCACTCGGCTTTCAAGCTCCTCGAGCGCGAGCTGCTCGCCCTCTCCGCGCAACTCACCCTTTCCCGCTACCTCACGCCCGTCCCCGAGGAACTCCAGGCTCGCATCGACTACCTTGCGAAAACCGTGGACGCACCCGAAAGCGTCCGCGAAATCCTTGATCGCCACCAAGAGGAACCCTGGCGCCAACTCGCCACGCTCATGGCACTGCGCCTCCGCGAGCAGATCAAGGGCAAGCCCGGTTATCGAAATCCCTCCTGCCTCGTCGATGACTTGAATCTACTCTCCAGCACACTCGCTGCGTCCGGCTGCCACATGCTCGAGGAAGCCGCCTTCCGCCCGTTGAAGCACAAGCTGGAAATGTTCGGCTTCCACCTCGCCACGCTCGATGTCCGGCAGAACTCGGAATTCCATGATCAGGCAATCAGCCAGTTACTCACCGCCGCCGGAGTGGCCGATGGCGAAAACTACGGCTCCTGGCCCGAGGAAAAACGCCTCGCGTTCCTCAACACCGAACTCAAATCCACCCGCCCTTTCCTCCACGATGACCTCCGCATCGGCGAGCAGGCGGACAACGTGCTCGACACCTACCGCGTCCTCGTGCGCCATCGCAAGCACTGGGGATCTCCTGGCCTTGGCTCGCTCATCGTCTCAATGACCCGCCAGCTCTCCGATCTGCTCGGCGTCTATCTGCTAGCCCGCGAGGCCGGGCTGATGGAACTCACGCCGGAGGGCCTCGTCTGCCCGCTGCAAGTCGTGCCGTTGTTCGAGACCATGGACGACCTCGACCGCTCGCCCGGCATTCTCAGGAGCTACCTAGAGCATCCGCTCACCCGGCGCTCCGCCGTAAAATTTCCCGAACAGCAGGTCATGCTCGGCTACTCGGATTCCAACAAAGACTGCGGCATCCTTGCCGCACAGTTCGCCCTCCATCGCGCCCAGACCGCACTCACCACGGTCGGCCGGGAAAGCGGTGTGAAGCTTTGTTTCTTCCACGGCCGTGGCGGCACCATTTCCCGCGGCGCAGGTCCCACCCACTGGTTCATGGCTGCCCTCCCGCACGGCGCGATGAGTGGTGGCTTCCGTATGACCGAGCAGGGCGAGACGATCGCCCAGAAATACGCCAACGTGGCGAACGCCACCTACAACCTCGAACTCCTTCTCGCAGGTGCCGCCGTCACCACCGCGCATCACCG
>JBOFET010000509.1:0-4989 GCA_051648225.1 Luteolibacter sp.
GAACTCCGACACATAGTCCAACAGCATCGTCCCGTAGCCCTGACCCCGGTGGTCCGGGTGGATCACCACATCCTCCATCAGAATCACAAATCCGCCACGGGCGGTGGAAATCGTGAACAGCAAGTTCACCATGCCGAAAATCCGGTCCTGATTGCGGATGACGAAGATGCGACCGCGGTTTGGTTGTTCGAGGATCAACTGCAAGCCGCGCTCCTGCACGGCGCGGTCCGGTGAAAAGTCTCCGGACAGGGCGAACAAATTCATCACCAGCTCCGTCAGCGCCGGAAGGTCCTCGATCGTCGCCGGCTCCACCCGAGGGCGA
Source organism: Luteolibacter sp. (assembly GCA_051648225.1). Classification (GTDB taxonomy): domain Bacteria; phylum Verrucomicrobiota; class Verrucomicrobiia; order Verrucomicrobiales; family Akkermansiaceae; genus Luteolibacter. The sequence continues at coordinate 323 of JBOFET010000509.1, forward strand.
TCATCCTTCAAGGGCTTGGCTTCCGGTTCGATGCTGGTTTTCACGGGTCGAGACTGGCACGAATTTCACCACGGAAAATGAAATTCTCCAAATGCTTCAACTTTCGTCGTGACCCGGCTGGACATTCAGAAGGTCCGGGCGGTTTTGCCGGGTGCGCGCAAGTGCCTGGGTCTCCTTCCACGCGTGGATTTTTCCATGGTTTCCCGAAATCAGGACGTCCGGCACCCGCATTCCTTGGAAATCAATCGGCCGCGTGTAGGCCGGTGCTTCCAGCCGGTGCGGGTCGGAAAACGACTCGTCCTCCGGCGAGCGCTCGTCGCCCAGCGCACCCGGCAGCAGCCGGATGACCGCGTCGCAAAGCACGGCGGCGGCCAGCGCCCCATTGGTGAGGATATAGTCGCCAATGGAAATTTCCTCGTCCACCAAGGCCTCCACCACCCGGTGGTCCACTCCTTCATAGTGACCGCACAAGACCAGCAGGTGCCCGGCAGCCGACAACTCGCGGGCCACCGCCTGCTTGAACGGCCGACCCTGCGGCGTCATCAAAATCACCCGCGTGTCCGGACGCCGCAGTGCCGCCACAGCGGCGAAGAGCGGCTCCGGCTTCAGCAACATCCCCTGCCCTCCCCCGCACAGCGAGTCGTCCACCCGCCGGTGCCTGTCCTCCGACCAGTCGCGCAAGGGATGGGCCACCACCTCCACCAGTCCCGCCGCTCGCGCGCGCTGAATGATCGATTCACTCAACGGACCCATGGCGATCTCGGGGAACAACGTGACGATGTCGATCCGCATGGCTCAGCCGAAATGGTTGGTGAGCCACCGGTTGATCGTGCTGATGATTTGCGGGTAGCTCGATTCATCAAACGAGTGCCCGCCGCCGGCGATTTCGAGCCACTCTTTCTGACACGTGGCCGCCTCATAGGCATCCCGCCCGTCTTGCACCGGGACCAAATCGTCGGCATCGCCATGCACCAGCAACCACGGCTGGGTCACCGCCTCCGCTGCGGACAGCGTGTCCCCGATGTGGGTCAGGTCATCGACAAATTTCCTCGAAAGCGGGAAATCCTCATCTTCCCACATGCATCCCTCACCCGGAGTGACCTCGCCGAACTCGCGCTGCACGAACTCCGCCGTACGAGTCATGCCCGCCAGCGAAACCAGACCAGAAATGCGGATGTCCCTCGCGGCGGCGAGCACTCCCGCCGCACCGCCCATGCTGTGTCCGGCGTAAACGGCCTGGGTGTCATCCGGCACCATTTCGAGCACCGCCTGGAGATCTCCGACGTTCTTGGTGAGACAGCTCTCTTCGAAGGCTCCCTCGGAAGCGCCGTTCCCCGTGTAGGAAATCCTCAGGCAAGGCCAGCCGATTTCCGCTAGTCCGTTAGCCAGAGCCACCAGCAGCGGGCGGTCTTTGTCCCCCGTCAGCCCGTGGCCCAGGATCACCAGCACGTCCGCTCGGGAACCGGGGTGGAAGGTGTAGTCGATGGCTTCTCCCGCGCGGTTGCGGATTTCGGCTTCTGTCATCATGTCATGCAGGGTGTTGGAAGTTGATTCGTCCCGGAAAGGTCAGCTCGGCGACGCCGGACTTATCCAGCTCTCCCAGCCCGTGGTCGATCAATTTCCGGTATTGCGCCTCGGTGGCCTCCGACAGCGGGACGCCCACGCCTGCGGATTCCGCCATGGCATTGGCGATGCCGCTGTCCTTGGCGGCATGCGCGGCGGAGAAATAACAGTCATGCTCGCGGGTGTTCATGTCGTCCCCATCCGTTTCGAGCACGCGGGAGTTCGCCCCGGTCTGGGAGAAAATTTCCTTGAGCAGGTGAAGATCGATTCCCATGGCAGCACCCAGCCCAAGGCCCTCTGCCAGACCCGCAGTGTTGATGTTCATCACCATGTTCACCAGCGCCTTGATTTTCGCCGCGTGCCCGACCGGGCCGACGTAGCGCAGCGAAGAGGAAAGATCCTTGAGCAGCGGCTCCATCCGCAAGAACACCGCTTCATCCCCACCGACCATCAGATAGAGCGTGCCCTGCCGTGCCTGCGGGATGCTGGACGCCATGCTCGCCGCCAGAGTCGCCGCGCCCACCGCCAATGCCGCCTCCGCCGCCGCTTCCTGCGCGGCGGGGCTGAGGGTGGCGCAGTGGATGAATACCTTGCCCGCCGCGCCCTTGAGCAGGGACTCATCACCCTGGAGAATTTCCCCCATCGCCGCGTCGTCCGTCACCACGGTGAAAATGACATCGGCGGCAGCGGTGACCTCCGGCAGAGTCGAGACCGCCTTCGCTCCGATTTCTAACGCGAGCGACTGGGCCAGTGGCACGTGCGGGTCGAAAATCGCGGTCACCGGATAACCCAAATCCGCGAGGCGACGCGCCATGTTCGCGCCCATCCGCCCGACTCCGACAAATCCAATCGTTAGCTTTTTCATCGCACCGACTTTGAAGCGTCCTCGCTGCGGGCGCAACTTCTTGTTTCAGCCCGGCACTCGGAGTGATGAACCCGTGGCTTCCACCTTCGATATCTAGATCCGCTCCCGGGTGGCCTCCACGATCTGCCTCACCGTTTCATCCAACGAGATCGTCACCTCCCAGCCGGGATAATGGGCGCGTATTTTGGCGAGGTTTGAAATATAACAAATGTGATCACCCGCCCGGTTTTCATCCACGTATTGGAAGACCTGCTTCCTGCCGGAGAACCTTTCGGCAATGGAAAAGGCTTCCCGGATGGAGCACGAGTTGGCGCGACCCCCTCCCAGGTTATAGACCTCACCGACGCGCGGAGATTCGATGTATGCCTCGATCAAACGGGCCACATCGTGAGAATGAATGTTGTCCCGGACCTGCTTTCCCTGATAGCCGAAGACTTTGTATTCGCGGCCTTCGAGATTGCATTTGACGAGAAACGAAAGGAAACCGTGAAGCTCGACTCCCGAGTGATTCGGACCCGTCAGGCAGCCGCCGCGCAGGCAGCAAGTCGGCATGCCGAAGTAACGGCCATACTCCTGGACCATGATGTCCGCAGCTAACTTGGAAGCCCCGAAAAGCGAGTGCTTGGATTGGTCGATCGGGAAATCTTCGGAAATCCCGTCGGCATAGTCGGGATCGGCATACTCCCAACGGGACTCCAATTCCGCTAGAGCGATGGTGTTAGGCCGGTCGCCGTAAACCTTGTTGGTGGACAGGTGGACGAAGGGCGACTCCGGGCAGGCCTGGCGGGCGGCTTCGAGCAGGTTGAGCGTGCCGACTGCATTGGTATCGAAGTCATCGAAGGGGATGGCAGCGGCCCGGTCGTGCGAGGGTTGCGCGGCGGTGTGGACGATGGCGTCCGGCTTGAGCTTGGCTAACAAGTCGAGCACGTCATGGCGGCTCCGGATATCAAGTTCGTGGTGGTGGAAGGAGCCGCCTAGCAGCCTGGTAAGCCGGCTTTGATTCCAACGGGTATCCCCCTGCGGTCCGAAGAAAACGGCGCGCTGGTTGTTGTCCACCCCATGGATTTCCCACCCGAGAGAGGCGAAGTGCATGCAGACTTCAGAGCCAACAAGGCCCGAAGATCCGGTGACGAGGAGCTGTTTCATGAAGCGGATGCTAAACGCGACCGTAGGAGCGAACCAACTTCTAACGCAGTCTCAGGATTTCACGTCCGGGAAAGATCGCCGGAGATCATCTCCTCGATCCGCTTCTCAGAAACCTTGCCTAACAACGGGATGTCCGGGGCGAAGAGCGACACGCGGTATTCCTCCAGTGCCCAGCCGTGCGGCCAAGTGCGCGGATCTTCCGGCTTGGCGGACCAGCGCTGGAACCACGGCTGCCAAAGCCGGTGGAGGCGCTGCATTTTTTCCAAATCCTTCACGATGGGCAGTGAGGAAATACGACCTAACCGCGAGCGGATCGCCCGCAGCCGGCGCGGGTAGTCGCGCAAGCCGGCATAGCCCGCATGCCAGGCGAAATCCTTGCGGAAGAGCCACGTGAGTTGTTCTTCGAGGTCTTCCGCGATCTCGCCGAGGTTCCGGTCCTCCCGGTGAGCGGCGATCCAGCGCTGGATGTCTGGCAGGATTTCAAAGATCTCATCGCACGCTTTTCCAATGACCGCCGCGGCTTCATACCAATTCCCCCTCGCCCGTTCCTTGAGCGCGGAAAACTCATCGGGCGATCTCGGAAATACGCCTCTCGCAGCTCCCTCCGCCGCAAGCAGGATGAGCGTGTCCAGCGAGGTGCCGCCGGGACCGAGACGCGGCAACTCGACCTTGGCCATTAAGCCGAGCGGGAATTTCTTCTTTAAATAGGCGACTTGGTCGGCATGGGCTAACCACAGCAAGCGAGCGCCACCCGCACGATGGGATTCCGCAGCCTCGGCGGCGCAAGTGAAGGCACGGACGCCGACGCTGGCTCCCTCGTCCACCAACGCCGGATACGCCGCGCCGCCGGGAGTCATCACGAGTTCCGGCAGGCTTTCCCCATCCCACGAGCTGATGCCCCGGCGCTCGACATCAGCATTCGCCGCGGCTTCGAAGCGCACGCGCATGCGGTCGGCGAGCTGGAGCTTCAGAACTGCCACGTCGTCGCCCATGGCGAGTTCGTTGGCGTCATCATCGCAGACCCAGATTTTGGTGACGAGCTCGGGCGGGAGCTTGCTCGTGTCAAACTCGCCGACGGGGACGTAAACCCCGT
>JBOFET010000510.1:0-1371 GCA_051648225.1 Luteolibacter sp.
GGTGGCGTTTTCCGGAAGATTGACGGTTTTGGAAATTGCGCCGCTGAGGAAGGGCTGTGCGGCGGCCATCATCATCAGATGGCCGCGGTAGTGAAGGCTGCGGGTGCCGTTGTAGGGCTTGAAGGCGCAGTCGAAAATCGGCAGGTGCGCCGCCTTCAGGCCGCTGGCGACTGACTCGCCGGTGTCAGGATCGGTGACGTCCTCGATGGTGTCATACTTCTCGATATGGCTGAGAATGGCGGCGACCTCATCGACCGGATAGCCTAACCGAACAAGTGCGGGTGGCACGGTGCGGTTGACGATTTTCAACATGCCACCGCCGGCGAGCAGTTTGTATTTTACGAGGGCGATGTCCGGCTCGATGCCGGTGGTATCGCAGTCCATGAGAAATCCGATGGTGCCGGTGGGCGCAAGCACGGTGACCTGGGCGTTTCGATAGCCGTGTGTCCGTCCTGCTAACAGAGCTTGGTCCCACGCAGTGCGGGCGGTCTTGATGATTGCCGTGCAATCGCCGCTTGGCTTGATTTCCCCGGCTTTGGTGCGGTGGTGCTCGATGACTTCGAGCATGGATGGCGCGTTGGAAGCGGCCGGTGGATCGGTCACCTCGCCATAGCGGGCGTCATGATAGGATGGGAACGGACCGAGTTTAGCGGCCATTTCCGCACTGACCTGATAGGCGTAGCCGGTCATGAGCGCGGTGATGCCGGAGGCGAGTGCGCGTCCCTCGTCGCTGTCGTAGCCGAGGCCGCGGCTCATGATGAGCGCGCCGAGATTGGCGTAGCCAAGGCCAAGCGTGCGGAAGGAGTGGGAGTTTTCCGCGATGGCCTGGGTGGGGTAGCTGGCGCGGTCCACGAGGATTTCCTGGGCGACGAGGAAGAGGCGGATGGCGGATTGGAAGCGGTCGGTGTCGAAGGTGCCGTCCTTCTGTTGGAAACGCACGAGGTTGAGCGACGCGAGGTTGCAGGCGGTGTCGTTGAGGAAAAGATATTCGGAGCAGGGGTTGGTCGAGTGTTGGCGACCGCTGCCCTTGCAGGTGTGCCACGTGTGGATGGTCGAGTCGAATTGCATGCCAGGATCGCCACAGGTCCAAGTGCCCAACGCGATTTTCCTGAGCAGCTCGTGGGCATTTTTCTTTTCGCACGGCTCTCCATCAGAAACCCGGCGTGTCCACCAGTCCGCGCCATCAGCGGCAGCCTGCATGAACTCGTCGCTGACACGGACCGTTAGGTTTTCATTTTGAAACATCACCGAGCCGTAGGCGTCGCCGTTGTAGCTGCCGTCGTATCCTTGCTCGATGAGTGCCCAAGCTTTTTTCTCCTCGATGGTTTTGGCCTCGATGAAGTCTTCAATGTCCGGATGCCAGTCCTTGAG
>JBOFET010000511.1:0-3674 GCA_051648225.1 Luteolibacter sp.
CACGGAGGCGGACGATGATGCGGACCTGACGGTCGAGCGACGAGCGGATGGTAAAGGGGATCTGCACGTTTTCACCGACGATGCCGTAGGTGGGTGCGGTGACGGATAGAAGATCGAGATCGGGCAGGCGGACCTTGCTGCCGACCGGGATGGGAAAAAGCGGGACGCCACGAAGACGGAGTTTCTGGGCGGCGGCGACGGGCGGCTGGCCGAGGTTGTAGTCGCCGTCACTGAGCAGCACCACGGCGCGAAGGTTGCTCTGCCGGGTCAGCAGCTCGTTGAGCGGAGTATCGAGGTCGGTGCCGGAGGTGGCTCCGTTTTCAGTGGATGGGGTCGAGAAGGATTGGGCGATGATTTCGTTAGCTCCATTTGCTTCGAGAGGTTTCCACAAATCGGAGGCGAGGGCTTTGCGCACCCACTCGGCGCGGGAAACGATTCCTGCTTTGTTAGACAGCTCGGGAGGAAGTGCCGCGTCGATGGTGGACATCGATTTCGAATCGTCCCACAACACCGCGATCTGTGGCTTGGTGTCCGGGTGGAGGGTGGTCAGCCACTCGGGCTGCCAGAGCAGCAACACGACGACGAGGGTGGATAGAAACCGGAGGCACTCGAGCGCTGCGGTGCGCCTCGGGTGCGGGCTGCGTTTCCACGAAACCACGGAAAGCACGCCGACGAGGATCAAGGCGATGATGCCGATCCAAAGGGTCAGGGGAGTTGGAGAAAAGTGGAGCAAGGGATGGGATATGTCTGATAGATCCTAGGCGACCGGTCTCAGTGGATCAAGCGGTGGCTTTCTTCGGCAAAACCTGGGGGTGAGTCCTTTTCGGGAGACAAAGCAAGGCTTCCGAAATGAGGAAAAACAGCACCGCGATGAGAAACGCGCGCCAGACGTCCCGGGAGAGTGATGGGTCGGAGGCTTGGCCGGCTTGGTCGAGCAGGGTGAACTTGGTGCCCGCGAGTGCCTGGTCCAGCTGCTCGCGGGTGAGGACTTCCGGATGGTCCTCCTGGGCGGGACGGTTGAGGGCTAACAGCCGCTCGCCGAGCCGGAAAATACCGGCTTCGTGGGCGATATTGGCCGGATCCGGAGTGCCATAGTCGTCGATGCGGGTGCGGGTTTCCCCGGGCAAGGGCTGCGCCGTCTCGCTACCGACGGTGGTTAGATAGGAGGCGTCGAAGCGGTCGGCACCTTCGGAAATGACGCGCTGGACGGTGGGAAGCAGCACATCCGCATCGCCGAGATTGGACCAGGAGTAGTCTGGCAGTGAGCCGACAAACCAGGCGGTGCCGTGGTCCACGATGCGGCGAGTGAGGAACGGCTCGCCATCCTCCCAACGGGCGAGTGGGGTGGCGTCACCTTGCGGAATCTGGCGGCGGATAGCCCGCAGACGCTCGGCGGGGATGGGTGTGCCATCGATACCGTCGCGGAGCGGACCGTCGCTGTGATTCCAATCCTTGAGGATATAAAATTTTCCGGCGGGAGCCTCCGTAACGCCAGACCATTTCAAATCGAGAAAAGAAGCGTCGGATGAAATTTCGGGAGGAAAAAAGATCACCTGGCCGCCGGATGTTAGGAAGCGGTTGACCAACTCGTAGGCGGGTCCGGACGGCAACGGCGCGGCCCATAGGATGGCGGCGAGGTCTCCGGTGTTAATAGAAGCGGCGTTTGCCGGATCGATCCGCTGGGCGGTTTGATTTCCGAATCCGGGAGGTGCTGCGGCGAGGGCGAGGTAGTCGCCGGCTTCGCCCGCTGGCGCGATGACGACGGACTTGATGGGCCGGGCCGGGCCATAGGCGAAGAAGGTGGAGTTGTCGCGGGAATTTCCGTCCGCCGGGATGGAAAGCCAGCCGGAGCCGGTGGCACTGGCATCCGGGAGAATGACTCGCTTCTGGAATCGGAAGGACTGTCCTGGGAGCGTGAGAATTTCCGTCGTGCGGGTGCCATTGAGATGGGTGGTGAGCGGCACGGTCGCGGTGCCACGCGCGTCGGCCGCGCGCAGGATTTCGATGTCGAGCAGCATTTCGTCACCGGAGCGGCGTGAGCCAAGCAGGCGGATGGCTGTGTTAGACGCGGTCGGACCGGTGAGAGAGAGGACTCGGATCGCGGGCTTCTGCGGGAGTGCGGCGAGGCTGGCGCGGGCGGCCGCCCAGCGCTCGTCATCCGGGTGCCAATTGGAGGATTGGAGGTCGGAGGCGAGCCAGACCTCGGAACGGCCACGGGTGTCGGCGAGAAACTCGGCAGCGCGTGAGAGGAGGGTTGGGAAATCTGCGGCGGTGTCGGTGGGAGCGGTGGAAGCCAAGTCCGCGAGGATGTCAGGCGAGGGGATTTCCTGAGGATTTCCACTGGCGCTGTCGATGAGGACGAGCCGTGACGCGCCGATGTCGGCCATGGCGTCACGGACTTTTTCCAGGACGATCTGGCGGCGCGGGCTGAGACCGTCGCCGGGTTTCGATTCCATCGAAGCCGAGCGGTCCAACAGGAGCACGACCGTGTCGATAGAGCCGCCGCCCCAGCCGATGAGGCCGGAAACGATAGGCCGGGCCGCCGCGAAGGCGAGGGCGGCGATGGCGAGCGCACGGCAGGTGAGAATGAGAATGTGACGGAGCTTTTTCTTACCGCGTGATTCGCGGGTCGCCTTGAGCAGAAACTGCATCGCCGCCCACTGGATCGTCTTGTGGCGGCGGCGGTTGATGAGGTGGATCGCAATGGGGATCGCGGCGGCGAGTAGGCCCCAGAGCAGGAGTGGATTGAGAAAAAGCATCGAAACGCGGAGCTGAGGTGGGAGAGAAGAGTGCGGAGATTAGCTAAGACAACGAAAGTTGTAGTCAGCTTGAATGCAGGCGAATGTTCTAGGGTCGAGGTTGTCTTCTGCTTTGCACGCTTTATTGAAAGCTTCTCGCCGCCATGTGTCATGCCTTGCGACATCGTCCTCGTAGTTTTCGGGATGGAAGTATTCGTCCCAAATCTTGCTGTTCGTGCTGTAAGTTGGTAGCAGTTTCAATGCTCGGTTCGTGAAGTCTTCGACCGAATTGCTCTCTTGTAGGGTAATCAACTGGATCTGGATTTCGCTAGGATTGTCTAGGAGTCCACGTTTCTGAATTGATTGGCAGTTTTTTTGAAAAGCCTGCATTTTTTTGAAAGCGGCTTTGAACCAATACTTGTCGTCCCGAACTGGGAGTTCCTCCCATTCGGAAGACCAACAGAGATGGTCCAAGGCATGAAGGGTCCATGTGATGGCTCTGTTGAAATACCAGTCGGCCTCTTCAAGTTTTGAAAGTCGCTGGAGTCGTTCGTTAGTTATAGGCGTAGGGCTCCCAAACAGTCGGTAATATAGAGGAGTTGGGATGCCGTTTCTGAATAGATATGCTTTGTCCGCCGAGTTATTCCGCTTTTTAAAGTTGAATGTAAAAGAGGCGCAGACGCCATTTTCGATTTCAGATTTGCCTCCGCGTGATGTCGGCAGCTCATGGTCCGTCCAGTCAGATTCCCAGCCATGAAAGGGTGAATCTAGAATCCAAAGATTGGCCCCGGAGAAGCAACAAGTGGCTCGGTCGCGGCGAAAAATCTTAGCCTTTTGTGCATCGGTGAACTCTTTCGCGCTTCGTGCCATGATCTTCGTTTCGAATTTCGTGCTTAAGATTCAATGCTTCGACTTCGGCAGACGTGCGGTGAGGAA
>JBOFET010000512.1:0-23073 GCA_051648225.1 Luteolibacter sp.
CCTGGAACCGGGATGGCGATGTAAGCGGGCTTGGGCGTTTTCCGCCAGTTCACCGCAAGCGACAATGGGTCCGCGTCTTCCGCATCGGGAATGAGATCGCCGTCCTTGTCCGTCAACTTCGCGCCGGGAACTGCCTTCACACCCGCCGCGAATGCCTGGGAGTTGGTGACAGTAGGTTGTGGAGCGGCGAAGGCGGATGCGCTCCGTGAACCGCTGGACGGTGATCCGAATGGTGCATCGGGACCCCGGTCTGGATCTTCGGTGCCATCGTCTAGCACGTTGAGGCCATGGGCGATTTCCCAATCGTCGGGCAATCCGTCGTCGTCGGTATCAGATTTCAGAGGATTCGAGCCATGGGCGGTGATTTCCTCCCAGTTGTGGAGGCGGTCGTCATCGGCATCCCATTCTTCCAGAGTGACGCCCGGCGGTTGTGGCAGGGTGGTGTGGAGGAGCCGGAAGAAGCCTTTGCTGGCGGTGCCATCGACTTCGTAGCTGATTTCCTCGTTGTTGCCTCCCTCGATGACGGGGGCCCAGAACCATTTGGCGAGCGGGTTGTTCGCATCGGACACTTGGAGGAAGTAGCTGCGGTCCGCGTGGCCATACCAGTGCAGGAACTTGTCACCTGCGGGGACGACGAGGAGTTCGGAGGATTGCTCGATTCCGGTTTGCTGGGCGGTGAGTGGAAGGACCGGGGCAAGCAGTAGAAGTGCTAGAAAGTGTTTCATGGTCGCTGAGGGGGGGGAAGGACTAGCGGGTAGAGGCTTCTGGCCGTGGATGGATGAGATAGCGGCTGCCCCGGTGAGGCTTGAACCAGAACGTCTCGTCACGCGGTAGGACGGGATTTGCTTTGTGCCACTCGGCGGATGCCTGCTGATGCTTCAGGCGGGCAGCCTGATAGGGAACGAGCCGGGATTTTTCGCTGGCGATGACGTCACGGACCACGGTGATGGGGGTCATGCCGACTGGATCGTCGGGGTTTCCCTTGGTGACAACGATGGAATCCACCGAGACTGCGGAGAAATCCGGCAGCCACTTTTTGGAAATCTTGGTGAACCGTGAAGTGTCGCAGGTGGAATGCATCAACATCAGGGTGTAGGATTCGCCTTTGTGGATGAATCCGCCGGTTCCTGCGAGCAATCCCACGTCGAAGCCGCAAAGCGCTTCGTAAGACTCGCCGGTGTCGGGATGCTGCCAGTGGACTTTGCTGAATTGCTGATCGTAAATGGTGGCTCCGAAGTTGAGTTGGCGCCTGCGCCAGATTTTGGCTTGTTCGATTTCTTCAGGAGTCAATTCCCGCGCCACGTGCGGTTCGGAAACGACCGGAGGCGGCAAATCGGGCAAGTCGGAAGCTTCGCCCCGGAGAATGGTCATCGTCCTTGCGCTCTTCGTGGGAACGGTAACGGCTGAATCCACCCGCATGGCAGGTACTTTCTTTTCCACCGGGGGCGCGGGTGGGACGAAGTCAGGGACTTCAAGAGTGTGGGGGATGTAGGTACTGAGACGCATGGCAGAGCCGGTTGAATCCATCACCATTTGCGGGTCGGCCACTTCAGCGGAGACGGAAGCTTCTGAACAAAATAAACAGAGTGGCAGAACGACGTTTGATAGTCTCATAGAGGGATTTGAGTTGTAATGGTCTGTGTTAAGACTTTGCTCTTCGCGGTCTTTGTGCTCACGAGTATCGTCGTGCTTCATAAAGCACAAGCAGGAAATCACTCGGTCGGACCAAGTGATTTCGACAGGGTCGAGGGATGTCTCGGGCTGGTGCTGACTCTTCAAAAATCCATGGGGAAACCCACTGGGATGAAGACATGGCTTATGTGCGCCGGATAAAGTCCATCCTCAAGCGGGAACGACTTTCCCAAAATATGAGCTTCAGACAACTTGGAGCAGCCACGGGGATTTCGTTTGGATATCTCGCAAATTCGGAGAGATCGGACAACCAGCCGACATTGCTCACTTTCAGACGGTGGTGCGGGGCGCTGTCCATCAGGCTGGAAGATGTCTGCGCAGAGGCAGAAACAGAAATCTGATGGAAGAATCATGATGTTCGGAACAACTCGCGGCACAGCATGCAGGTTTTCCCATTGCAGCCGCGGGCGGAGCAATACTCGCGGCCGTAGAAAATGATTTGCAGGTGCAGCCGATTCCACGACTCACGCGGAAAAAGTTTTTTCAAATCCCGCTCCGTCTGGACGACATTTTTTCCGGACGTGAGTTTCCAGCGGGTCGCGAGGCGGTGGATGTGCGTGTCCACCGGGAAGGCCGGCACGCCGAACGCCTGCGCCATCACGACAGACGCCGTTTTATGCCCCACACCGGGCAGCGCTTCGAGCGCTTCGAAATCCTGCGGAACTTCACCGCCGTGTTGCTCGACGAGGATTTTCGAAAGCTCGGAAATGGCCGCTGATTTTTTCGGCGAGAGCCCGCACGGCCGGATAATCGCTTGGATTTTCGCAACTGGCACCCGCATCATGGCGCGGGGATTGTCGGCGAGCTTGAACAGCGCGGGTGTGACCAGATTGACACGGATATCGGTGCATTGCGCGGACAGCAGGACGGCGATGAGCAGCGTGTAGGGGTCCTGATGATCCAGCGGCACGGGCGTTTCCGGATAGAGTTCCTGGAGCCGGTGCCGCACATGGTCGGCGCGCTGTTTCTTGAGCATGCGGCGAGTCTCCCCATGGCCTGAGGAAATGCAAGGACGCGGGAGGCGCGGCGGGTCGCGTAAATAGCGCAAAATTCCTTCCTGTCTTTCGCCTGTCGCCCGTGGTTCATTCCCGCCATGCGCCCGCTCGATCCGACACCCGAACTGCTCTCCCCTGCGGGAAACTGGGACTGCGCCCGCGCCGCAGTGGCCGCCGGAGCGGATGCGATCTATTTCGGCCTGCCCAAGTTTAACGCCCGACTGCGCGCGGACAACTTCATCGAGGCGGATCTGGAGGAACTCATGGACTACCTGCACCGCCACGGCGTGAAAGGTTTCGTGACGATGAACACGCTCATCTTCACCAGCGAAATGAAGACCGCCGAGCAGCAGCTCCGCCGCATCGCCACCGCCGGAGTGGACGCGTTGATCATCCAGGACCTTGGCCTCGCGAAGCTTGCCCGCATGGTCGCCCCGGATGTCGAACTGCACGCCTCGACGCAGATGACCATCACCTCGCCCGAGGGCCTTGCCTTCGTCGAATCCCTATTCCCGCTCGAACGCGCCGTGCTCGCCCGCGAGCTGTCCATCCGGGAAATCGAGCGATTTCAAGCGTCTTCCGTCGTCACGAAAACTCCCATGGAAGTCTTCGTCCACGGCGCCCTTTGCGTCGCCTACTCCGGCCAATGTCTCACCAGCGAGTCCCTCGGCCAGCGCAGCGCCAACCGCGGCGAATGCGCGCAAGCCTGCCGGATGCCCTACGAAATCGTCGTCGATGGCGAAACCCGCGAACTTGGCGCCGTCCGCTACCTGCTCAGCCCGCAAGACCTTGCCGCCGTCGATCTCGTGCCCGATCTCGTGAGAGCCGCCGTGAAATCCTTCAAGATCGAAGGCCGCCTTAAGTCCCCCGAATACGTTTCCGCCGTCACCCGCGTCTATCGGAAGGCCCTCGACGCCGCGATGGCTGAAGCCGAGTCCCCCATCAAAGACACCGACCGCTACGAGCTGGAAATGACCTTCTCCCGCGGCCTCAGCACCGGTTGGTTCGCAGGGACGAACCATCCCTACCTCACCCACGGCAAGTTCGGCAAAAAGCGCGGCCCGCTGCTAGGCACCATCACCGACTGCGGTCCCGGCTGGATCCGGCTCGGCGAACTAACCGGCGTCCCCTTCACCGCCGGCGACGGCGTCGTCTTCGATGCCGGTGAGAACCGCGACCTCGAACAAGGCGCGCGCATCTGGGTCATCGAGGGCGATCGCCTCATTTTCCACCTCACTTACAGCGGCATCAACTTCGACCGCATCAAACCAGGTCACACGCTCTACAAAACCTCCGATCCCAAGCTCGACTCCGAGCTCCGCCGCTTCTGGCAGAACGCCCGCCCCGCCGAGAAAAAATCCCCGCTCCACCTCGTGGTCAGCGGCAAGCCCGGCGAGCCCATCACGGTAGCGGCGGTCTGTGACCGTCTGTCTTCATCCGCCTCCTCCACCCTCCTCCTCGAACCCGCCGCCAAACTCCCACTTTCCACCGAAAAACTCGCCGAGCAGCTCGGCCGCCTCGGCGATTCCTCCTTCGAGCTCGGAACCCTCGACAATCAACTCCAAGGCGACTGCCACATCGCCGTCTCCACCCTCAACCAACTCCGCCGCGCCCTCGTCAAGCAGTTGGAAGACGCGGCCGCCATCAAACCGGAGCGGCCGAAAATCACCACCACCTATCAGGACCTCCTCCCGTCTTCCAATCTCCAATCTCCAATCCTCAATCCCCATTTGAGTGTCCTATGCCGCACCATGGGTCAACTCACCGCCGCCATCGAATGCGGCGTGGAAACCCTCTACTGCGACTTCGAAGACCCCCGCCGCTACAAAGAAGCCGTCACCCTCTTCAAATCCTCAATCCACCATCCTCAATCCACCATCCTCCTCGCCACCCCCCGCATCCTCAAGCCCGGCGAGATGGGCTATCTGAAACTCATCGAAAACGCCGCGCCCGATGGCCTGCTCCTCCGCAACCTCGGCGCCCTCCACTATTACAAGGATCGCCCCGACCTGAAAAAAATCGGCGATTTCTCTCTCAACATCGCCAACCCCATCACCGCCAAACTTTTGATGGAAAACGCCGGGGTCGACCATCTCACAGTTTCCTACGACCTCAACATCGGCCAAGTGCTCGAATTGTTAGCCGAAGCCCCGCCCGAGTGGTTCGAGCTAACACTTCACCAGCACATGCCGATGTTTCACATGGAGCACTGCGTCTTCTGCACCTTCCTCAGCAACGGCACCACCTACAAGGACTGCGGCCGCCCGTGCGAAACCCACGTCGTCCACCTCCGCGACCGCGTCGGTCAGTTGCACCGCCTGCAAGCCGATGTCGGCTGCCGGAACACGCTCTTCAACGGCAAGGCCCAGACCGGTGCCCGCTACTACGAGCACCTCCGCAAAACCGGCCTCACCCGCTTCCGCATCGAACTGCTCGACGAAGCGGAAGACGCAGGAAAAACCATCCGCGCCTATCAGGATCTTCTCAGCGGCAAGTCCGACGCGTTCGAGCTGCTAGACCAAGTTCAAGCCCTCGAAAAACTCGGCGTCACCGAAGGCACGCTCGCGGAATTGTGATGAAGAGGCACGTAGGTCGCTACCATGCGAGAGGGATTCACTCAATAATGTCAGAAAATTCGCCACGCGATTTCTTTGCGTGCCACGTATCCTGAAGTCCCTCGACCCGGGCGTTGCCACCCGGAGGCATTCTTTTCAGATCGGGTAGGTTCCTCGGTAGCCCGAGATAATGTGCCAGCATTTCTTTCTCATCGTGCTTTGCGGCAAGCCGAACTGTCGCGATGAGCCACTTGCGGAATTCGTTCCGCCTCGCATCATCCAGATCGAGCTCGTCGATTAAAATCTGCCCATCGGTATCGAGCGCATGGATGGTGCCGTCGTCGCGAACTTCGAGGGATTTACCGTAGGCACAGCGACAAGGATCGGGAACAAGCGAGGAGGATTTGTCGGAATTGCAGGTGCGGCAGGCGTAAAGAAGGTTGTCGTAATCGTTTGTGAGATGCGGCTTCAAGGCCCGCGGCTCCCAGTGGTCGATATCAAACAGGCTTTTGCATTGAGTCCATTGTTCCCGGACAAGACAGAAGACGCAACGGAAACGGAATTCGTCACGCAACCAATCGCGATATTCCCTGTAATGGGCATAGCCTCGAGGTCCATGCCTTCTGACATGAGGCTCGTCCGGATAACGGAATGGGTCGGGCGAGCGCATCAAATTCACTTGGGATCTATCGTGCCGAGCTGCTTGAGCAGTTCTTCGTAAGTGCGGCGTGCTTCCTCGACAGGCAACGGAGCCAGAAGGTTCCGACGTGCGGCGCTCAAGCGTTTCAGTTCCACGAGTTCGCTCAACTCGGTCTTGCTCGCGTTTCGTTCTGCCTTCAGGCGGATGAGTTCCGATTTCCGGGCCGATTTTGGTTCCCAATCCGCAAGCACGGTCACCAACTCCGCGACGGTGTTCAACCCTTCAAAACCCGCTGGGAAATAGCCGATTTGTTTGAAGGGGACTCCTTTGCGCTCATGCCCTTCAAAGAGGTTGAGAAGTGTGCGCTCCATTTCCGGCGGCAGATCATAAAGGCGCATCACTTCGGCATCCACTCGGAGGTGGAGAATGCGCAACTCATCCTCGGTTGGAGGCGAGATTTTCGATTTCTTCTTTGTCGCATTTCGGAACAGAGGCAAGGAGTCTTCTTCGGAAGGTTGTGATTTGATGGCTGACCAGAGTCGGGCAGCTGCTAGATACTCGTCTGTGGCTCGGACCAATTCCTTGATTCGGTTTTGGTCTAGTTTCGGAACAGGCAACATGCGGAGTGTGCCAACGAGATTATCTCGCTTGGACAGGTGGCAGAAAGTAAAAGCATTTGCCAAAGGTGAATTTAGTAGAGCCCAAAGAACGGTAAGGGTATATGCCGGTTCGATCGGTCTTACGACCAAGAAGCGGCTCGTTACAGGATGTCCATCTTCATCAATCAGAGCCTTCAGTCGCCAAGGGCCGCGGCTGACAGGTGCATAATTGATAAGAGCTTGGGGTTCTTTTAACGTTGTGCCGTAGCGCTCGTTCAAAATCACGCTTGAATCGAGATTCAAAAACGAGCTGTGCGGTATGCCATGAGTATCTTGGTTTCTATCCCACGAAGAAAACCCCAGAACTGAGCCTTCAAACCACGATGCCGATTCACGTTGGGTTTCCGACGGAAGCGTTGGGTCGTCCGCGCCCTTGTGTTCGAACCCTTTTCCCAAAATAACGCAGCAGCCGATTGGGACGGTTCTATTTTCACGGAGGTGATCCCAGATGTCTGCCAGTTCGGGACGGAAAATTACGCAATCTGGTTGGACGAGGAGAGCCTTGTTTGTTGCATACTCAATATTGTCTGACACTTGGGATTCAGAAAATTTGACTACATCCTTCTCACGAACCCTCGTAACTGGAAAAACCTTAGACTCGCGACGGTGCTTGTCCGAATTTTTCCTAGCAATGATCACAGTGGACTCGGGCTGTCCGAATTCAAACACCTTGTCTGCGAAGAGAACTACTTCCTTGATTTCATAGCTCTCCAACAGCCTTCGTCGGAGGTCTCGCGCCTGTTTGCTCTGCAAAATTCCCTGTGGTCCCACAAAGCCGATCACGCCGCCTGGTGGCAGATTATGAACGATGCGGCTGAGTGTTTCTGCGGCCTTGTTTTTTAGCCATCCCTTGCGGCCATCCTCGCCGAAGCTTTCGAATGGAGGGTTCAGGAGGACAATGTTTGCAGCTCGGGATTTGCGTTCGATGATGTCGCTGGCAAACATATCCTCGTTGAGGAGGTTCCAACCGTTGGGATTGGGGACATCGGCGAGGGTTAGGGCGAGACGGGCGACTTCTTGCGAAAACGAATCCACATCCACACCGTGAAGCCGCTTGCGCAGATAGGAATTTCTCGGTTCGGTGAAATCCGGAGGCCTGAGCTCGTCGAGAAGCCTGAGAGAGGCGACGAGGAAGCCGGCATGGCCGCAGGCAGGCTCGAATACGAACCGCTGCTCCGGCGGCATTTCGG
Source organism: Luteolibacter sp. (assembly GCA_051648225.1). GTDB lineage: Bacteria > Verrucomicrobiota > Verrucomicrobiia > Verrucomicrobiales > Akkermansiaceae > Luteolibacter. The sequence goes on from JBOFET010000512.1 coordinate 7,732, forward strand.
CGATCCACGGCCTGAGTTTGCCAAGGATGTAGTCGATCAGCCACGGCGGCGTGCTGTGGGTTCCGAGCTTTTTCCGGGTTGCTTTGTTGATCAAGGTACTTTCGTAAACGTGGCCCAATGCCTCGGCTGACAGCAGTTCCAACGAGGCGAAGCAGTCGATCCGTTCGGCGATGCGTTCAAGCGGGCGCTGCCTGACCTTGGGAACCTGAATGGCTTGCGATTCATCGCTCCGGTAATGCTTGGCCAAGCGGGCGAAGACATCGTCGAATTGTCCGAGATCGATGCGTGAAAATCGAGAAACCCGTTTGTCCCGTAGAGCTTTGGCGGCAAGGAGCCAGAAAGGAGCCTGAATCAGCCATTCCGCCTTTTTTTCGTCTGTCCGGGTATCTCCGAGATGCACCCAGCCCAAGTCATCCGCCAAATCCTGGACACATTCTTCAAGCAAACGACTCAAGCGGTCGCCCAAATCCTTTTCCACGATGGGCATCAGCCCTGCATCCACGAAATCAAGCTGCCGCGCGGTTGGATCAATCCGGCCCCAAGCCTTTGCCCGGTAAATCGAGTCAGGTTTAAAGCCGTCGGATCGCTCGTTGAGGAAACCGGCAAAGCTATCGATGTCGCCATGCCCGAGGTCATGCAGACCATCACGCCCGATACGGCAGGTGTGCCATGCATCACTCGATACTCCGATGGCAAGTGCTGCCCCCGTCGCCCTGACCGTGGAGAAAGCGCCTGGGTCACCGAGTTTGCCGTCGTAGACCACGAACGCTGCGGTGCGCAGATCCTTCGGCAGGCGGGAATGAGCGACCAAAGCAACTTGTCCCGAGCCCGTCCAGAGACCGACGGAATCAGAAAAAAGAGCGGACTGGTATCCGATCCCTTCCAAGCAAGCTTTGATCTGGTGCAGATTTTTCAATTTCTCGTCGTGACGTCAGCCGTAGCCAATCAAAAACAAGCGGTATTTTGAACAGTAAAAAAGATTATTTGCCGGGGGGGGCGCCGAAGTCTCAATCTGCGCACCCCGACGAGTGTCGCGTTCCCTCACCTCCCGCCGAACGCCGCGGTGAGCGACGCAAGATCCGCCGGGGCGGCGCGGTCGGCGGTGAGGATGGCGGCTTTTTGGAGCGAGATGATCTCGGCGATGCCTTTGCGCGAAAGCTCGAGCATCGCGGTCATTTCCTCGGAGGAAAACACGGCTTCCTCACCACTGCCTTGGACCTCCACGAACTCGGAGGTCTCGGTCATGACGACGTTGAAGTCCACGGAGGCGTCCTTGTCTTCCGGGTAGTTCAAGTCCAACACCGGCACGCCCTGATAGACTCCGGCGGACACGGCGGCGACGAGTTTTTTGATCGGGAAAGTTTTCAGTTTGCCCTCGGCCATCAGTTTGTTGAGGGCGATGGCCATGGCCACGCAGCCGCCGCTGATGGAGGCGGTGCGCGTGCCTCCGTCGGCCTGGAGGACGTCGCAATCGATCCAGATCGTGCGTTGGCCGACTTTTTTTAGATCCACCACGGCGCGCAGGGCGCGGCCGATGAGGCGTTGGATTTCTGAGGAGCGGCCGTCGAGCTTGCCGCGGGAGATGTCGCGGGGTTTGCGCTCCAGCGTGGAGTAAGGAAGCATCGAATATTCTGCGGTGAGCCAGCCGCCCTCGACGCGTTGGGCACGCATCCAGCGCGGCACGTCGTCCTCGATGGTGGCAGAGCAGATGACGCGGGTGTCGCCGAAGGATACGAGCACCGAGCCGGTGGCGTGTGGAGCGACGTTCGGGACGAAGGAAATGGGGCGGAGTTGGTCGTTCTGGCGGCCGTCTGGACGTGTCATGGAGGTAGTGAAATCAACGCCGAGCTGCGCCGCAAGCGTGATCGCCCGAATCGCCCGCTTGCCGAACTCACTGCTCTGGATAGCCTGCGCACCGTGTCTTCCGCCGCCCGTCCGCTGTTGCAATCGTTGAAAGAGCACGCCGCGCTGTTGCTTGGCTTGTTAGGCCTCATGTGGGCGGTGGAAATCTTTGATTTCATCCTGCCGTTCTCGCGTCTGGACAGCTTCGGGATCCGCCCGCGGAGTCAGACGGGGTTGTGGGGAATCCCGCTGTCGCCGTTCTTGCATTTTGGATTCAGGCATCTGGTCTCGAACTCGCTCCCGTTCCTGCTGCTTGGCGGGCTGGTGATGATCGGCGGGCTGCGTCGGTTTTTCCTGCTGAGCTTGTGGATCACGCTCGCGGGCGGCAGCGGGGTCTGGCTGCTCGGCGCAGGCGGCTCGGTGCATGCGGGCGCGAGTCTGTTGATTTTCGGCTATTTGGGTTTTCTCCTGAGCCGGGGAATCGCGGAGCGCAGCATCGGTGGTATCCTCGTTTCACTCGCGATTTTGTTAGGATACGGCGGGATGATTTACGGCGTGCTGCCGGGGCAACCCGGGATCTCATGGCTCGGCCACCTGAGCGGATTTCTCGCCGGCATCGCGGGTGCTTTCCTGCTGACTGGAAAGGTGCGGGCCAAGTGAGTGACGTGGTCTTGGTATGCTTGCTGCTTGGAAATTATTAAAAATCACACCATGAGACACGGCGATATTTCAAGCAGCAAGGACACGGTGGGAGTCGCCGTTGTGAACTATAAGATGCCACGCCTGCACACTCGGGAAGAGGTGTTGGAAAACGCCACCAAGATCGCGGCCATGATCAAGGGCATGAAGATCGGCCTGCCAGGCATGGACCTGGTAGTCTTCCCAGAATACAGCACGATGGGCATCATGTATGACCGGGATGAAATGATGGCCACGGCAGCGACCATTCCCGGCGATGAAACCCGGATCTTCAGTGAAGCCTGCAAGACTGCCAACACGTGGGGTGTGTTCTCGCTGACCGGCGAGCGGCACGAGGACCACCCTCACAAAGCACCCTATAACACTTTGGTGCTCATCAACAATTTGGGCGAAATCGTCCAGAAATACCGCAAGTGCATCCCATGGTGCCCGATCGAAGGTTGGTATCCCGGCGACCGCACCTATGTCTCGGAGGGTCCGAAAGGCATGAAGATCAGCCTCATCATTTGTGATGATGGAAACTACCCGGAAATCTGGCGCGACTGCGCGATGAAGGGTGCGGAGCTGATCATCCGCTGCCAAGGCTACATGTATCCCGCCAAGGAGCAGCAGGTGATGATGGCCAAAAGCATGGCGTGGGCGAATAACTGTTATGTCGCCGTGGCGAATGCCTCCGGCTTCGATGGGGTTTACTCGTATTTCGGCCATTCCGCGATCATCGGCTTCGACGGGCGGACGCTGGGCGAGTGCGGTGAGGAAGACATGGGCATCCAGTATGCCCAGCTCTCCGTGAGTCAGATCCGCGACGCACGGGCGAACGACCAATCGCAGAATCACCTCTTCAAACTGCTGCACCGCGGCTACACCGGAGTTCACAATTCCGGCGATGGCGACAAGGGCGTGGCGACCTGCCCGTTTGATTTCTATCGGAGCTGGGTGCTCGATGCCGAGAAGACCCAGGCGGATGTGGAGGCGTTCACGCGCAGCACCATCGGCGTGGCGGATTGCCCGGTGGGGAAATTGCCGTTTGAGGGCAAGGAAACCGCCGCCTCCTGATTCTAACCGGAGAGTCCGCCGTGCCTTACATCAACGACGTCATCGAGAATAACAGAAAGCTCAATGACGAGGCGAAACCCGTGCTGGACCGCTTCCGCACTTCTCGTTTCCGCTTTGATCCGGACCAAGCCATCGAGCTGTTAAAAAACCGGATCATCGGGCAGGGAGAAATGCATCATTCCATCGCAGACATGCTGCACGTGGTGAAGGCGGACTTCGGGCCGGGCGACCGCCCACTGGCGGTTTTTCTGTTGGTGGGATCCACCGGTGTCGGGAAAACGGAGACCGTGCGAGTTCTCGCAGAAGCACTTCTGGGCAGTGCGGAACAGATGTGCCGCATCGATATGAACACGCTGGCGCAGGAACACTACACGGCGGCATTGACCGGCGCGCCGCCGGGATATGTGGGCAGTAAGGAAAACCACACCTTGTTCGATTTCGAGAAAATCGAGGGAAGTTATAGCAAACCGGGCATTGTGCTTTTTGACGAGATCGAGAAGTCCGGCAAGGAAGTTGCCCGGGCGCTGCTCAATGTGCTGGACTCGGGACGACTCGAACTTTCCGCTGGCACCAAGCGGCTGAATTTCAACAACTGCCTGATCTTCATGACCAGCAATGAGGGTGCACGGGAACTCGACAGCTATCGCCGGAGCTTCGAACACGGTTGGAAAAAATGGCTCGGCAGGCAGCCATGCAAATCCACGGAAAAGCAAATTCTCAACACCGCCTTGCAGAAGAAATTTGATCTTGAGTTCATCAACCGCATTGACCGGATCGTGTTCTTCGAAGAGCTGGGCCACCACTTTCTCGATGATATTCTATCAGTGGAGTTGGCGATGCTCAACAAGCGGCTCTCCCGGCACGGCGTCTCAATCGCCCTGGAAGCCACCGCGCGGCAGCATCTGATCGGCGGGCACGACCCACGTTTTGGAGCGCGGCATCTGCGGCGGCGGATCCGCACCGATTTGGAGCCGGAGCTGGCACGGGCGTTCAACACAGAGCAGGGCTGTGGGAGCTTCGCGGCGAGTTATCAAAAGGATCGGCTCGTGGTCCGACCGGCGTGAGGCGGCATCCTTGTTAGGACCGGGTCGCGAGGCGGATCAAATCGCGGAGTTGCTGCTGGAGCTCGGGACTCTCCACCATGCCGAACCGCAGTGCGAGCATCGCGGCTAGCACCGAGGTGCCGGCGAGGACGATGAGTCCGTAAAGAACCGCAAGGAAGACCCCGAGTCCGTCGAGCTTGCGGTCGTAGGCATAGCCGGGGGGACAGACGAAACAACGGAAGCCCAGCCAGAGATTGAGTCCGGGGACGGCTGCGGCGAGGATCCAGAATCGGCTCATCCCGAGATTTGCCAGCCGCTGGATCCAGAAATAGCCGACCACCGCCACGGGCAGAAAAGGCGCGTAGGGCAGGAATCCACCCATCATCACCGGGCCGAAATGCCGGGTGAAAAACGGGATTCCCACCGGGAGGGCAAATTTCCAGAAGAGAGGAAATAGCAGCGTGACGAGAAACAGGCTCCGGCGGCGGGCACCTGGCGCATGGTCGTCTCCACGGCGGTGAGGGGTGGGCTTCTGGCGCGGCTCGCGGGCAGGTTTTTTGGAAATTGGCGCGGGTTTCGGCTCGACCTTCACCGACACGGCCTGGCGCTCGAAGAGTCCGTCGATTTTTCCTGCTGGCACCCATGCGTCCATGGACTGCTTCCAGACCATGTCCAAGCGGGGATCGAGCGACAAGGCGGCGGCCATCGACCGCAGTTCTTCGAAGGTTACCGGGCCGAGGCGACCTCCTTCGGAAGTGTAAAACCAAATGCTCTTGGCGGTCTTTTTCGCGGGTTGCGGCTGGCTCTCCTGAACGGGGGGCGCTTTTTGCGGCTCGGGGAGCTGAGGGACTTTTTCGAGGGCTTGGATTTCGATTTGCGGCGGCGGTTCGGCCTCCTTGGCGGCCAATTCAGCGGCGGCGGCGGCCTTGGCAGCTGCATTTTTCTTCCGGGTTTCCGCTGCCTTGGCTCTGGCTTCCTGTCTGGCTGCTTTTTTTTCGGCAGCGGCTTGTTTTGCAGCCTCAACCTTGGCCCGTGCCTCGGCCCTTTTTTGAGCCGCTGCGACCACCTTGGCTTCTTCCGCAGCCAGAGCTTCGATTTTGGCTTGGGCTTCGGCTGCCTCTTCGGCCTTGGATTTGGGGCGAAAAACCAGGCTGGCAATTGTCTCCCCAGCCGTTGCGGCTTGGAGGCGCGATTGATTTTCCCTGGCTTCTTCTGCGGCTTTGGCCTCGGCGAGGGAGCGGAGTCTCGCCTCTTCGACCGCTTTCACTTCCGCAGCCGCCCGGAGTGCCGCTTCTTCCGCAGCCTTGGCCTCGGCGGCGACCCGGAGTCTGGATTCGTGCTCGGCTTGGGCGCGCGCCGCCTGCTCGGCTCTGGCTTTTTCGGCGGCGGCGGATTGGATTTCAGCGGCCGCCTTGACCTCGGCGGCGACCCGGAGCTTGGCTTCTTCCGCAGCTTTGGCTTCGGCAGCGGCGCGGAGTTTGGACTCGTTTTCAGCCTGGGCCCGTGCGGCCTGCTCGGCCATCGCCTTCTCTGCGGCAGCAGCTTTGACATCCGCAGCCGCCTTTGCCTCGGCGGCAGCCCGGAGTTTCGTTTCCTCTGCGGCTTTGGCTTCGGCGGCAGCCCTGGCTTCTTCCGCAATTTTAAGTTTTGCTTCCGCCTCGGCTTTTTCCTGCTTGGCCTTGGCCTTCTCGGCGGCAGCGGCAGCGAGCCTTGCTTCCTCGGCGGCTTTTGCCACGGCGGCAGCGCGGAGTTTCGCCTCTTCAGCGGCTCGGTCTTGGGCTTCCTTTTCGGCCCTTGCTCTGGCTTGTTCCTCGGCATCCGCATGGGCCTTCGCCACGGCAGCGGCGCGGGCTTCTTCCGCGGCTTTGGCTTCCGCCAGAGCGCGGAGTTTCGCTTCGGCGACGGCCTTCGCCTCGGCAGCTTGCAGAAGGCGGGCCTGTTCGGCGGCTTTGGCCTCGGCGCTGGCTCTGGCAGCTTCGGAAGCTTTGAGCTTGGCTTCCGCCTCGGCCTTGGCCTTTGCCTTTTCCTCGGCGGCTGCCTTGGCCTCGGCGGCTGCTCGCAACGTGGCGGCGGCGGCGAGTTTTGCCTCGGCGGCGGACCGGGCGATTTCGGCAGCCTGGGCTTCGGCAGCGGCTTTGAGTTTGGATTCCTTTTCGGCGGCGGCTCGCGCCTCGTTGGCGGCTTGGATTTCCTGAGCGGCCTTGGCTTCGGCGAAGGCGCGGAGCTTCGCTTCGGACGCCGCCTTTTCTTCCGCGGCCTCGCGCAGCCGGGATTGCTCGGCAGCTTTCGCCTCGGCGCTGGCTCTCGCGGCTTCGGCGGATTTGAGTTTCGCCTCCGCTTCGGCATGGGCCTTGGCACTCGCTTTTTCTTGTTCGAGCCGGGATTTTTCTTGGGCAGCGGCCTTGGCGAGTTCTGCGGATTTTACGGCAGCAGCGGCTGCGGCGGCTTTGAATTTCGCTTCTTCCTGGGCTTTGGCTTCTGCCTTTTCTTGCTCGATCCGCGCGCGGTCCGCTGCTTTTGCGGCGGCGGCAGCTTCGGCGGCTTTGAGACTCGCTTCGGCCTCAGCTCTCGATCTTTCGTAGGCAGCGGCAATTTCGGCTTCGACCTTGGCTTGGGAGTCTTCTGCGGCTTCCTTCTCGGGGGGAGCCTCGGTGGTGAGGGCGATTTCCACTCCGTTTACCGGGTCCACTTCGCAGAGTTTTTTTACCTCATAGACGGGCTTCCAATTGTCCATGCCTTCCGTCCAGACGAGTTTCACCGATGGCTCGAGGGTGAGGTCCGAGGCTTTGCTCCGCATTTCCGCCAAACTTACCGGACCGATCTGCTCCTCCTTCTGGATGTAATACCACTGGCTCGCCCCGGCAGCCTCGATGCGCGCTTCTTCCTCGGCGTTTGCCTTCGCTCTGGCCTCGGCCCGCGCCTTGGTCCGTGCCCGGGCTTCCACCTCGCGGATTTCGTTGTCCAATTTCGCCTTCGCTCTGGCAGCCAGTCTTGCCTCGATGGTCCGGTTCGCCTCGTCCGCCACCAGCCTGGCCTCCTCCTCCATCCTCAAAACCGAAACGTGTTTCATCGAAGCGCTCGTTTTGGAATTGGACTCAATCATGGGCGAAACGGGTTCAAATTTCAGCGGCGGCGGGACCATGCAGCTCTTCGAATCCGGGTGCGGCGGCTCCCGAAGACACAGATCCCCGTAGGTCAATCGGGGTTGACACTCCATGGCTTCCAAGAACTTGCGGAATGATTAAAGAAATCACGATCGTTCGGAAATGCGGACCGATTGACGGCACGACGAGCCACCCCAGGTGAATGCTCTCAAAACCGACCTCGATCCGGCGGTGGGGCAAAAACCCCTCAATGGCTCTTCGGCATCATTCCCGGCACGACAGGACGCCAGTCCTTGCCCACCCGCCTGACTCCGAAAATGAGTTCCTCCACCTTCTTTTCCACCTTGGAAAGCGGCATGAGGCCTTGAAACTGGAACGCTTTTTCCGAATCCACGATCATGATCACATACGGCAGGCTGATGCCGCGCTGCTTTTGCCAATCCACCGGCTGGGCGGGAAATCCGGCGCGGATCACCTTGAGATGCATCGGGTATTTTTTCTGAATCGCGTTGAAAACATCCGCCATCTGCTCGCTGGCGGGATTGCCGGGCAGGTGGCAATGGAGAATCGTCACGAACTTCCCCTGACTGACCGCGTTTTTTGAAGTGCTGCCGACTGGCTCCACAGTCCGGCGATCCGGCGCACTCCCGCCGGGGCTGGCCGCGGCGATGTGCTTATTACCTACCGGGACGATCTGACGTTTCTCGGCGATTTTTCTCACCTCACGCAGGATTTTTTCCGGTTCAAAATACCAGACGGCTACGACGGTCGCGATGAACAACAAGACGCCTACGATTTTCTGAAGCACGTGAAAACGCCGGTCCGAAGCCATGCGGGGACGCTTACTTAAGTTTGCTTAAACATCAATGCCATTTAACACCCGGCACCGGTCGGGCAGATCCTCAGCGGACATCGCGGTACTTGAGAAGCACTCCCAGCTCATCGGGCAAGGGCGATCCAGCGCCGAGAGAACGCTCGAAAAGCACAGCGACTGCTGCAGCTTCCTTGAGCCGGAAAAGCCCCGGACTGTCCTTGTCGTCGTCCACCGTGCCCCAGCGGTCCATCGCGGCGCGGACTTCTGGATCCGCCAAGTGGAGCGTCATGACACGGATCGCGGCCAGGCGGGCGACGTCTTCCGAGGCCCCGGCATCCGCAGTCATGGCCATGTTGTGGGCGATGAGCGCTTCGGCCAAGCGACCGGCATTTTCAAACGCGAGGCCGTGACAAAATGCCACTTGGCAGCGTTGATCCGCAGGCAGTGAAATGGCGTCCACCTGGTTTGCGAAAGCATCCGCCCGCTCCCACTCCCCCTTCCGCACGGCGTCCCGGAGCCGGTGGATTTCCAACTGCCGCAGGCGGTTCGCATCGAGGTTGGAATGCCCTTTGAATTCCGTGAGCGCTTGCTCCAGCCCCTCGAAATCCCCGGATTTGCGCAGGCATTCCATTTCGTACAAAGCGGCGGCATCCGCCTCCCCGCCTGCCTCCGGGCGCATGATTTTCCGAAATGCCGCAAGCGCGTCCTGATACTTCCGCCCCTGGTATAAATCCAGCGCGGCGGCAAATTCTCGCGAATCCGGCAGCGCCTTCGAGACCACCGCCCCGGCATCCCCCGGCGGCGGCACAACGGGCAGACCTTCCAGCGGATCGATCCCAAGGGCGCGAATCTCCTCCAGAAAAGCCGAACCCGGGAAATCCCGGCGCAACTTGCCCGCATGCCGTCGCGCCGCCTCGAACTCGCCGATGACCGACGCCGTGCGGACCAGTTGATGGAGACTCGACTCCCGGTTTCCCGCGCCCGGGTGGTTTGCTTCGAGTTGCAGATAGCAGGCGTAGGCCCCGCGGACGTTACCGGCCTTTTCGTGGATAAGCGCGACCGCGGCCAGCCGGATGGCGTCCGGCGCAGGCAGAAGGGCGGCATTCCCCGAAGCAGGCGGGATGAGTTGGTAAATCGCCAGCGCCGCCCACTGCATCTCTGCAGCGAGCGCGTCACCTGCCAGCTTCAACATCAAGTGGGACCCGCCCGCGTCTTCTGGCGAATCCGGCATCAGCGCGGCGCGGTTCCTGCCGATGAAATCCAGCAACACCTGCTCGTTCCGCCCGGCGATGGCCGCACCGACGAGTGCTTGGAATCCAGCGACGATTCCGCTCTCCGGCGTCGGGAAATCCACCTTATTGCGGCTGGCGATTTCCAAGTTCTCATTGCCTTCCGGGATGCGCCCCAGCCGGTAGTGGCAGATCGCCAGATTCACGTAAAACGAGCCATGCGGAAATGCGTCGCGGGTCCGGTCACGCTCGCTCATGAACTTGGCGAAGCGGCTCGCCGCCACCTCCCATTCCCCGGCGCCCATCGCCGCCTCACCCCATTTGCACAGCGCCAGATGCTGGAAACGGTTTCCCGAATCCCGGCCGGTATTGGGAAAATCCCGGTAACAGGTCTCGAAGGACGCCATCGCATCCGTCCATTTCCCCAGCTTCATTTCACACACGCCCTTGTGATAGAAAACCGCCCCGAACTGCGCGCCGAATTTCTCCAGCGGCTGGTCCTGCCCGAAGCTCGTCACCGCCTGCGTGTGGAGATCGAGAGCCTGTTTCCACTGGCTTGCCTTCATCGCCAGTTGGGCCTTCGCGACCAGCGCCTCCAGGTTCTCGTCCTGCGCCCACACCGGCACCATCCACACCATCACGGCGGAAGCGAAAACGAGATGACGACGGAAATTCATGAGCTGACGAACGACTATCACGCCCCAGCCCCCTTGCCTACCCAAGACCGGTTCGGGTCACCCGGCCTCGATTTCCATTTTCCTAACAAGCACCAAACAATAGACCAGCGGAATGAGTCCAATCACACCGAACGAGCAATCGATCAACTGCCAATAAAAAGGGACGCCGCGGAGCGGGCCGCAGATCATTGCAAGCGGAAAAATGGCAACACAAGCCACCATGCCCGTGATGATGTTCGGCCGGCTGGAACGTGGGTGGAGCAACGGATGGATAAAAAACATCGCGATCACCAAGTGCGCGAATGCCAGCCAATCGGTGCCATAAGCAATCCAAGGATAGCGGCCATAAGTGGTCTCAAGGCCCTCTCGAATGGTCGAGATCCAGAGTCCTAAATCATCATACCCCGCCTCACCTGTCCATTTGGAGAGAATCCTGAGTTCGAGTAGCAATGGAAATGCCGTCACGCCTGAGACCACCAGGCCAAAGATGAATATCATCATTGAAATACGGAATCTGAGGATGAGCGCTGGATTTTTCAAGGCGCTCCAGCATCACCAGGAAATGGATCCGCCGTCAAACGAAGCTCAACTTCATTTGCGGGGACTTGGAAGTCCGTTCCGACCTTTTGACGAATCATCGAAAGCGAACACGCAGCCATCAAGCCCAGTCCACCTACGGCTAACAGCGCTCTACCGTTGAACACGCTGGCTGGCATCAGGACTCGTCTCACACGAGCTTCAAGTGAAGACATCTCCGCCATCGAAAGCGCCAGTGATGAAGCCGGATGATCTTCTGCGAAATCACAGAGCACGCTTGCATAGGTCTTCGCATCGACGCCCTTTCCTAACACCATCGCATCACAGGCAAATTCACATTGCAGCGTAAACCGCCGAGCCATCCAGTGGACAAGAGGATGATACCAATGCACCGCACAGGCAATTTCGACGGACAAACGCAACAAGGGATCATGTCTGCGATGATGTGCCAGCTCGTGCTCAAGAACCACTTGCCGACGTACCTCTGACCAATCCCGCCATGTCACTGGAACGAAGATCACAGGATTGAATATGCCTGCCGCCATAGGCCCCAACAGCCCCTGTAGTTCGCGAATCTCGACGCCGGACACACGATCCACAAGCACCGAGCGGATTTTCCAGCCGTATAAGAGCCGCACTGCAAGAGCCACGCGGCTGAGTGCGACTGAAAATCCCACCGCCCATATCACCGACAAAATCGTGCCCCACGGAAACCGAGCTGCATTCGCCGCACCTCCGGTGGCAGGAAGGACTGCGAACTTCGGCATCATGACGAGCATCAGTGGAAAAGTGAATAGTAGGATCAAGAGCGAAACCGTCAGTCTCGGATCACGTGCGGTATCTTTTCTACCTGCCAGAAACACCAGTCCGGCGGCGATGATAGAGAATGTAACTACGGCAATCATCCGGTCAGTAAGGCAGTCATTTTTCGCGGCTGCCGTCGATCAATTTACGGATCCGGTTGATTTCGTCCGCGCTGAGTTTCTGATCCTTGGGATCGAGCAAGGATGCGACGAGCTTTTCCGGACTCCCCTCAAAAAATGTTGTGAGAAGTTGTTTGAGTGCGGTCGTTTTTGCCTTCTTTTCCGTCACCGTCGGGAGGTAAACATAGCGCCGTGAGTCTTTGGAATGTGTTACCAGTTCTTTTTGCTCCAAGGTGGCCAGTAGCGCTCGCACTGCGGAATAGCCGGGAGGATCTGGCAGCTCGGCAAGGACCTCCTCCGCAGTCGCCTTGCCCTTGCGAAAAAGGATGTCCATCACCTGCCGCTCGCGCCGTGAGATTTGGCCATCCTCAAATCGATTCATGCAGTCAACTTGCCAAGTGCTGGAAAAACTGCAATTAAAAATTGACACTTGAAATTCTAAATGCTGTTTTTCCAGCATCATGAAACGAAAAGCCACACTTTCGCTGGGAACTCTGCTCATCGCCCTCTTGGTCAACTCCTGCGCCCCGAGCGGTGGCAGTGGTCCGGGTGAAACTCCCCCGGCTTCGTTATCTGCTGGCGATTCTGCGATCAACCGTTCGAGCACCGATGAGATCGTGAACAAGGCAAAAACTGAAGAACGTCCGGGACTCGCCACCGCTTGGGGAGAAGAGAGAAAATCTGAACTCACCCAAGAGTCATTCACCCGGGACTCATCAAAACCTGCCGGTACGGATATAATCTACTACAATGACCCGAGCGGCATCGATGCCATGGCCAGCCACACCACCCGAGTAAACCCGATGCAGACCGCTGCCGGAGACCTTGTCGAATGGGGAGTGAGGGGTGGAATCGGATTTCTACCCACCTACAAAGAAGGCTGGCGCGGTCGCCGATTCGTCGCCGGTCAAAAAGACAGCAGTTATTCCATCGTCGTGAAGAACCGCTGCAAGAGTGCCTTGGAAATCGTCGCCAGTGTCGATGGGCTCGACGTTCAGGACGGTAAATCTGCCTCCTTCAAGAAACGAGGGTATGTCGTTGAACCCGGAAAAACCCTTGAAATCGAGGGCTTTCGCACCAGCTACAGCCGCGTCGCCGCCTTCAAGTTCTCGAGCGTTTCAAATTCTTATGCGAACATGCGCCACGGAAACACCCGCAATGTCGGAGTCATCGGCCTCGCTGTTTTCACCCGGAAAGACGTGAACCCGTGGACCTGGATGCCTCAGGAAATCAACCGCCGCGAGACAGCACAACCGTTCGCCCAAGCCCCCACGACCCACTAGACTCCTGGATTCCGATGTTCCATTGATTCGAAAAGCCGAGAACCCTTTTTTTCGGCATCGTCAATGGTTCGAATTCCCCCTCACCGAATCAACCATTTTCCCCGATCCGCAAATCAGTCTTGACGTGTTCAAATGATCATTCTTTAAAAACCCCATGAGCCAGCACTTGCTCTCCAGCCGCCTCAAGCAAACGTTCGGTTACGATGGGTTCCGCCCATTGCAGCGGGAAATCATGGAAACCTCGCTGGCCGGGCGGGATGCCGTGGCCATCCTGCCCACGGGTGCCGGGAAAAGCCTGTGCTACCAGCTTCCCGCCCTCGTCCGCGAAGGACTCACGCTCGTGGTCTCCCCGCTCATCGCGCTGATGAAGGACCAGGTGGACCAGCTCGAAGCCAGCGGCGTGGCGGCCACTTTCATCAATTCCTCCCTCGACGGCGACGAGGCCCGGCGGCGGCTCGATGGCATCAACGCCGGAGAATACCAGCTGCTCTACGTCGCCCCCGAGCGCCTGATGCTGCCGGATTTCCTATCCCGGTTGAAGGGCTGGAACATCGCCGCGCTGGCGGTGGACGAGGCGCACTGCATCAGCGAGTGGGGTCACGATTTTCGCCCGGAATACCGCCGCCTCAAGGAAGTCCGGCAGGTAATCCCGCACATCCCGGTGCTCGCGCTCACCGCCACCGCCACCGAGCGGGTGCGTGAGGACATCGTCCGGCAGCTCGAACTGCGCGACCCCACCGTCTTTCTCGCCAGCTTCAACCGGCCGAATTTGAAATACCAGGTCGTCGCGAAATCCGGTGCCGCCGCCCAGGTGTGCAATTTCGCCAGCGCCCGGCCTGACGACTCCGGCATCGTTTATTGCCAATCGCGAAAAGGCACCGAGACGCTCGCCGCCACGCTCCGCACGCAGGGATTTTCCGCCGTCGCCTACCACGCCGGACTCGATCAAATCGAGCGGGCGAAAAACCAGGACGCCTTCCTCCGCGACGAGGCCAAGATCGTCTGCGCCACCGTCGCCTTCGGCATGGGCATCAACAAACCCAACGTCCGCTACGTCATCCACGCGGACCTGCCGAAAAACATCGAAGGCTACTACCAGGAAACCGGCCGCGCCGGGCGCGATGGCCTGCCCGCCGACTGCCTGCTGCTTTTCTCCCGCGGCGACGTGACGAAATACCTGAAATTCCTCGAAGAAATCCCGGACGAGCACGCGCGCAACGTCGCCCACCAGCAGCTCGACCAGATGACGCATTTCGCCGAAAACGACGCCTGCCGCCGCGTCGGCCTGATGGGCTACTTCGGCGAAATTTGGACCGAGGAAAACTGCGGGGCCTGCGACCACTGCCTGCACCCACGGGAAAAATGGGATGCCACCATCGATGTCCAGAAGCTCCTCAGTTGCGTCCTGCGCATCCGCCAGGCCGGTGGATTCAGCGTCGGCCTCAACCACGTCTCCGAAGTGCTCACCGGCGGCCAGTCCGAGAAAATCCAGCGCTGTAAACACGACCAACTCACCACCCACGGCATCGGCAAGGACCAGCCCCGTCCCTATTGGGTCGATCTGGGACGGCAACTGCTCCGCGCCGGCCTGCTCGCCGCGAGCACCGACAAGTTTCCCACCGTCTCCGTCAGCCAGAGCGGCATCGACGTCCTGAAAAAACGCGAAACCGTCCTGCTCACCCGCGCCCTAAGCACGCCCAAGGCGAAGACCGTCCGCACCGGCGACATCCCGTGCGATCCCGGCCTTTTCGAAAAACTACGGGTCCTACGAAAGGGATTCGCCGACGCGAAAAACGTCCCGCCCTACGTCGTTTTCTCGGATGTCACCCTCCGCCATTTCTGCCGCGACTATCCGGGCGACGATGCCGCGCTGCTGCGTGTCCCCGGCGTCGGCGAGAAGAAACTCGACGACTACGGCCAGGTCTTCATCGCGGAAATCCGCGAGTGGCTCACGGAAAACGAACGGATGGAATTTTCACCGCTGGAAGCCGTTTCTGCCCCGCTCTCCCGCCCCGCCGCGGGCATCACCGTCGGCACCGCAGCCGTCAGTCTGGAACTTTTCAAAAGCGGCCAATCCGTCGCCGAGATCGCCAAGTCCCGCAATCTCGCCGAGTCCACCATCGAGAGCCACCTCG
>JBOFET010000513.1:0-13205 GCA_051648225.1 Luteolibacter sp.
GATTTTCCGACGGCCAATCTCGCGACCGGCGAGGCGCAACTCCCACCCGATGGAGTCTGGGCGGTCCGCGCGACCTTGTCAGAGGGTCGCAAGCTCGGAGGCGTCGCAAATCTGGGCATGCGACCGACTCTCGACGGGACCCACCGCGCACTTGAAGTCCACCTGTTCGAATTCTCAGGCGACCTCTATGGCCAGGAGCTTGAGATCCAATTCGTCCAGCACCTCCGGGCGGAGATTAAATTTCCCTCGCTGGATTCCCTTCGCGCTCAAATTCAACAAGATGCAGCGAAGGCTCAGGAAATTTTCACAAAATCCCTGAGGATTTGAACCGATGTCTTGACAGGTGATTGGTTCATCGGAACAGTCTTCGTATGAACACTCTTTCAGTCGTGGTCGCCAAGGTTCTCAGGATCGTAGAAGACAGACTTCCTGCCCGCTTCCGGCAGCGTCCGGTGATCCGACGCAGATTTGAGCAGCAGCTCGAATTTCCTTGGTTGGCGAAAAGATGATTTTCCGGGATTTTGCGCTTACCCTCACCGATCAAGCCCTCTATACGTCGCGACATCCTTCGCATGGAGACCATCAAACCCATTCACAATTTCCTCGGTGCTGCTGCATTCCTCGCCTCCATCGGCATGATTCTTCCGCTGTCGGGGGGCGACTCCCGCAGTGGTAACACCCTGGCCTCAAGCCAGTCCTCCCGCAGCAGACTGGCGATCGACGAAGCACAGGAACTCCTCCGAAAGGGCGATGAGGCCTACACGGCGGGCCGCTACGCCGAGGCGGTCGAGGCCTACGCCGGTGCCCGCGAGATGATCCCGGACGAGCCCATCACTGCGGAACTCCGCTCAGCGGCGACCGAGCGCTTCGCCCAGGCATCCGTTGAGCAGGCCCGCGGGCTCTCGCGGAAGGGAGACGTCGCCGGGGCAAGGGCCGTGGTGAACCAGGTGCTCCTCCCCACCGTCGCTCCAAGTCACCCCGGCGCAGTGACGCTGCTGGGCCAGCTCGATGATCCGATTCGCACCAATCCAGCCGTCACTGCGGCTCACACGCGCGACGTGGATTCCGTGCGCCGCCTCCTCTACACGGCGGAGGGAGCCTACAATCTCGGGAAATTCGACGAGGCAAACCTGAAATACTCCGAAGTACTACGCATCGATCCCACCAACACCGCCGCCCGCCGCGGGATGGAGCGGGTGGTCAGCTCCATGGGTGAATATCGGAAATCCGCCTACGACCAAGCCCGCGCGGAAATGCTCAACCAAGTCGAAAGCCAGTGGGAACTCCAAGTTCCCGATCTTGCTCTGGAGGGTTCGATACCCGATCCCGCTGCGGATTTGTCGTCCGTCAGCTTCGTCTCCATCAGAGACAAGCTCGACCGCATCATCATCCCAAGAGTCGCGCTGGACCAGACGTCACTGAGCGAGGCGATCGATTTCCTACGCATCCGGGCAAATGAAAACGACACCTTCGAACCGGATCCGGCCCGCAGAGGAGTCAATTTCACCGTGAGTTTGGGCGCGCCAGACTCGCCGGTCGCGCAGAAAATCAACGCCGCCCGCTTCGACCTGCAACTCAAGAACGTCCCCCTCTCCCAGATCCTGACCTACATCGGGCAGGTGACTGGAACCACCTTCGCGACGGACGAGTTCGCCGTGATCATCACCCCGGTGGGTTCTTCATCGCCGGATCTCATCTCGCGCACTTACCGGGTTCCTCCCGATTTCATGTCCAGCATGAGCGTCGGCGCGGATGCGACTGCCGCCACCGATGATCCTTTCGGCGCTGCACCTGCCTCGGGAGGACTGCTCGCCAAACGGTTGAGTGCTCAGGAAGTGCTTGCCAAACAGGGGGTGGAGTTTCCCGAGGGATCTTCCGCAAGTTACATGGCAGCCAGCAACACGCTGCGGGTGGTCAACACCGCATCGAATCACGACTTCATCGCGCAGGTAGTCGATGCCATCGCGCGGGTCGAACCGGTGATGGTATCCGTCAAGGTCACCATGATCAAAGTCGAGCAAACCCGCCTTGAAGAACTCGGGTTCGACTGGTTTCTCGAAAACGCAAATTTCAAAGGAGACCTTGTGGGAGCCGGCGGCACGGTGGGTAACGGTAGAAACGCACCCGACGTCGTCGGTCCCGATGGCGTCACCCCGCTGAATCCCGTCACCGCGGGAAACCGCACCGGCGATAGCGCGATCTCGGGGAACTCCCTCGACAACCTGCTCACCAATCCCTCCGGGCGTCAGGCCAGCAACCCGGCACCGGGCATCCTCGGACTTTACGGAAATTTCAACGACGCAACCGTCGCGACACTCATGCGTGGTCTCGATCAGAAAAAAGGCGTCGATATCCTCGCGCAGCCCGCCACCGTCACCCGCAGCGGCCAATCGTCGAACATCGAGATTGTTCGCGAATTCATCTACCCGACCGAGTACGAGCCGCCGGAACTCCCCAATACCGTTGATACTTTTGGTGGTGGCAGCACTCCGGTCACTCCCGCCACACCCACGGCTTTCGAGACCAAGGAAGTGGGAATCACGCTCGAAATTCTTCCGGTGGTCGATGCCAGCAAGCAATACATCACGGTCACTCTGAATCCCATTTTCAGCGACTTCCAAGGCTTTGTGAACTACGGCAGCCCGATCAACTCTACGGTAACCAACTTGCTGGGAATTCAGGAAACCGTCGTAGTCACCGAAAATGCAATTCTGATGCCCGTCTTCAGCAAGGATACGGTCTCAACCACGGTTGACGTGCTGGACGGCGGCACGGTGGCCGTCGGCGGCTTGGTGCAGGAGACCTCGCAGGTCGTTAATGACAAGACGCCAATCCTCGGTTCGATCCCCATCGTCGGCCGCCTCTTTCAGTCTGATGCGAAGCAACCGGTTAAAAAGATGATCATCTTCTTGGTCAACGTCGAGCTCATGGACCCAACGGGTTACCGCTACCGGAATCGGTGATCCTGTCGGGCTACTCTGATCGCCATCCTTCCACCTTCCCATGTCATCCTCTTCCAGCGAGCCGGAGAAATACTCGATCGACGAGATGATGGACCGTTTGAAAAACGTGCCAGCCGAAAATCCTGAAGATGGAGAATTAGTCACCCGCGCGGACGGGACACAAGCCATCCGGGTTAGGAAACGGAAACGCCGCTCCAGCCAACCCGCCAAGCGCGAACGGCAGTCCAGTCGGCGGCTACGGGTCGCGCAGATCTCCGCGATCTTGATCCTGATTTTCCTCACCGCTCTCGTCATCGGCGGTGCGATCGTCTATGCAAACAGTGCCCCTTTCCGGGAAGGTCTTCTGCGCAAAATCCAAGTTGCCAGCGGTGCGGAAGTCGAGTTTCAGCAATTCCGGATGAACCCCAAGACGGCCAACGCCGCCGAACTCGGATTGAAGTGGCCAGCCGGCAATGTGCTCGACACTCTCACCCTGCGACAACTTACCGCCGAAGTCCTTCCCTCAAGCTTTCTTGGAAAAACCATGAAGGGCGAGGAAGTCTCTGCAAATGAAGGCACGCTCAACCTCAGATTTCCGGAAGGTGGCGAGAACACCCGCAGCTTCCCTGCTCCGAAAGACCTTCTGCCGATCCGTTTCAACCGCTACCGGGTCCCATCATTCGCCCTAACGTTTGGCGATCCGAAGACCCCGGCCCTCGCACTCACGAAATCGGAAGTGTCGCTCAACCCGAAAACGGTCAGCGGAAATCCTCAGTTGAGTTTCTACAAAGGCGAGATCGCCCTGCCAGGTTGGCCGAAATTCCGCCTCGACCGGGCGCTCGTCGAGTTCAACGGTGACGAAGCAGATATCAAGCAGCTGCGCCTTCTTCACGAGACCGACTCAAGGGGAATCTTCGAGCTTTCTGGCACCGCCCGCCCCTACCAACCCGGCCGCCTCTCCACCTTGCAGGTCCTCCTGCAGACTTTCGAACTCAACGGAATCGTCGGTCCGGAAATTGGTCGCCTGATCAACGGACGGATCGACTCCGCTCCCGTCACCAAATCCAACTTCCTCTCTTTCCTGCCCAAGGCGGATTCGGCCCCCACGCTTGAGATCGCCTTCCAAGTCAGCCCGTCCTCGCAGATCGAACTCCGCGGATTCCCCTTCCTCCTTGGCCTTGCCCAGACCCTCGACGACCCGTGGTTTCGAGCACCGGTGTTCGAATCCAACGCCCGCGGTACCATTCACCGGGACAACGGAGCCGTCACGTTCCGGGATCTCAATCTCGAAAGCAAAGGCCGCCTTTCCGTCCGCGGGGAGTTCTCGATCTCTGCCTACCAGGAATTGTCCGGGAAATTGGACATCGGCGTCGCCGAAGCAATGATCTCCTCGGCGAAAACCAGCCGTCTTAAGTCGATGTTCGGCCCCTCTCGGGAAGGTTTCCGCTGGCTTTCACTGATCATCGGCGGTCCGGTCGTCACTCCTTCGGATAACTTTAGGGAAATTTTTTCGGCCACCTCGGAGGCCGCTTCAGGCAACACGGCACCTGACGAGTCTGAGCGCTCGACATTCGAGCAGCTTACCCGCCCCAAATAGGCTGGAAATCAGCAGCTTATGCCCGCCCTCGGCGTCAAGCTTCCTGACCGCTCCGGAGCTATTTCCCCACGAATCGATCGTGCGGCATTTTTTCAAAGATGCGGATGGCACTGGGCTAAAATCCGGTTCAAGATCATCGACGGATTGAGCAATTGAAAAAACGCCATCCTTTCACCCAGCAACCAAACCAACACCAACCATGCAAACTGCTAACGTTAACCTGCCGATCACTGTCACCGTCCGGCACGAGCAAGTGACCGATGCCCTCCGTGACCATGCCATCAAAAAGATCGAGGGACTCCACCTCGATTACCCGCGCATCATCGAGGCCAAAATCATTCTCGACGTCCAAAAAAACCGACACATCGCGGAAATCATTCTCTTCTGCGCTAACCACATCACCATTGAGGCGCATACCGAAGGCAAGGACATGTATGCCGCCTTGGACGAGACGATCGAAAAAATCGCCCGCCGCATGCGTAAGCACAAGACACGGCTGCTAAAGAAGCACCGCCCGCATCGCAACGAGTCCATCCGTCACATTGAAGAGCGGTTTTTTACCGAAGAGGTGCTCGACCACCCGGAAGACTCCGATGTCGATCCCGTGCCTTACATCGTCCACCCGGAGAACTATTCGATCCGGACCATGTACAAAGAAGACGCGATCATGCAGCTTGAACTCTCGGACCGCCCCTTTGTGCTCTATAAGAGCGCCCGCCGGCATTGCCTGACCATCGTTTATCGCCGCAAAGACGGTGAGTATGCCGCGCTTGATATCAAGGATTGATACCGCCACTTGCGCCTTGGCGCTCACTCGGGCCGGTCGGGAGATTCTCCCGACCGGCCTTTTTCTTTTGATGGGGAGAACGGTGTCACTCTGCCTTCGGCTTCGTCCGCGACGGAGGATCCAATGGCGGGCGGGCGATCACCGCATTGGATTGGCCCCCGGCCACCGCTGCCGCCGAGTTGGTCGAACGAAAATCCCCCTCTTGCGGCATCGCCAGCATGTCCGGCATGCGCAGGCCATCATCCACAGGCAAATTCGTTTGATCGGGAGCTGGCGCTGGATCGGGCAGTTTTTCTGTCTTCACTACCGGAGCCTCAGCCACCACCACCGCCTTCGGAGCCGCGCATGAAATCATGGCCACTGCCACTCCAATCACCGCGTAAACCTTGTGTTTCATGATTTCCATCGTCGCTTGTCACGTGTCAGTCCACGGCCTGTCCCCCAGCAGAAGAGCGGTTTGTCGCGACCGGCGCAAGAGCGAACCTCCCGCATTCTCCCCTTGAATCCCACCCCATCCCACCGAACACTAGTCGCGTCCATGGTCACACCAACGCTCCCCA
This sequence comes from Luteolibacter sp., assembly GCA_051648225.1. Taxonomy (GTDB): domain Bacteria; phylum Verrucomicrobiota; class Verrucomicrobiia; order Verrucomicrobiales; family Akkermansiaceae; genus Luteolibacter. The sequence continues at coordinate 5,887 of JBOFET010000513.1, forward strand.
ATCCCACCTTTCCCGACTCCACCGGCCACTTCGGTCAATTTGGTGGCATGTTCGTCCCGGAAACCCTGATGTCCCCGCTCCAGGAGCTTGCCGTCGCCTACGCCGCCGCGAAAGCGGACCCCACCTTCCAGGCCGAGCTCGACGATCTCCTCCACAACTACTGCGGCCGCCCCACCCCACTCTACTATGCCGAGCGCTGGACCGAACTGCTGGGCGGGGCGAAAATCTACCTCAAACGCGAAGACCTGCTTCACACCGGGGCCCACAAAATCAACAACGCGATCGGCCAGATTCTCCTCGCCAAGCGCCTCGGAAAAAAGCGCATCATCGCGGAAACGGGAGCGGGTCAGCATGGCGTGGCCACCGCCACCGTCTGCGCCCGCTTCGGCATGGAATGCGTCGTCTATATGGGGAAAGTGGACATGGAGCGCCAAGCCCTCAACGTCGCCCGCATGCGGCTGATGGGGGCCGAGGTCCGTGCAGTCACCGCCGGCCAGGCCACTCTTAAAGAGGCAGTCAACGAAGCCATGCGCGACTGGGTCACCCATGTGGACCACACGCACTACATCCTCGGCTCCGCACTCGGTTCGCATCCGTTTCCCATGATTGTCCGGGATTTCCACCGCGTCATCGGTGTGGAAACCCGCCGCCAGATTCTCGAAAAAGAGGGCCGTCTGCCCGATCTGCTAGTCGCCTGCGTCGGAGGCGGCTCGAATGCCATCGGACTCTTCCATCCGTTCCTGCAAGACGAAAACGTCCGCATGGTCGGCGTGGAGGCTGGGGGCGACGGGATTTTCCCCGAGCGCCATGCCGCCCGTTTCCAAGGCGGCAAACTCGGCGTCCTCCAAGGCACCAAGACCTGGTTGTTAGCGAACGAGGACGGCCAGATCGAACTCACCCACTCGGTCTCCGCCGGTCTCGACTACGCCGCCGTGGGACCCGAGCACGCTTATCTTCAGGACATCGGCCGCGTCGAATACACCTACGCCACTGACGACGAAGCGCTCGCCGCCTTCAAGGAACTCGCCCACTCGGAAGGTATCATCCCCGCACTGGAGAGCGCCCATGCCATGGCCTACATTTCGAAAATCGCCGGTAGCTTGCCGAAGGACTGCATCCTCGTCGCCAACCTGTCAGGCCGCGGCGACAAGGACGTGGAGCAGGCGTCGAAATATTTCCTCTAATAGGCGGGGCTGCGAGGTGGGTGCACCAGTAAGGAGGGTCCATCAACCCACCCGGCGGCGGCGTAGCAAGGCAAAAAGACCTAGCGAGCCAATTAGAGCTGAGGTGGGCTCTGGGATGACAGTAAACGGTGTGGAAGAAAGGTCACCAAAAGCTGCTCCGTCGTCATTGGTGGTCCAATTCGTCGCGTTGCCCACGGCCGCTTTGTATTGGCCTAAGGTGAGTCCCGTTCGAGGGCCAGTGTATTGGCCGTTGTCAACGTGTGTGATTGCCATGTTCAAGCCAGCGCTGTTCAACGAAGAAGGAAGAAACGAAGTACCCGTCGAAGTGGCCGTTGTGTCCCAGCCGGGAGTCAATCCATTGAAGTCAAAACCAAAGAGTAAAGTCCCTGAGTAGCTGCTACCAGGTGCGGTTGTGTCCCCAGTATCAGGAAAAGCGTTCGTCCCGGCGAATACTTGGTCGCCACCAGCAGCTAATCCGTTGAGCCTGCCAGTCACCGAGCCAACATTCACGGTGACTAGGCCAGGACTATCTGGTGAACCAATCACGATCACGGTGCCTGCGGTAATTCCTACCGTTGGAGCAGTCCAAGTCATGACGTCCTCCGAATCACGGAGAGTGCCGTCACTAAAGAAACCTGCATCAGTGAAATGGATAGATTCGCCCGAACTCATCGTGGTCCAAACGACAAATGAGATGGCATCGGGTGCATCCGCCTTAAAGCCGATAATTGAAACATCACCGATAACCAGTGCTGCATGAACGGATGAGCTGAGGATTAGCAAAGATGCTGCGGGGAGAAGAAACGATTTCATATGGTTTGTTTGGAATTCTTGAGGACCCACCAAAGATATGAATATCGATTGATCGACGGGAACCCGTGTATGGTGACTTCTTCGTCACTTTTGCGAGAAGAAAAAATATTAGTCTCTTGATTTACCGAATCCATCCAATCGTTGATAGGGTTCCAGTAGGCAGAAACCTCCTCGATTCTACCATGATAGAAGTTGAATACGAAAAAGGCCCCGCCCGGTGGGCGAGGCCTTTCGATGATCGTCGATTTGAATCCCCAAGGAATCAATTAGGCACGGCGGCGCATACCTAAAAAGCCCATCAAGCCAAGGCCTAACAAGACATAAGAGGATGGCTCAGGCACGACGGTGGGGATGCGCAACGCACTAGACGAAGCAAAGTCTCCGGTATCAGCCACACCGATGGCGAGAGTCACGAGGGTATCCACTGCAAAAGTAGAGGACGTGTAGGTGCCGCTCACTGAGTTCGCATAGCCGTAGCTGGCTCCGGGAGTGGCAGCACTGCTGTTAACCAGTTCGGTGAATACCCCATTGAGCACGATGAACGCAAGGTCGAAGGAGGATTCATTGGTGAGATACTGCCAGTCGAAGGTGATCGCGTCACCAGCAAGCACAGTAAAGGTTTGCTTCATTGCGGAGCCTTCAGAGACATCGGCTCCGGCAGCGAAAAATCCGCCAGCGGTCAAGCCGACGAAGGTTTCGAGATCCAGAGTCACCGTCGGATCGACGCTGCTGTTATTTTGGTTCGTCGCGTCATCCGTGCCGGTGGAGAACGCATTCGTGAGGAATGAAACATCATCGACGACCGTGGCATCGCCCGTGGTGGACCATGCAGGGAAGTAATCGACGAATGCAGCGTTCGAAGCGGCGATGAGAGTGGCGGTGATTGCCGAGACGAGTAGTTTGCTTTTCATAACTTTAGTGGGGGAGTGATTTTGATTTCAGAGTTAGAATACGAAGTTTGAGGCGGAGTTGAGTTGGGTAGCCGTTGCGTTGTTCACGGTGACCAGAGGGCGTGGTGTCGAGCCGGGCTGGACGTAATTCACCACGCAGTTTGGACCCGAGTTGGTGAAGGTGATCGCGATGCCGAGAGCGCCTGCATTGCTGGGGACATTCATGCTGCGGAGGAGGCCTGCGACGTCGAGCTTGTCAGAACCAACTGCGAAGTCGGAGATGACATCGCCTGAGTCACGAGTGCTGCCGAAGACGAAGGTATCATTTCCTGCACCACCCGAGCAGGTGTCTGCTCCCGTGCCGCCGAAGATGAAGTCCGCGCCAGCGGTGCCGGTGATGGTGTCACGTCCGCCTGTCGCATACATCATGTCCACGATGCGTCCGACGCGGTCGAAGGCATTTACCACAGGATATTGCGAGCTGCGGACGACACCGGCCAAGCCGCCAGCGGCATCGGCGAATTTCACGTAGTCCACGAGGGCTTCTTGGTAGTTCCGTGAGAACGGCAAGTTGTCGAAGTCGAAGTTGTTGGCGAAGAACGGATAGCCGTCGCCGCCATTGGCAAGGAAGTCGATGGTGCTCATGGAGAAGCGGAGGCTGCTGTTGATGACGCGGCCATAGTCGATGATGACCACATCATCCGCCGTGGTGGAGGAATCCTTGGTGAGAACGACACGACGGACGCGGTCATTCGCGGCACGGGTGGTGTCAAAAACCACATCAGCCCCGGAGAGCTGCGGGAAGCGACCTTGGGCAGAACCTGTTGTGGAGGAAGCAGCGAAGCCGTGTTCCAAGATTGCTTTGAGCTGAGTGGCGCTCACGTTGTCATCTGCCACCACGATGTTGAGGAAGGTGAGCGTGTTGAAGGAATCTCCGACAGAGATGTTCCGCTGCGTGGCAGGGGAGACAGGACCGGCGATGCTGGCCCGCACGCCGCCACCGTTCTGAAGGTGAACGTCCGCGCCAGAGGCGAAACGACCGGAATCTGCGACGAGGTTTCCGAGATTGGTCTCTGCGTTGCGCACGCCGGGAGTGTAGCTGCGGGCTGATCCGGTGACTCCGCGTTCGCCGTTGAGCTGGACTTCGGTGGTGCCGAAAATTTCAGCGTTGAGCGCACTCACGTAGGCTTGGACAGGCGTGATGACTTGGGTGGCAATCGTCGGATCGCCAGTGACAGCATCGGCATCGGGTCCGTATGCCGGACTGGTGGCGAGGGTAGTGGTCACGCCAGAGACGCGGCGCACGGCTTCGTTGGTGATGCCAGTGACGGCTCCGGTGGTGTCATCGATCTGGAGCGTGAACTCGCCGAGGTAGCGATTTCCGAAATTCGCGGTGTAGATCGGCACCGATTTCGTGGCGGCATCCGTCGCGATGGTGGGATATGGCAATGATGGATTTGGCAATGCAGGACCGAAGACCGGGCCGGCAGTCGGGATGGTGATCGAGCTGGCATTTCTTTCCAACTCATGTCCGCCGCCGGAGACCACAGCATCCACGCCGGTGAGCAGCGGGATGAGCACGTTGAGCTCCTTTTCGCGGTTTTGGAGGTGACTCATCATCACGACGACCGTCACGCCTTGATTGGTGCGCAGATCGTTGATGATGTTTTGGAGGCTCACAGAAAGTGCGGTGATTTTCTGGTCCTCAGTTTGTGCGAAGTTGAATCCGGCGAAACCGTTCATCAGATTGAGCGTCGCGGGGGAGGAAATGTCTGGAAGCAGTGGTGTAGTGACGCCGACGAAGGCGACTTTTTTCCCGCCCGGAGTGGTGTAGGTGGTGTAAGGAGCTACTTTTCCTGCGGTCTGAAGCGCGGCGAAGGCTGGGTCAGCCGCGAAATTCAGGTTCATCGAGAGATAGGTGGTCCCTGCCACTTCGGCGAAACGGGCAGCGGTCGGAAGCCCGAGGTCGAACTCGTGATTTCCGAAGACTGCGACATCGAAGCCCATTTGGCGCATCGCGATGGCGTCATAGTAGTCTTGGCCACCATCGGGGTGTGAAGTGGCGAGGTTCTGAGGCTTGGTTGTGTCGGTGCTGGCGTTGAAACGTGGGCCAGGCAGTAGCGCGTCCCCGGCGTTCACCCGCACGACGGCGCGGCCAAGGTTGGTATTTGCCGTTTCGCGGGCGTTCATCAATGCGGCGAGGCGGTCCACGCCACCGTAAAAGGAGAGCGGCTGAGTCAAATTATCGCGAAGATTTCCTTGGGCGGAAAGCAACCAGGATTCTTGGTCGCCGACGTGAAGGATGGTGATTTCTTCAGCATTTGCCGCGAGCGGCATTGCGAATGCAAAAGCGGTGGATACGAGGCGCATCAGGTGCGCGGTATTATTATTTTTCATATCAGAGGATTCGGGTAAGGATATTTTAGTGGTTATGTTTCGCAGGAGATTAATTTCTTGGAGCCCCCAACAGCATTGCGGCGCTAACCATACGGTTTTGACGGAACACTAGGGGGAAGAAAATAGGGGGAGTAGTCTTACTTACTACCGAGAGATTCGTCGGCGAAAACCTGTGCTCAAGGAATTCTTGCTGACGATTTTGTCACGGTTGGGATTCCCTGTGATAAATGCATCCGCAGTGCTGCTCTGCTCGTAAGCGCAATTATCGCCAAGTGAGTGTTATACTATTGAGATGAAAAGGATAAAAAACAGTCTATCAAAACCAAAGTAACAAAGTAGTCTTCCTCAAAAGATCAATATTTGTCGTTCCAGTATTGAATAAATTCTAGCGCCAAGATAAACGGTCTTCCCGAATGAACCGAGAAGACCGTTGAGGGGGGACCAAGTAAATTTTTTCTTACTTCACTTCGAAGCGGAAGAATTTCTTCCCGTCGGCGTCGATGGTGATGCGGTAGGCGTAGAACATCGCGTCGTTGGTGAGTAAGCCGTTGCCTGCGTTGGACTGGCCATTTGCAGTGAAGAAGGCTCCAGCGGCGTTGAGCATTTGCACGTTCGATGACTGGAAGTCGTTGTCGTTCGCGATGAACAAGAAGAAGTCATTCCCCTGCGGAGTGGAAAGGTCCGGCACGAGGGCCATGCCTTCCATTTTCTCGTTGAGGGTATTGGCGTTCGGTGCAGATGTGGTGGTGTTGAGTCCGAATTTCGCGAGGTCAGTTGGATTCAGCATGTTGATGACTTCCGCGGAGGCGGCAGCATTGATGCCCGGCCTTAGGTCGCCGCTCACGATGATCGTGTTTCCTTCAGCGTCATAGGTGCCGAGGATGTTGGTGGCGGAGGCGAAATCGACGAGCTGCACCGACTTGAAGACAATGGCAGCAGTGGTTCCACGACCCAGACCATTGCCATCGCGCGGCAACATGAGGAAAGAGGTGTCGTTGAGGGCGACGATTTCCGACTGCGCCGCTACGGCGTCGAGGCTGGCGTTTCCGTCCGAGTCGATGCGCGGCAACTTGACGACGTATTGGCCGATGAGCACGGGTGTCTCACGGTTTGCGCCAGCCACGTCATAGACGAAAAGACGGGTGTTGTTGCGGCCTTGCGATCCGGTCCCGGTGTCTTGGACGAGTGCGCTTTGCATGACGGCGAAGAGGCGGGTGCCGTCTGGAGTGACTGACATGCCTTCGAGGCCTTGGTTGTTGCGGCGACCGTTGCTGGGAGCGGTGACGGAATCGAAGTTCAGTGTGCCAACTGGACGATGCGGACGAGCTGCTTCTGGAAGCTGGGTGATGCCGGTGATTTGCTTGCTCGGATTGAAGCGGGCGATGTAAGTGCCGTATTCGTCCGAAACGTAGCCGGAACCATCCGCGAAGAGATGGACGGCCTCAGCATCGAAACTCACCAAGTTTTCCTGAAGACCGCCAGGGCCGTTCGCAGCAGTCACGGTGCCGACGGTCTGGCCGAGGATTGTGCCGGTGCCTGTCGGGTTGAGGCCAGTGGTGAACTTGGTGGTCGCGCCGTCAAGGTAGGTGAACTTGGTGGTGACGTTGTTGTAAGTAGGAACGATCTGGCCTTGGCCTGCAAAAACGGTGCCGGTGTACGGAACGAAGGTGAAATCGACCTCATGTAGGCGCGCGGCGTAGTTTGAAAACACGGTGGACGTGTTGTAGCCGCGATCCGGGAGGACATTGAATTTCCCGGTGAATTGGCTGCCGTTCCATGCCCAGTTGGAAATGAAGAGGCCGGAAGCAGCACCTTGAGTTTCACCGAAAAAATCGAGACTTTCTCCACTGAGACGACCGACTCCGACGAGGCCTTTGTTTTCCACCCGGACGCCGCCGAGCGATGCGCCTTTGGCGAACGGAGCGGTGGTATTGGGCGCGGCGTAGGCGGCGGAAACTCCCGGAGCGGATGGGCCAGTGCCAGGAAGGGCATAGGTGAAGGCCGTTTCGTCGCCAGTCGGGACGGAGCTGAGGAC
>JBOFET010000514.1:0-7639 GCA_051648225.1 Luteolibacter sp.
ATGAACAATCGACTCTCAAGTTCATTGAGGGCTGAGAAACTTGCCCTTGGTATCGGAAGTGACCTTCTGGCCGCGGAGGTAGGTGGCGGTGATGGTGTGCGTGGCGGTCATGCCGAGGTAGGGGGAAATGGCGTGGCGGGTGAGGAGTGAGTCGCGGGGGATGGTGAGCGGCCTTTTTTCGAGGACGATGAAGTCGGCGTGATGGCCGGGGGTGAGGGAGCCTTTCTGCGGGAGGCGGAAGGTGGTGGCGACGTTGGCGGTGAGTTGGGGGAGGATGTTGAGATTTTCGCTGAGGAGAAGGGGCAGGGCGTGCTGGATGCCGGCGATGCCGCCCCACATGGCGAAGATGTCGGTGCCTTGTTTGAGGTCGGGCGGGGAGGGGGAGTGGTCGGAGCCGATGGTGTCGATATTTCCGGCGAGGAGCTGCTGCCAGAGGGCGGCAACCGTGGCGGCGGAGCGCAAGGGCGGCGCGCACTTGGCGGCGGGGCCGATGGCGATGGCGGCGGTGTCGTCTAGCAGGAGGTAGTGCGGGCAGGTCTCGACGGTGACGCGGACGCCCTGTTGTTTTGCAGCGGTGACGAGTTCGATGCCCTCGGGGCAGGTGACGTGGACGATGTGGAGCTGGCATCCAGTCTCCCCCGCGAGATCGAGGGCGATTCGGATGGCGGAGAGTTCGGCCTCGATGGGGCGGGAATCGAGCCAGGCGCGCATGTCGGTGGTGGCGGGTGGATGGGCTAACTGGTGGAGTCGGATGACCTCGGGATCTTCGGCGTGGACGGCGACGGGGAGGTCGAGGCGGGCGGCGATTTCCATACCTTGCCGGAGGGTGGAGGGGTTAGCTGATAGGAATTCATCGATGCCGGAAGGGCACATGAAGGCTTTGAATCCGATGGCTCCTGCATCGGCCATGGCTTCCAAGTGATCGAGCGAGTCGGGTGTGAGTCCACCCCAGAGGGCGAAGTCGAGGCAGGAAAGATTTTCGCCGATGCGGCGTTTTTCCTCGAAGGCGGCGCGAGTGATGACCGGTGGGTGGGAGTTTAGCGGCATGTCAAAGAACGTGGTGCCGCCACCAGCTGCTAGAGCGCGGGAGCCGGTGGCAAAGCCTTCCCAATCGGCTCGGCCAGGTTCGTTGAAATGCACGTGGGCATCGATCCAGCCGGGAAGGATGAGGGCGTCGCCGAAGTGGATTTCCTCACGGGCGGTGCCGGATGGGTGGCTGGAGGTGACGAGTCCTTCGGAAATGGCGAGGGAGCCGTTTGTGGCGTGGACGATAAGATCGTGATCGCTCATGCGGGTGAGGACTTGAGGAAATGGGTGAGAACCCGGATGCCTGTGGCGATGTCTTCAGCGGTGGCGAACTCGTCCGGGTGGTGGCTCAAGCCGTCGCGACAGCGGATGAAGAGCATGGCGATGGGGCAGATCTTTGAAATGGCGACGCCGTCATGGCCCGCGCCGCTGGGGAGGGTGAGCCGGGAGCCGGTGATGAATGTTAGAGAAGCGAGAAGCTTGGTGGTGAGTGCTGGATCGCAGGGGGTGGCGTCGTTGTCTTGGATGGGTTGCCAATCCAGTTGCAGGTGGCGGTCGGCGGCGATTTTGAGGAAGGCGGCGTGCAGGGTTTCGAGAGAAAAACGGCGGGTGGCGTCTTCCGGGTGTCGGAGGTCGAGAGTGAAGGTGGCGCTCTGGGGGATGGAGTTTGAAGCGCCGGGATGGACGTGGATTTTACCGACGGTGATGACGAGCGGGGTAGCGGATCTGGCGAGAGATTCGGCGGCGAGGATGCAGGCAGCGGCTCCGGTGAGCGCGTCGCGGCGCAGAGGCATGGGCGTGGTGCCGGCGTGGTCGGTGCGACCGGTGAGGGTGATGGTTAGACGGGACTGCCCGGCGATGGAGCTGACGACGCAAGCCGGTTCTTCCGCCTCCTCGAGCACGCGGCCTTGCTCGATGTGGAGCTCGACGTAGCCGCGGCATTCGCCGGGGGCGTAGGGAATGGGATCGGCGTGGGGCGCGGGGCTTTCGTTGGCGATGGCTTGTTGGATGGTGATGCCCGAGGCGTCTCTGACTGCGAGAGTATCCGCGTCAAGCGGTGCGGTGATGCTGCGGCTGCCGAGGTAGGTGGTCTGGAAACGGATGCCTTCCTCGTCGGAAAAGGCGAGCAGGTGGACGGGGTAGGGGAGGATGACTTTTTCTTGTTGGAGGGTTTCGAGGGCGGCCAGGACGGCGATGATGCCAAGAGCTCCATCATATTTCCCGGCGGCGATGACGGTGTCGTAGTGCGAGCCTAGCAGAAGGGGTGGTGCTTGGGGATCTCCACCGGCTAGGATGCCTCGGACGGTGCCGTCGGGGGCTTGGGTGGTTTCCATGCCGAGTGCGGCCATCCATTCGAGAATTTTCGCGGCGGCTTGGTTGTGAGCCGGAGAAAGGAAGGTGCGGACGAGGTGGTCCGGGGAGTCGGAAATGGCACCGAGTTCGTCGATGCGGGCGATGGCGGTTTCCAAGGGGGAGTGCATTTCAACTGCCGCGGTAAGTGGAGTAGGCGTAGGGTGAGCAGGCGAGAGGGATGTGGTAGTCGCGACCGGACTCGAGGGTGAAGTGAATGGGAATTTCGTCGAGAAAAGGGGAGGGAATGCCACGGGCGCGGAAGTAGTCGCCGATGGAGAATATGAGCTGGTGGTCGCCGGGCGGGGCGTCGGTGAGAAGCGGCGAATCGCAGCGTCCATCGGCATTGGTGCGGGTGTCTGCGAGGCATGCACCGTTGTGAATCAAACGGATGCGGACTTGAGCGGCGGGATTTCCGGTGGCGGTGTCAAGCACGTGAGTGGTGAGTTTTCCCATCACCTCCAGACCAGCAGATGACGGGCCGGGATGCAAGGATGGCGAAAATTCAACTTAAGCGTTCTCATCGGGTGGGGATTGGTACAACCTTCAGGGCCAACGAATTTCATCTCTCTTTTCCCCTCAATGCCACCTCCACAAAAAGGTTACAAAGTCATCAACCACCGCGACGTCCAATACCGCTGGATCATGCAAAATCGGCGAGGCGTGAATGAGTTGGTGATCGAGGCGAGTGCGCCGGTGAATGGACAAGTGCTGACGGCCGAGCTGCCACGGATCGTGAGTTACGACATGGTGACGGCGGCGATTGACTTTGGAAATGCGAATGGCTGGAAGCCGAACGACTCGGGACCCGTCTTTCGCTGCAAATGGGTGCGCAAGGCCTTTCAATTCGAGGAACCGTGAGCAGGGCGGGGAAAACTTCCGGGCGGTGGGTCTGGCCGATGCTTGGGGCAGTCGTTTGTCTAGGACTGGGAACAGCGTCGGGGCTTTCCACGGTGGGTGGGGCGGATTCCTGGTATCGGGAACTCGTGAAACCGCCGGGCACGCCGCCGCCGTGGGTGTTTGGGCCGGTGTGGTCGGTTTTATATGTGATGATGGGCACGGCGCTTGGCCGGTTGATCGGTCACCGGGCTTGGATGGCGGTCGTCGCGTTTGGGTTCCAATTTCTTCTCAATCTGGCGTGGACACCGGTGTTCTTCGGGGCGCATCAACCGGGTGCGGCGCTCGGGGTGATTCTTTCCATGTGGCTCGGGCTGCTGGTGACGATTCTCTTGGCACGCAAGTCCGATCCCCTGGCATCGTGGTTGCTGTTTCCCTATCTGGTGTGGGTGGGCTACGCCACCTATCTGAACGCCGGAATTTTCTGGTTGAATCGCTGAGTGCGTTGCGGACATGACCCTCGGCGTGCTCTCGATTTCTCAAATCCTTCGGAAATAGCCGGCATGGTCATCGCGTTCCACAAACCCTACGGAGTTCTCTGCCAGTTCACGCCGGATCTACCGGGACAGCGGACGCTGGCGGATTTCGGATTTCCACCCGAAGTCTATCCGCTAGGACGTTTGGACATGGATTCCGAAGGGCTGCTGTTGCTCACGGACGAACCCGGTTTGAACAACCGCCTTCTCGATCCGAAAACGGCGCATCCAAGGACCTATCTCGCGCAAGTGGATGGCATACCTACTGCGGAGGCCATAGCGCGTTTGGTGCGCGGTGGACTGGAAATCCAGGGGCACCACACGCTGCCCTGCCAGGTGCGGCTGCTCGAACATGAGCCGGTGTTAGCTCCCCGGGATCCTCCGGTTAGATTCCGCAAGTCGATCCCCACGGCATGGCTGGAGCTGCGGTTGATCGAAGGGAAGAACCGTCAAGTTCGAAGGATGACCGCTGCGGTGGGTTTTCCGACGTTGCGATTGGTGCGGGTGGCGGTCGGTCGTCTCGATGTGGCGGACTTGCTCCCGGGAAATTGGGAAAAACTTGATGCAAGTCGGGTTGCACAAGTCTGGCAACGGTAGCGAATCGTGTCCGGGAGGCCCTCTCCACTGCCCCGGTTCCTGGGGGGATACCGGGGCAGCCACACACATACTATGCTGGGGGGGGCCGTAAAGTCCAAGTCTCAGAAACTCGGAAGCGGGCTAAGAAAGTGATGGCGAAAGGAAAGCACCAAAACTGGCCATTGGCTACCTACGCGATCGCGGAAATCACCAATTTGCGAAATTTACAGATAGGTTTTCGTCCACCATGCTTAGAGTGCGGTCAGATTTCCGCTTCCAACCCCTCCAATGGATGCGAGATCAGCGGCTTGGCTTGGAGGTGAGGCTCTCGACGTAAGTCTGGTGCCCGCGGTAGAGGGTTTGCAGTTCGTCCGCAGTGGGGGTGGATTTTCGAAGTCGTTCGAGCGCGGCGCGGTTGAGGAATTCCCGGCTGCGATTCCCGGACGCGAAGAGGTCGATTTCTATCAAAATGCGCGGACCTTGTGTCGTTTGCAGGACAGGATAGAGCGGGTGGCTTGTTTTTCCTCCGGACTCGACCTTCACGCCGACTGCGGTCCAGGTGTCTCCCTGATAGACTCCGGTCACCACGGTCTCTGCTGCGCTCCGCCGGACCCCGGCGATTTCGTAGCCGAGGTTTTGGAGGAGCGAGGAGTTGCTTTTCGGATGGTTCAGTCGCGTCACGTGATTGAGAATCGCGTGCATGTCGCCGAGGCGGGTGTCTCGCAGCCACTTTTCCACCACGAGCTGCGCTTCTTCCTTGGAGGGGGAGGTGAGCGAGTCGATTTCCGTCTGGGGTTCGATGTCTGCGAGGAGCGATTCCTGCCATTGATCTTTCCATTTCCGGGATTCGGAATCCGCCCAAGCCTCAAATGTGTCCTCGGTCTCTGCGGCAGGTAGGGGCGACCAGAGCCAACCCGCTTCCGATTTCTCGAAATAAAGAGTCCGTGGCTCGAAACGGTCCGGATCGCGAGCGGAGAAAAATTGAAAAACTGCGGCTGCCGTTGTTTCTTCCTGCTTGAAAACTAACGACATGGCGTGGCCGACCACCGTGGGATTCTGGACGGACCAACCAATTCCAGCTGCGCGGATGCAGGCATTCCGGGCGATTTCCCCGGACTCGTCATCGATTTTCGCGATGGCGAGAAGGGCCGGCAAATGACTGCTCGTGAAGGCGTCGATCAACGCCTGATGCGCCCGCGCGGCATCCGGTTGCGGCTTCAGCGGATTCTGTTGGATCCATGCCGCTGGGAAGGCATTCATGAGATCCGCGTCGAAATCTCCCTGCTCATCCTCCTCGTCATGAATGGCGTCCAAGTCTCCGGGAGTTTGAAAAAACGATGGCGGCAGATTGACCTGCCAGAGACCATCAGTTGTTTTTTCGATTTCGAAGTGGACCAGTTCGACCTGCGGAGATGCTGATGTGCCGCCGGTTCCTGCTGGATCCAGACAGGCGATGGAAATGAAAGCGCTGGTTTCGTCACTGTCGTTCCCGACGAATGCCCGCGCGATTTCGGACGAGGTCAGCAGCCGCCAGGGTCGCAGGGCACCTGTTCCGGCGGCGACGGCGCGTTCCACTGCTTTCAAGCGCAAGGGCCAGTCGTCGGGAAGATTCTCTGCGAGACCACCCAGAAGGCCGAGCATCGAGGGGAGGTCGTGCTTCCCGCAGGCTGCTAGAAAACGCTCGGCGCATTGGTTGGCATCCATGGCCTTCACCTCGTGGGTCTGGAGCGTGGTTTCGATTTTTTCGCGCATCCGGGCTGCGGATTTTTCCCGGAGTTCTTCGAGATCGACGACTTGTTCGCGGAGCATCCAGTTTTCGAGAAGTTCGAGGCGATGGCGAAGATCCAGAGCGTAGCCGGCACCCGAGTTTTCAAAAGAAGCGGGGACCGGAGCGGGAAACCACTCGGCACCGCGCTTGATGAGCGCCACGGGAAAAACCTGGAGCCGGCTCGGGTCGAACCCACCGACCTTGCGGACGAGCACGGCGGCAAATCCTTCGTCGAGCTTCACGGCGCCGACTTCGAGCGGATCACTGCCAAGGTCGCGCGCCATGCGCTCGATGCTCTTGGCGATCTTGCGCTTTTTGCTGTCCGCGGTCTGCGGCGAGAGCGCCGTGTCGCCGCCGGGATCGAGATTGAGTTTTCCCAAGCGCACCTTTTCGAGGAAGTCGATGGCCACCGCACCGGGGTCGCTTGGAGTTGCTTGCGCGGCGATCAAAGTCGCCAGCAAAACGGAGATCACTTTCACTGCCGAGACCCTTAGCCGATTCTCACTGAGACAAAAGCGAAGAATCATGGAGTTGAGGAAAATCAACACCGGCGGTCATTCTTCCACCGGTAGGAATTCCGGCAAGCTGCCGCGCACGCCCGCCAGACGAGGATTTGCCTCCCAGATTTCCCGGTTTCCAAAAGTCCTGCGGGCCAGCCGCCCCAGGCTGTCGCCTGCGTCGGTGGTGTCCGGCGTGATCAACATCAACGCGTCGTCAGTGGCGCTTGCGTTGATGATCCAAGAGGACGCAAGCCGGCTATCCACCATGCCTTTTTTGCTGCCCCAGGTCCGGACTTCCGGCAGCCGTAAATCGCCAAGCCACGCACCCTTGGCATGAGGGCGTGAGATCCACCAACCGTCCGTCAATCGGATGAGCGTCTTCGTTTCGCGCATTTCCGCGACACCGGCGAGTGCCTCGGCTCCTTTCGGATAGAGCGTCCAGCGGACGGGCGTCGAGTGCAGTTCGAAGACGCTTCGGTAGCCGACCCAGAGATCCGCGCCCTGATCGACCACCGAGCGCCAGAGCAGGGGATTGTTGGGAAAAGGCGCTTCCATCCGGCGCTCGGATTCCGTTCCGCGCCGCGTCAGATCGGCGTCGAATCCTGCGGAGGCCACGAGTTTTAAACCCAGAACCAGCAAGACGTATCCCGCGCTGATGCCCCATCCCCACCGGCAGACTTTCCCTCGCTTCGAGGGGGGAGGTAACTTTTTCCCACGGGTTTTTTTCAGCACCGGTTCCGGTAAAATCGCCAACGCGACCACGGCGGCTAACAAGGGGATGGCGACGAGGAAATCGCCGGGATGCGTGAGCTTGAAACTGACTCGCTGGCTCGAGATGGGCCAGAACAGTGCGGCTCCTTCCACGGTGAGGCAATCGACCAGCAAATGGGAACTCCACGCAGCCGCGACGAAGATCCAGGCTTCCCGCTGGCTGATTTTTTCCCGTTTCCAAAGACGCTCCAAGCCCTGGGCGATTCCCCAAGAACCCAACGCCATGACGACTAACGAGCGACTCGGCCCCCGCTGCCACGCCAGCTCGCGAGCGG
>JBOFET010000515.1:0-6231 GCA_051648225.1 Luteolibacter sp.
AACCATCTGGCACCGCTCGCCATGCGCGAGGAGGGGATGACATTCGCCGCCTATCACAAGCTGCGGAACTCGGCGGCCAACGACAAAGTGAAGCGCTGTGGGTTGCGCCTGTTCGGCTCGGCCAAGGCGGCCCAACCCTGGATGCGGAGGGTGTGCCATCACCAGGCATTGCTTCAGATCTATCACGACTTTTGCCTCGAAGATTTCACCGAGTGCAAGGACTGCCCCTTCCCCGAACAACTTTCGCAATGGCGCTGATGAAGATCCAACTGAACGGAAACCCACACGAACTCGAAGCGCCGCTGACGGTGAGTGCCTTGTTGCAAAGCATCGGCCTCGGCGAAAAACCGGTGGTTGTGGAACTGGACGAGCGGGCGATTTTCCCCCGCGAATTTTCCAGCGTACTCGTCGTCGAGGGTTCACGGGTGGAAATCGTGGCACTTGCGGCGGGTGGTTAGAGGGCCAGTCTCAGGATTGGAGACGGGTGGTGGATTCTCTGTGATGGGCGGTTTGAGGCTGGGATTTCCCAAGCTTTTGAGATTTCCCTGACCTTGAGTATTTTTCCCTTGCCACAAGTCGCCGGGGAATCCCATCGTCCGCCCGCGCCCGTAAGGGAAGCAAGTCCGGCGTAGCTCAGCGGCAGAGCGGGTGACTGTTAATCACTAGGTCCGTGGTTCGATCCCACGCGCCGGAGCCATATAAAAGCCTGAATCTTAACGGATTCGGGCTTTTTCTTTTTGATGATCTATCAAACGGTAGCAAGATCGAGTAGCTTGCGGGTGAGAAGAGCCCGTGCGGACCAGACGATGGCAAAGCCGCGGGTCTTCGACGATTCAAGTGTGTGTTTGAGATGCCGCTCCACGCAGCCACCTTGGTGGCTGCGTGGCCGGGGATCAGCCTTTCTTCATGTGGCTGATCCCGTAAGACGAACGTTCGGCGCGACTCAGCAATTCGTTCGCTGCGTCGTCGTTTTCGAACTTTTCCTTCACCGGATCCCATTTGAGTTTGCGGCCGAGCTTCATGCCGATCCAGCCGACCATGCAGGCGCTGGTGGAGCGGTGGGCCTGTTCGGCGCTGGTGACGGCAGGTTTGCGCGTCTGCATGCTGGTGATCCAGTCGAGGTGGTGGTCGCCATTCGGACTCTCGTGCAAGCGCACGTCGTCTTTTCCAAGAGGAGTTTTTAGAATGTCCGGGTTACTGGCTTGCAGGGCTTTGGCAGCGGCACCTTCGGGAATCGGATCCGAGGCGGTGACGCGCTCGGCTCCGCGAGTGACAAAAATCCAGCCGTCACTGCCTTCGAAGCGGATGCCGTTGGGAAACTTGTGGTCGATGACCATGTTCACGCCATTGGCATAGCCCATCTCGATGTGATAGGGTCCATGCACGTTCCAGAGACCGGACATGGGAAACTCTGCTCTGGCTTCGATGGAAACCGGGCCGGTAAGTTCGGTATCCATGCCCCAGTGGGCGATGTCCACGTGGTGGGAACCCCAACCGGTGATCATGCCGAGGCAGTAATCCTCGATGCGGAGCCAGCCGGGGCGCTGGGTGTAGCGTTCCTTGACGGTGGCTCCCTGTGGGTGGATGCGGTCGATGGTGTAGGGCGCGAGTGGCGCACTACCCAGCCACTTGTCGAAGTTGAGGTTTTCCGGAACCGGAATTTCCTGAGTGCTGCCACCGGAGGGATCGCTGGGAAGCCCGATCTTCACGGTTTGGAGCTTGCCGATGCGGCCGTTGCGCACCATTTCGCAGGCGATGCGAAACTGCGAGCCGGAGCGCTGTTGGCTGCCGATCTGGAACATGCAGTTCTTCTTGCGCACGATATCACTCACCGAACGACCTTCTTGGATCGTCATGGTGAGGGGCTTCTGCACATAGATGTCCTTTCCTAACAAAGCGGCGGCAATCACTGGCTCGGCGTGCCAATGATCGGGCGTGCTGATAGAAACGGCATCAATGTCCGGATGTAGCAGCGCCTCGCGATAGTCCCCGTAGGTCGCCACGTTGAGATTGATTTGATTCTTTTTGTAATGTTCCTCGACCATTTCCTTGCCATCGGTGAGGCGGAGCGAGTCCACTTCACAAACCGCCACAAGTCGTGCGGCGTCCTGGCGGAGGATACCGACAATGTCCATGCTTCTCGCGATGCGGCCGCAGCCGATCTGGACGATGTTGATTTTGTTACTGGGAGCGTCCGCGCCGAGAACGCGGGCGGGGATGATGGTCGGGAATCCCAGGGCGGTGGTGGCGAGTCCCATTTTCTGAACGAACGAGCGACGGGTTGTTTTCATAAGTTGGATCAATTGGACGGACGGCTTTTCTTGTAGGCCTCCATGATGGTGCGGTATTTGGCGAGTGTGTTAGGCACTTCCCAGGAGGGCGTGCCGCCGTCCTTGAGGAATCCGAGAAATCTTCCCGCCACTTGTGCGAAGTGGGCCTCGTGACCGGCCTTGTAGGAATCCGGAATGGCGACTTCATAGCGCCCGCCGAGGTCCTTGATGACGACGCCGGGGTAGCTGCGTGCGATGTCTGCTGCTGCCTTGTCGAGAGCGGTTTTCCAGGAGGTGGCATCCACATCCGAGTGTGGTTCGATGTAGAGGATCGGCTTGTAGGCTTGCTCCTTGCCCTGGCGGATGTGCAAGGAGCACTTGGTGCCGCGCATCAGTGAGTCGTGGGTGTCCGCCGTTCCCGGAGGGGCCTCGAAATTCCAAAGCACGGAAATCTTCGCATGCACGCCGCGGAGGGCGTAGGTGAAGGCTCCGTTCGCCGGGATGCGCAGCAGGCCATCTCCGCCGACCATCGGTTTTAGATACTCCGGCCATGCGTCGAGCTTGGTGACTTTTTGGAATTGCTCCAGGGTCATTTCCGTATCCCAGCTCTTCGCGGAGATCACGTTCACGTCGCCATCCTGGATGACTTGATCCGGGAAACACTCCCACTGGACGAGGTCCACGAGGTGGGTGGTGACATCGACGATGGCTTCACCCTGTTGGGCGGGATCGAAGAACCACGGTGGGCGTTGCAAGGGCAGGTTGTTCACGAGTTTTGAGAAATGGTGGACGCTTTCCTTGGTGACGGACGGGTTCTCGGGTGTGCCTTTATCGAGTTCTCCGAAGACCTCGGGAAATTGCGAGAATTCTTTCTGAAGCCGAGTCGTGATCTCGAAGCGCTCGGTCATGATGTCTAGCAACAAGAGCTTTTTCTCCTCTGCGATGCGGTAGGCCTCTTCGAGCATTTTGAGTCCTGCGGGGTCGATGGCCATTGGCTTGTCGGCCATCACGTGGAGTCCGGCTTTGACGGATTCGAGGATGTAGCGGGTCTTGTCGCGGTTGTTTCCGGCCAGCACGACGACGTTGCCGGGCTTCTCGGCGAGCATTTTTGCGAGGAAATCCGGACTGGTGTGGACTTTCAGATCCCAGGTGGTGGGATCGACTTCGCGGGTGTTGAAACTTTTAACGCGTCCGAGGTGCAGGTCGAGATCAGGACCGGCGGGAGCGAAGATGTGGACTTCGGGCGAGACACCGGGAAGCATGTTTCGCTGCACTAAGGCGGCATGGAAATGGCCGGGATCGAGTGTCATCAGGCGGAAGGTTTTCGTGGGTTCCGCATGGGAGGAGGTCACGAGGGATGCCATGCAGATCATGGCAGAAATAGACTTGGTGAGGTTCATGTGCCGGAGCGGGTGGATGGGTTACGGTTTCGACTCGGAGAATTCCTTGGAAATCCGGCTGATGCCAGAGGATTCCGGGGTGCCGGAAAAGACCATGACGCGGTAGCAGAGCCGAAGTTTTTCGCCTTTTACCATGCGGGTATCCTTGCCGTTGGCCGGCCAGAACATGGGTGTGGGTGAGAGAAATCCATATTCGCGTGTGAACCATGGCGCGGGATAACCGGGATTTTGCGGGTGTTGAAGAATGGCGAGACCCTCGGTGGTTTTACCATCCCGGGCACCAAAACACGCGAGCCATGGAGACGGCTTGCCGAAGGTTCCTTTCTCTCCCAGATCTCCGTCCGCATTGATCATGGTCCCGCCAAACACGGGCGTGAGATCCGGGTCCATGCGCACACTGAGCAGCGAGTGGTTGGTTTTTTTAATGACCACGTCTTCGAGCGCCTCAAGCGTGATGTCGAAATCGATCTGCCGCAATCCGGGCGATGGGGCGCTGATCGTGATGCGGCGGAGGTCGCGCAGAGGTTGCGGCGCATTGGGCCGAGTCCAATCGCAAACATCTTGGATGACGATTTGAGTTCCGCCGGCACTCTCCACCACCGGGCCTTTGGAAATGATGCGCCCGCGGTCGAGTGTGTCCTGCCAATAATTTCCGCCATTGACGAGATCACAGCTGAAAAACAACGAACTGTGGTGGGGATACTCACCATTGCGCATCGACGTCACGGACGCGCCGGACGGTCCGTTTACCGGGAAAAGGAATGGATACTTCTCATCGGCGGCGAAGCGGTAGCTGGTGAAGAATTTCCCCTCGATGGTCACGTCAATGCGCGAGCCGATTTGCACGGCCGCGAGCTTCTGTTGGGAATGGGCGGGAATGCACGTGGCGGCAATCCACAGGGAGAGAATGGCGGAAGGAAACTTGGGCATGGCGGATGTTGGGTTAGATCTAGGGGTGTCGAAGAGGAATTCATTTTCCAGCCCACTTGCGCCACGAAGCCTCGGCGGCTTCGGCACTGATCGCGCGGTCGGCAGCGATGACGCGGTAGTTGCGGTTGGAAACGGCTGGATGGGCTTCGTCGAGAGGCAGCGGGCCGTCCATGACCGGGTTGAAGTTCACGAATGGTGCGCCGTTGTGTGCTTTGGAATCCCACACTCGAATTTTTTCCGCAGTCCCGTTCTGCTTTTCCGCCGCGCTGAGAATCAGGAGCGAGGCCGTGCCCTTGATGCCGGGGCCACTTACCATCACCCAGCGTGCAGGGGTGCCGTTCGCATCGTCACGGCTCTTACCGCCGCTGGTGGTTAGGGTGCTGTTATTTTTGTTCCACGAGGCCGGACCCCGCCATGAAAATCCGCTGTAGCGATGGGCGGAAATCGTCACGGGACTGCCTGCGGCTTTTTGGAGGATGGACAGATCGAGAATCGTGGAATCCGCATCAGCCGTCAGGGTGATTCGTGCCGTCTCATGAATGGCAACCTTGGGAGCGGCCTCTTTGGGTTTGAAAATCGTTTCGTTGAGAAGTTCCCACTCCGCTTTGCCGGGTTTGCTGGAAAGGGTCTTCACACTCCGCGCGACGTGGGCACCCTGACCTTCTTGGATTTCCCAACAATTGAAGGTCTTTCCCTCCACTTCGATGAATTTCCACGGCCACCAGAGTCCGAGATGGTGGAGGTGGTCGGACGGCTGGATGGTCGTGCATGCGAATCCCCCGGGCGTGGCCAGTGGGTGGATGAAGGCACTGGCGGCAAACGTTTCACCCCCTTTTGGATTCACCAGCGGCGTCTTCTGCCAAGCGCCTAGCAAATGGCCGCCGTGATGGAATTCCAGGCGTTCTTCGGCACCACGGGCGCTGATGCCCGTTGCGAGGGTTGTGGCGATCATGAGCCTGATTGCACGGTTGAGTTGGGTTTTCACTCGATGCGGGAAGACGGGGTTTTATCAGTTAGGCGGGTGGGTTGGACCATTCCGCGCGAGGAGATTCCTTTCACAGAACACGGGGATGGCAAGCTTCCACAGAGGAATTTCTGGTCCGGCTCGCGGTGATCCCGTGCATCACGCCTCTGAGTTCCGCGAGTCCGCGCATGCGGCCGATGGGCGAGTAGCCTGGGGTGAGTGGGACGTAGTGGTCGAGGTCCTGCATCATGACGTGGCCGTGGTCCGGCCGCAGCGGGAGCTGCCAATCGCTGCGGCCTTCGGCGCGACGGCGATCTTGCTCGCCGAGGAGGATGGTGAGCAGCGCGGGCATGTCCACGTTGCCATCGAGGTGGTCCGCCTCGTAGAAAACGCCGGAGGCTTCGCGCTTGGTGGCGCGGAGGTGGACGGCGTGGATGCGCGGGGCGAAACGGCTGGCGATGGCGGCAAGGTCATTGTCCGGTCGGGCGCTGAAGGATCCGCTACAAAAACAAAGGCCGTTGGCCGGTGAATCGGCAAGTGCCAGAATGGCGGCGGTGTCCGCGTCCGTGCTCACGATACGGGGAAGCCCGAGGACGGAAAAGGGCGGGTCGTCCGGGTGGATGGCCATGCGCACGCCGCACTCTTCGGCCACGGGGATGACGGCATC
>JBOFET010000516.1:0-7830 GCA_051648225.1 Luteolibacter sp.
CCTGGCGGAAATCACCTGCCAGCCCGGCGACACGGTCCATGCGGGATCGGTCCTCGGCCGCATGGGCTACACCGGTGCCGGCATCGACCGGGTGCGGGCGCACCTCCATCTCGAGATCGGCATGCTCGTCAGCAGCCAGTTCAACGAGTGGCACCAGAAATCCGGAGCCGGCACGAATTTCCACGGTCTCTTTAATGGCATGAACCTCACCAGCGCCGACGCCGCCCGGTTCTTCATCGAGCACAAAGCGAACCCCGCTCTCAAATTCAGCGAATTTATCGCCTCCACCCCGGTTTACTTCAAAGTGACAATCCCCTCCACCGCCACGCCCGACTTTGTCAAACGCCACCCGTGGATCTCCCAGGGCCAGGTGGATGGCGCGAAGTCGTGGGAAATCAGTTTCAGCGCCACCGGCCTGCCCATCGCCTTCAGTCCCAGCCCGCGCGAAGTCACCGCGCCAGTCCTCACCTCCGTGCGGCCCTCCACCGTGCCCCACCGCTACCTCACCCGCGGATTGGTCACCGGGGAAGGCAACCGTGCCGAACTCACAAACTCCGGAAAACAACTGGTATCCCTGCTCACCGACGATTTCCCCGTCACCCAATAAGCCTCATTCATCCCATGTCCGTCCTCGAAAAAATCAGCGCGTTAGGCCTCACCCTGCCCGCCGTTCCCGCCCCCATTGCCGCCTACGTCAACTGCGTCCGCACCGGAAATCTGTTGTTTCTGTCCGGCGGGCTGCCCATCGACGGAGACCGGAAAATCATTGGCAAGGTTCCCAGCCAAGTCTCCGTGGACGAGGCCCGTGAGGGTGCCCGGATGGTCATCCTCAACCGACTCGCCGTCATCCAGGATGAAATCGGCTCGCTCGATAAAGTCGTGCGGATTGTCACCCTCAACGGCTTCGTCAATTCGGAACCGGACTTCCTGGGTCATCCCCAAGTCATCAACGGAGCTTCCGAGTTACTCGTCGAGATTTTCGGTGAAAAGGGCAAACACTCCCGCACCGCGCTCGGAGTGGCGGCGCTGCCGCTCGATGTGGCAGTAGAGATCAACCTCGTCGTCGAAGTCGAAGGTTGACCGCCCTGCCTTCCCTTGTGTTCCACTGGCTTCAGCTACAGCAACCACCACCGCTGCCGCCACCGCCGCAGCACCCGCCTTTTTCGGCGAGTTCATCGGCAGTCGGCACGCGGCCAAGCTCGATGGTGCCGCCCACATATTTGCCGATTTGTTTCTGGAGCGTCTCCAACTCCCGCTGCGCGGCGAGGAAATCCCGGGCGATTGCGTTTTCAAACAACGCCTCGCGCGCGCTTTCGAACTCACGGATCTCCGAGGCACCCAGCTCCACGCCGGCGTGTTGCTTGTGGTGAAGCTCTTCGCCCCGCTCATGCACGCTCTGGTATTGAAGGCGCGCGGAGTCGTCCGCCAGGAAGCGCTCGACGTCGGCTTGGAGCTTGAGAAATGAGGGGTCGCTGGCGATTTGAGCGCACAGTTCCTTGGTTTTTTCGATCACGGCTGAGTCTTCGGCAAGAATTGACATGCCCGCTTCCTATCTCCGCCACGCGCCGCTGGCAACGGACAATTGAGGGAAATTTTTCCTCTCCGCATCCCCAACAAAAGCGTGACACCCGCCCCCTGCGAGCGTTTCGTTTGGCCCACTCCGATGGCCATCGAACCACTCAAAGACGGCATCCGCTCAAACGTGCGGATCGACTTTTATGGAAATGTCCACAAGCGCTTGAAGGGCACCGATGCCGACAAGCGCTACGCCATGGAAGTGGAAGTGCTCAAAGTGCTCGAAGAGCGCGGCTGCCCGTATGTGCCCCGGCTGCTGGAAGAGCATCCGGAAGAACTCTACTTCGTCTCCACCAACTGCGGGAAACCCGCGCCCATGCTCTCGAAGGAAAAGGCGGACAAGCTTTTCGCCAAGCTTGAGCGGGAATACGGCGTCCGCCACCTCGATGCGGAACCCCGCAACATCACCTACTCCGACAAGCTCGGCGAGTTCTGCATCATCGACTTCGAGCTTGCGGAAATCCTGCCCCCGCCTCCCGATCTAGTGATCCCCGAGAAATCCATCTGACCTCCATCCCAGCGCAGAAAACCCACCCGTGTCCCAAGCCCCCCTACTCCACTGGGCAGCCCTCACCCACAGCGGGTCGCGGAAACCCCGCAATGACGACTCGCTCATCGCCTTCGCCTCAGGGCCGGATGGGGCCGAAATCCTCGCCGGTCAAGGTTGCCTGCCGCTTTCCACCCGCGACATCGTCTTCGCTGTTTCCGACGGGATGGGCGGAGGAAATGCCGGCGACATCGCCTCCTCCACCATCCTCCAACAGATGACCGAGATCATCCCGGAAACCTTCAAGTCCGCCGCCGCCGGATTTTTCCCGGATTCCCTCGCCCACCTCGGCACCGCCATTCGTTCGGTCCACGAGCGGATCAATGCCGCCGCGAACGGATCCGAGGACAAGTCCGGCATGGCCGCCACCCTCGCCCTCGCCTGGTTCACCCCGGAAAACCTCTACCTCACCAACGTCGGTGACTCGCGCATCTACCGCTCCCGGGACGGCCTGCTCGAGCAACTCACCCGCGACCATACCCTTGCTTGGGGCCAGTGGAAACGTGGCGAAATTCTCGAAACCCAATACCGCTCCCACCCCCGCCGCGCTGCTCTCTACGAAGTCGTCGGCGGCGGCCATGACCGGATCAACCCCCACTTCGCCGCCGTCTCTTACGCCCTGGGCGACCGCTTCCTCATTTGCTCGGACGGACTCATCGACGGACTCTGGGAACGCCAACTCTCCACCGCCCTCGCCAGCTGCCCCGAAAATCCCACCGACACCGCGCTCGCGCTCTTGAACCGCGCGATCGACAACTCCGGAATCGATGACACGACGCTCATCCTCATCACAGTCAGCGCTGCTCCCGGCGAGGCGGATCATGACTGAGGAAATGAAATCTGGCTTGGCACGCATGATGCTTTTTCATACCTGTCAACCATCCTTGGCGGCTGCGGGTATCCCCTCATCATCAAGGTGCCTCAAAAATTATTACGCAAATCACTGAAAAACATCCACCACTCTGGCCAAATACAAACTGGAATACATCTGGCTCGACGGTTACACCCCGGTCGCCAATCTCCGCGGGAAAACCCTGATCAAGGACTTTGAAAGCTTCCCAAGCCTTGAGAGCTTGCCGCTCTGGGGATTTGACGGAAGTTCCACCCAGCAAGCCGAGGGCGGAAGCTCCGACTGCGTCCTGAAGCCAGTCGCCGTCTATCCAGACACGACCCGCAAGAATGGGGCCATCGTCATGTGCGAGGTCATGATGCCGGACGGCACCCCTCACCCGACCAATGCACGGGCCACCATTCTCGACGATCCCGGTGCGTGGTTCGGCTTCGAGCAGGAATATTTCCTCTACCAGGACGGTCGCCCGCTCGGCTTCCCGGCGGATGGTTTTCCGAAAATCGGCCAAGGTCCATACTACTGCGGCGTCGGCTACAAGTTCATGGGTGACATCGCCCGCACGATCGTCGAGGAGCACCTCGATCTCTGCCTAGACGCCGGCATCAATCACGAAGGCATCAACGCCGAGGTGGCCAAGGGTCAGTGGGAATTCCAGATCTTCGGCAAGGGTTCCAAAAAGGCCGCTGACGAAATGTGGGTCGCCCGCTATTTGCTCCAGCGCGTTTGTGAGAAATACGGCATCGACGTGGAATATCACTGCAAACCCCTCGGCGACAGCGACTGGAACGGATCCGGCATGCACGCGAATTTCTCCACCGAGTATCTGCGCGAGAAGGGCGGCAAGCCTTATTTCGAAGCGCTCATGGGCGCCTTCGGTGACCACGTGGAAGAACACATCGCCGTTTACGGACCCGACAACCACCTCCGCCTCACCGGCCTCCACGAGACCCAGTCGATCGACAAGTTCAACTACGGTGTCGCCAACCGTGGCGCGTCCATCCGGATCCCGCACAGCTTCGTCAAGGACGACAAGTATCAGGGCTACCTCGAAGACCGCCGTCCAAACTCGCAGGGCGATCCCTACCAGATCGCCTCGCGGATTTTGAAGACCATCTCGCTGGTCCCCAAGCCTTGATCCAGTAGGCTGAGACCGGCCTCAGCGGTCCATTCACCAAGCCGCCTTCCCTGCACGGGAGGGCGGCTTTTTCCGTTTTGGCCACTTCCCCCACGGGTCGCCGCCTCGGAGGTTCACCCGGAACTCCAAATTGACACCCATTCTGAAACCGCTAGTTTCATCGAGTCTCCCAAAACCCATGAAACGCCTGATTACCTTTACCTCAGCGACGATGCTTGCCTTGGCCGGAGGACTACTGGCCCAGGGAAATGCCAAGCTTCAGAGAGATCCGGTCGATTTAAAAAAGGCGGCGCTACAGATCGATCATCACATCGCTTCATTCTATCGGAATAAAAAGCTCCCCGTGCCGGCAGTCACCGATGACGCGACGTTCCTGCGGCGGGCATTTCTCGTCGCGATCGATTCTCCCCCGGATCACACCTGCGGCAGGGAGTTGAGGGTTGAGTTGCGGCTGCGAAAAGTTGAACCCTACGCAAATCAGGTCAATTCCATCCATTTCAACATCGTCACATTTATCAACTTGCATACTTGGGCCGAAAACTGCTCTTGCTAATGAATGAAATGGACTTTTCTCGTTTTTCTGTGGCTAAGCCATTTTCAACTAGCAGCTCAATCGACCATCTCCCCAACTGCCCGGTATGCCTATGCAGCAAACGCCGGCTGGGTTGATTCTCGCCCGTCTCTTCCAGACGGCGTTCGCGTATTCGACACCGCCCTTTCCGGCTACTCCTATGCGGCGAATTTCGGCTGGATCCACCTCGGGGATGGCACGCCAAGTAACGGCCACACCTATTCGAACACCTCCTCCACCGACTACGGAGTGAACGCCTCTCCGACCGGAATTCTCACCGGACTTGCTTACGCCGCCAACATTGGCTGGATCACCTTCGAGCAAACCCATGGCCAGCCCAAACTCGACCTTCGCACCGGGAAATTCACCGGCAGCATTTACTCTGCCAACATTGGCTGGATCGCCCTAGATACAGCTTTCACCGACCTCGCAACCAGCTCCATCGCCCGCCCAGATACCGATAACGACGGCATCGCGGACACTTGGGAGAATCTCAACTACGGTAATCTAACTACCGCCAGTTCCACCAGCGACAAAGACGGCGACGGTGCTTCCGACCTCGCGGAATACAACTCCGGCACACTTCCAAATAATCCCGACTCGCTCCTCAAAATCGTCTCCCACACCTACTCAGCCAGTTCTACCCAAGCAGACATCAGCTTCACCACCGTGCTCACCCGGAACTACCGCTTGGAATATGACGAAGACCTCGTCGGGCCATGGACGGATTCCGTGCTGGGCTCATTCCTACCCACCGGATCACTGACTTCCAAAACGCTTTCCAGCCTCTCCCCCGCACCCCGGCGCTTCTTCCGCGCCGTCGCCATGCCACTGCCTACCGCACCTTAATTTGCTCGCTCCTGAACCTCCCCAACCAACGCATCCCCCTCATGAAATTGCCAATCATCTTCCTCGCCACCAGCGCCTCCGCAGTCTTTGCGCAAGGCACCCTCACGCCCCCCGGCGCACCCGCTCCCTCCCAGAAGTCCTTGCAGGAAATCTGGAATGAACTGCAAGCCGTCAAAACTACCGCCACTTCCCTACAAAGCCTTGCGACTACCCAGCAGTCTCAAATCACCTCACTCCAGTCGCAACTCACCGCTTCCACTCTGCTCAATGCCACTTCCGTCGCAGGACAGGCGTTGCCATGGCTTATCACTACTGTCGATAGTGTTGGAGAAGTCGGCACACACACGTCGCTAGCCTTCGGGCCGGATCGTCAGCCCGCGATCTCCTATTATGATTCTGACAACGCCGACTTGAAATTTGCTCGCTTCAACGGATCGACTTGGATCCTCACCACTGTCGACAGTAGCGGGGAAGTTGGCACCAACACTTCTCTGGCTTTCGGCCCGGATGGCCAACCCACGATCACTTACAAAAACTCAGGCATCGATGACCTAAAATTTGCGCGTTTTAACGGCACGGCATGGACGATCACCACCGTCGACAGCACGGGTGATGTAGGCACAGACTCATCGCTCGCCTTTGGCCCGGATGGCCAACCTGCAATATCATATTACGACGCCACCAACGGAAATTTGAAATTCGCCCGCTTCAACGGCACAGCTTGGACGCGCACCACTGTCGACAGCACCGGAGATGTCGGCCAAAGCAGCTCACTTGCCTTCAATCCGGGAGGACAACCAGCGATCTCATATGTGGGTGATGAAGGAATACTGAAGTTCGCACAACTCAACGGCACGGTTTGGTCACTAACGGTCGTAGATGGTACTATATTTGCAACTTTCGGCGATACCTCACTTGCGTTCAGCCCGGACGGCCACCCCGCAATCTCTTGTTATGATCGTGACCTTTTTTTCTTTAGGTTCAATGGCTCCGACTGGTTGGGTACGATAGCCGATGGAGTCTTCGAAAACGGCAGCTACAACTCGCTATCGTTCGGCCCGGACGGCCAACCTGCCATCGCTTACGAATTGTACAACGAGGTTGACGAAGACGACGGAGATTTTTTTATCGACCATGACCTTGGATTTGCTCGGTTCAATGGCACAACTTGGATCAACACAGTTGTGGATAGCACCGGAAAAGTCAGCAATTTTACATCACTCTCCTTTGATCCTTCTGGCCAGCCGGCCATCTCGTATTTCGACGAGACCAACGGCGATCTGAAATTCGCCCGCAAAGGGATTTTCCAGCCCGCACCGTAGTGCGACGCAACAGTTTGACTTCGCCTCCTTGGCTACTGGTGCCACTTTACTTGAATCCAGACTCATAGAGGCAAGGCGACCTGTCGGAGCTTCTCCCCATCGCTGTCCCGGGCGACCGCAGCATCACGATCGCCAACACCATTGCCTTCACCTGCGGAGCTCTTTTCAGATTCCAGCTCCATGGTGTGAAAGGCATTTTGGAAACCTATGATCAAACACTCACTCAAGGTTCAACCGTTCTTGCTCCCGCCGAATCATTGATAGATCTTCCGCCGCGTGGAAACAACCGGAGAACCAATCGCTGCTGCCGCACACACCAACGACGGCTTTTTCAAGGCGGTGTTCTCCCAACCGGAGCACACCACGGCGTTTTTCAAATGCCATCTGCCGCACGCACACGTGGCGAAGATGGAATGGACCTCGCTGGTCGTTCTTCCAGATTCACTCGCGAAAACCAGCCTCCAACAGTTGCATTCCGACCTGTTGTTTTCCGTTGGGTTGGTGATCGCGAAACGTTGTTGTATCTTCTCTTCGAGCACCAAAGCAGCCCGGACCCGGTCATGCCGCTGCGCCTGCTGGGCTACGTTACTGAAATTTTCATTCAGCATCGAAAGACCCACGGTCTCCCCCTTCCACCTGTCCTACCGTTCGTTTTCCACCAGGGCCCCGAAACCTGGAATATCTCCACCGCGTTTGAAGACCTGTTCGCACTGCCCGACGAACTCGCAGCCGACGTTTTGCCGTTTCTGCCGAAGTTCCAACACGCATTGCTCGATTTGACCCGCTTCGATCCGGACATTGAGGAAGACGACACCCGTGTACGAGTGGTCCTGTGGTTGATGAAACGTAAGCGGTCAACAGAGCACCTCTCGCATTTTTGCCAGAGCTCTGGCGGCTATGGCATCTATGCAACCCGGCTCTCGATGGTCTGACAGGCGGCTGGGCGGGTTGTGATCCAGTTGGCGGGCAGCAGAGCTTGAA
>JBOFET010000517.1:0-1966 GCA_051648225.1 Luteolibacter sp.
TTCGGCCATTTCCGGGATCATCATGTTCCAAGTCGTGCTTCTCTCGCTGATGGGTTCAAACAATTCCGCCCGGGAAATCGCCGGTGAGCGACCGATCTACGAGAAGGAAAAATTCGGTGGACTACGACCGTCCGCCTACCTCGCATCCAAGGTGGCATTTCTCGCCTGCCTGGTCATCGGGCAGTCGCTGTGGATGGCGTTTTTCGTGAATTTCTTCGGAGCCTTCCGGGGAAACTTCATGGAGCACGCCATTTTCCTGCTGCTTGTCAATGCGGCGATGACTGCGATCTGCCTCGCCATTTCCTCGCTCATGCGGACGGCAGAACAAGCGTCACTGCTCTCGATCTATCTGGTGGGTTTCCAGCTGCCCTTGTCAGGTGCCGTGCTCGCACTGCCGGAAACTATCGAAGCCTTCACCCGCCCGTTCATCTCCGCCTACTGGGCTTGGTCCGGCTCGGTCGAAGCCTTGCAAACCCAGGTGCATGATGCCGTGAAGTCCGTCATCGACACCAGCTTGTCTCCTCAAAGCGCCTGCCTCTTCGCCCTCGGCGCTCACATCGGGGTGGCACTCATCGCCGCCTGGGCCGGTGTCCGCCGACCCCAATGGGACTGAGCAGCCAAATTTGAAATCTGGGAGCGTTGCGAACGGGGCATCACGGATTCCACTCGATTTTTCCCGATCCCTCGCCATCTTGCCATCCGTATTCCATCCGCCGAATCCACCCGATTTCCCAAATTCTGCTTTCAGCTTTTCCAAATTCACCCTCATGGCCCGCCGCGCAAGCTCCCACCTCCATCCCGGAATCATCATCGGTGCGATCGTCGCCATCGTGGTGCTGATCATCGCCAGCAAATCCTTCGTCGGTAAAAAATCCGCAGCCTTCGGAGACGTCGCCAAGCTCTCGATGAGTGAACTGCTAGACAACGGCAACAGCCTACGCGGGAACGAATACGTCATCGAAGGGCAGATCGAAGAAAAACTCCAGTGGACCACCGACCGCGGCCAGTTGGTCAGCGTGCGCGTGGAAAACGGCTCTGACGAAGAGTTTGTCGGCATCGAAATTCCGCAGGAGTTCAACAAGCTCAACATCGACACCAAGCAGAAATACGCCTTCCGCGTGAAATTCCGCCAAGGCGGCATCGCCGTGGCTACCGGCGTCAACCGCCTCTGACCCCATCTCCACCGCCCCATGAAAACCCGCCTCTTGCTCCCGCTCTGCCTCGCAGGTCTCGCCCACGGCCAAGTTTACACACCGCCCGCAGACGACAAACCCGCACCCGCCGCGACGCCAAACGACTCCGGCCCGGCCCCTGCGAAAAAGGAACCCGCCGCCAGCCCACTCGGCCAGGAAATCCCCCTGCTCGACCCATCTGCGGAAACCATCACCGTCGGTGGAGTGGCCATCCCTCTCGGCGACAACCGCCTGCTCAAGGCCCGTTTCGAAAAATACCTCAGCCAGCCGCCCGAGACCGATGAATCCGCCGCGAAATATCGGGAAACGATCGCCGCGATTCTCGCGACCATCTCACCCTTCCGCGCTGGCGGTCCGGATCTCTATGCCGCCTTCAAACAGCTGCCCGGCGCATCCGCCTACCCCGGCGACGCCAATCTCTGCGGCTCGCTCGCGGAATCCATCTACATGGCCATGCTCGCCAAGCAGGACGTCAACGGCCTCACCAAGCTCAACACCTCGATGGAGGACGAGAAAAAATCCATCATCGCCGAGTCCGACTGGAAAGCCCGCCACGAGCGCGACATCGCGATCAACAGGAGTTCCGATCCGAAGGAAAAAAGCAAAGGCGCCGAGGCCAACCAGAAAGCCGGCTCCGGCACCAACTCGCTCGACTACGCGGAAACCCTCCGCCGCATCGCCGAAATCGAAGCCCTCAAAAAGGCCAACATCGTGCGCACCGAAGCCGGCACCATCCGCACCAAGGCGCAATACCAAGTCAGCATGATCCAGTG
>JBOFET010000518.1:0-19705 GCA_051648225.1 Luteolibacter sp.
AATCGTTCATGACGAACGTCCAGTATTTGTAATAGAAAAGGGGAGCCAATTGGCCCGTGAGAAGAGCTACGAACACTACCCTGCTTGTCAGGGAGTTTTTATTAAATCGTGGCTGACAGGCAACAATCACGCCGATCCAACTCAGACCGACAACCCATAGAAAAACGATCAGCGTCAACCAACTTTCCGCACCCAACAGGATCAATCCGGTCGCGGCCAAGCAAAGTTTACCTGTCAGATTCTCAAGGCTGAGCGAGATAGCTTTGGCCAGCGCCATCAACAACTGGGAACCGAGAAAGCAGAGAATCAGTAGCTTCCAGAAATCGTAAGATGCGAAGTTCATGCAAGAGCGTGAAGGGCGGAGCGGAGGTCGGCACCGCGTGCGAAAGTGGGAGAAATGAGGCGAGGCAGCAGAGCGAAGAAGCGGTTCTAGACGCTTGATGGAGCACTTTGGCTGAACTCAATCGCGATCGGTGATGATCCAACGCGTGTTTGAAATGGATGCGGCCTCCGCCTTGAAAGGGATGGAAAAATAAGCTGCAAAACAGTAGGAGATTTTGGGTAGTGCCTTGACCAAAAGTGCACAACCTTAGACTTTTGCAACAAATCGGAAGATTGGTTTGCCATTTGTGGGTTCCTTAACTGACACGCTGCCGCCATTGGTCGATGTTCTCCCGTGGCGACGCCGACCAGGCTGTCTTGGGGCAATTTTCGCTTGAAGATGATCCAATCGAAGCGCGGCGAGCTTGGTTCGCCCTTTTCATTGTTCAAGAAAAAATGAACAAAGATGGTGAGGCCGTTCGCAGAGTCTGTTTACGGTCGATACCAAGGGATGTGACCTTGCCAAGGCGGTGCAAAGCCGCATCCTTTCGCGCGGATGGAGGTGCTCCGTAAAACGCTGGCGAACCGCAAGGTGAGGATCGGGATACTGTTCCTACTTGTGGTGGCGGGGGTCTGCGCCTGGCTGGCCTGGAAGTGGGGGGTCGATCTTGGGGTTCTCAAGGAAGTCTGGACGCAGCTCAACGATTATCTGGTAGAGAAGCCCGGCGTGCTGTTTCTCGCGCTGGTTTTTCTGCCGGGGCTGCCGATTCCCATGAGCGCCTTGTTTTTCACCGCCGGCGTGGTCTGGCGGGAGGATCCGCTGATGGCGGTCAGCTTGTCGATGTTGGCCACCACCCTCAACCTGACTTGGACCTACTGGCTGGCGGCGGGACCAGCGAGGAGGCTGGTCGAGAAGTTGCTGGCGTCGTCGTCCATCAGGATTCCCGACCTGCCGCGTGGGGATCATTTTAGACTGATCTTGGTGTTAAAACTGACTCCGGGGATTCCCTTCTTTTTCCAGAACTACCTCTTGGGATTCTTGCGGGCTCCGTTCATGATTTATCTGCCGATGTCGATCCTCTGCAACGGAATCGTTGGCACCGGAGTGATCCTGAGTGGGGTGGGGGTAGGCGGCGGCAATCTGAAGTGGGCGATCTGGGGGATTTCCATCATCGCCCTCGGCGTTGTGTTTATCCAGCTGGTCCGCAGTGGGTTGGCAAAAAGGAAGCTGAGGCTTGAGTGAGCCGTGCCCGGTGAATACGGGGTGGAGATGGTGGTGAAGACGTAGCGCCACATCGCCGGGGCAGTGGTCAATGGGTGGAGGAAGTTGAGTCCAAGAAGGGTGAAACGGCTTTTGCTTAGGCGGTTTTTCCACACCTTCATGGGCCGCGCCTCGATCAAGAGCGCTACTTTTCGGTTGATTCGGACTGAGTGATCTGAAGTTTTTCGCGACTGGCTTGAAAGGCGAGGGTGAGGTCTTCGGCTTCTTCGAGCCATTGGAGCTTCTCGCGGAATGTCAGACGTTGGTCCAGAATCCGATCAAGTTCCCTACTGCCTTCAGGGGTGCCCCACTTCCAGTCTGAATTGATAGGGTGGAGTTGATTCATTCGATGCGTTGCAGTTCTTCAATGTCGATGTGATCCTGAGGGCGATCTGCTTCACGTTTCATCGCCAGGAGGGTCTTGAGCGAGACGATCGGGGCGGATACCCCCGGTGATAAATCCATTCGAATCAACTGTTGGATTTCCTCGGCGAACTCAAACGGCTCGTAAACAAAGATGTCGATCGGAGTTCGTCGATGGAGGTCACTCCACAGCTTTAACACGATCATATTCTTCTCCGACCTCCATTGATCCCGGATTAAAGGGGTGGCGAAATCTTCGGCACTCGCGGGAATCGCCATTTGGTAGCCCACATCGAAAAGTGTATTCAATGCGAGGGCGATGTTTTCCTGGTCGAGACGAACGACAATATCCAGATCACGCGTCATTCTGACGAAACCGTGTGCGTTTACCGCTACGCCGCCGACGATGATATATTCCACTCCGGCTTCGTTGAGAGCCTTTACTACCGATTCGATGCTGCGGAATTCCATAATCTTCAGCCTGCTTATCAGAGTTGGAATGTCATTCAATCATCGGTTTCTTGGAACCCGGTGATTGCCGCCGCCTCACACAATCATCCCCGCTGCGACGGTTTCATTCGTGCCGGGATCAATGAGGATGAAGGAACCGGTGGTGCGGTTGCGCCGGTAGGAGTCGTGAATGAGCGGAACTGCGGTGCGCAGGGTGATGCGGCCGATGTCGTTCATGGAAAAACCGGTGACGCCCTCGATTTTGTGAAGAGTATTGATATCCACGTGATACTTCACGTCTTGGATGATGGCTTTGGTTTCCTGAGTCGTGTGGCGAATGATTAACTTCGCCTTGGGCGGCATCGGTTTGTTGGAAAACCAGCAGATCATCGCCTCGATGTCCTGTGAGACTTGAGGCGGGTTGTTGAGCTTTACGAGGGTATCGCCGCGGGAAATGTCGATTTCCTCGGTGAGCGTGATGCAGACGGACTGCGGTGCGAAAGCCTCTTCGAGTTCTCCGTCCGGGCTGTGGATCGCCTTGACCCGGGTCTTGAAACCGGAGGGCAGCACGGTGACCTCATCGCCGGGTTTGAAAACACCACCCGCGACGCGGCCGGCGTAGCCACGGAAGTCGTGCCACTCGTCGCTCATCGGGCGGATCACCCATTGCACCGGGAAGCGCGCGTCCACGTGGTTCTCTTCGCCACCCACGTAAACATGCTCGAGGTGATAGAGGAAAGTAGGGCCTTGATACCAAGGCATGTTTTCGGACTTGTCCACGACGTTGTCACCGTTGAGCGCGGAGATCGGGATGTCGGTGATTTCCACGATGTTGTCGAGACGCGAGGCGAAATCCCGATAGTCCTGGATGATCTTGTTATAAACCTCCTGGGAGTAATCCACGAGGTCCATCTTGTTCACGGCGATGACGAGGTGCTGGATGCGCAGCAGGTTGGCGATGAAGCTGTGGCGCTTGGTCTGCTCGATGACGCCTTTGCGCGCGTCGATGAGGATGATGGCGAGGTTTGCAGTCGAGGCACCGGTCACCATGTTGCGAGTGTATTGGGTGTGGCCGGGAGTGTCCGCGATGATGAATTTGCGCTTCGGGGTGGCGAAATAGCGGTAGGCGACGTCGATGGTAATGCCTTGCTCGCGCTCGGCCTTGAGTCCATCAGTGAGAAGCGCGAGATTGACGTTCTCATCGCCGCGGCGGCGTGAGGATTCTTCCATCGCTTCGAGTTGGTCCTCGAAGATGGATTTGGAATCATAAAGAAGACGGCCAATGAGGGTCGATTTGCCGTCATCGACGGAGCCAGCGGTGGTAAAGCGGAGTAGGTCCATGGTTTGGGTAAAGCTGAAATTTGGAAATGAAGAGTTTTACCGCAATGGCGCGGAGGTCGCAATGGAACGCGGAGAAGAGGTGAGTGGGTGGAGTCGCATGGGGTGGAATCTGTCAATCATGGAACAGGAAGAATCCGCAGTTTAACTCCTGAAGCAAACGGTCCTCCGTCCAATGCGGATTGCGTCGGCGTAGGGAGGCTAGTTTCACCTTGCGGGCGGTTGCGTAGAGCATCGACGCAATACGCAGTTTTTGATTCGGAGTGGGTTTGGCAGTGGTCACTGGCTTGGGTGGGTTAGTGTATATGGCGGTTGAATACCGCCGCCACAGCTAGAAATATCCTTCCTTTTTCCGATCTTCCATCGCGGTTTCCGAGCGTTTGTCATCGGAGCGGGTGCCGCGTTCGGTCTGGCGGGCGGCTGCGACTTCGGCGATGACTTCGTCGAGATCGGAGGCAATGGACTCGACCGCACCGGTGCAGGTGGCGTCGCCGATGGTTCGGAAGCGGACCACCTTGCGCTCGACCTGTTCGTGATCCTGAGGTTTGAGGAACTTGGTGACAGCGAGCAGCGATCCGCCGCGCTCGAAGACGTCGCGCTCGTGAGAGAAGTAAATCGATGGCAGCGGGATTTTCTCGCGCTTGATATACATCCAGATGTCCATCTCGGTGAAGTTGGAGAGTGGAAAGATCCGGAAGTGCTCGCCCGGATTCTTGCGACCGTTGAAGAGGTTCCAGAGCTCAGGGCGTTGGTTTTTCGGGTCCCACTGGCCGAAGTCGTCGCGGTGGGAGAAGAAACGCTCCTTGGCACGGGCCTTTTCCTCATCGCGGCGGCCGCCGCCGAGGCAGGCGTCGTATTGATTCTTCTCGATCGTATCGAGCAGGGTCACGGTCTGGAGCTTGTTGCGGGAAGCGGTGGGTCCCTTTTCCTCGATGACGCGTCCGTTATCGATGGAATCCTGCACCGAGCCGACGACCAGGGAGGCGCGGATGAGGTCCACGAACTCGTCCCGGTAAGTCATGGTTTCCTCGAAATTGTGTCCCGTGTCGATGTGGACGAGAGGGAAGGGCATGCGTGCAGGCCAGAAGGCTTTGCGGGCGAGCCAAGCCATGACGATGGAGTCCTTACCACCGGAAAACAGCAGCGCGGGGTTCTCAAACTGCGCCGCGGTTTCCCGGAGGATGAAAATGGCTTCGGCCTCGAGCTGGTCGAGCTGGCTGAGTTGGTAGCTTGGCATGGTGGGTGACGCTGAAATTGTGAAAACGGTATGCTGTAAGGCGGGAAGGGAATAGGTCTGAGGACTGCCGGGGTCAAGAAGGAATTATCATCTTGGGTGGAATAGTAATGTTTTTAGAGAGATTCTGATTTTCAGCAAGTTCTGGATAAAAACAAAACAAGCTGAAGCCCATGGACTTCAGCTTGTTTTCAAAGACGAGGCAATCAGCCGCCAGTTACAGCGGTCGATTCACAGTGATTCTTTCGCGGATCGCTTCCAAGAGTTCGAAAGTGGCGTCCTCGATGGATACCGCTTCCGTGTCCAGCGTGAGATCGGGGTCATGAGGCGGTTCGAAGGAACCGTCCTTGCCGGTGAAATGGGCGATTTCTCCCCGTGCGGCTTTGGCGTAGAGGCCTTTGACATCCCTTTTCTCGCAGGCTTCATAACTTGCCTTCACATAGACTTCGAAGAGGTCCTGGCCCAGCAATCCGCGGGCGAGGTCGCGAAGTTCGCCGCGCGGAGTGATGGCTGAAACGAAGGTGATGATGCCCTGGGAAACGAAGACTTTCGCCACCTCCGAGATCCGGCGGATGTTTTCAAGGCGATCCTGATCGGTGAATCCAAGGTTCGAATTCAGGCCGGTGCGCAAGTTGTCACCATCGAGAATCGTGGTGAACCGCCCCTGTTGGTGGAGCACGCGCTCGGCAGCGTTGGCGATGGTCGATTTTCCAGAACCGGACAAGCCGCAAAGCCAGATGACCAGCCCGCGCTGGCCGAGAAGATTCTCCTTATCTTGGCGGTGCAGAAATCGGTGGAACTCGGGGTGGATGTTCATGGGAGGGATGCTGAAAGGCTGAAAAGCGAAGGGCGAGAGCTTTCACCAAGGATCGGCGCGGGAGAAGGAAAAAGCCGGGAGAATTTCAGCGTCTCAGCGTTTACCTCACAGCCCTTTCCCGATGACGAAGGCATCGAAGCCGTGGGCCACCAGTTTGTCCGCCGGCAAGATGGCGCGGCCGTCGAAGACGAATGCGGGCTTGAGCATGAGGTCGTAGATCTTCGCCAGGTCGAGCGTGCGGAATTCATCCCACTCGGTGAGGGTGGCGAAGGCGTGGGCTCCGGTCACGGCGGCGTAAGGAGTCGCGCAAATTTCCACGTTGGTGGTGATCAATTCCGGTGACACTCCGGCGTCCATGAGATCCTGATGGATAGACTTTTCA
Organism: Luteolibacter sp.; assembly: GCA_051648225.1. Taxonomy (GTDB): domain Bacteria; phylum Verrucomicrobiota; class Verrucomicrobiia; order Verrucomicrobiales; family Akkermansiaceae; genus Luteolibacter. Next base: position 6,167 of record JBOFET010000518.1, read on the forward strand.
TCGACCTGCGGATCGTAGATCGCCAGATGGGCACGCTCTTGAAGAAGGTCCCGACACACTTGGATGGCTGCGGATTCGCGGGTATCGTTGGTGTCTTTCTTGAAGGCAAATCCAAGGATGCCGATGCGCTTGCCATTGACCGTATTATAGAGTGTGCGGACGATTTTTTCGACGAAGCGACTCTTCTGCCAGTCGTTGAGATGCACCACTTGGCGCCAGTATTCGGCGACTTGAGGGAGGTTGAACGAGTCGCAGAGGTAAACCAGATTGAGGATGTCTTTCTGGAAACACGAACCCCCGAAGCCGACGGAGGCTTTGAGGAATTTGGGACCGATCCGTGAATCCATGCCGATCGCGCGACCGACTTCATCCACATCCGCGCCAGTGGCCTCGCAGAGGGCGGAAATCGAGTTGATCGAGGAAATCCGCTGGGCGAGGAAGGCGTTAGCGACCAACTTGGAGAGTTCGGAAGACCAGAGGTTGGTGGTGAGGATTCGCTCGCGGGGAATCCACTTGGCATAGACCGAGGCGAGCGCCTCGACCGCAGCATTTCCTTCGGGTGTGGTTTCGCCGCCGATGAGGATGCGGTCCGGGTTTTCCAGGTCGGCGACGGCGGTGCCTTCCGCGAGGAATTCGGGGTTGGATAGAACTTGGAACGTCGCGCCGTGCGGCGAGTTGGCTGCCAGGATCGATTTGATCGCAGTCGCCGTCTTCACCGGAATCGTGCTTTTCTCGACGATGATTTTGTGGCCTTCCGAAACCTCGGCAATCAAGCGGGCGGCGGATTCGATGTAGCGCAAATCCGCGGCGCGGCCGGCACCGATCCCGTAGGATTTCGTGGGGGTTCCGACCGAGACGAAGATCAAATCCGCAGCGGCGATGGCGGAGCGAATGTCGGTGGTGAAATGCAGGTTCCGGCCGATGGCGGAGGCGACGACGTCACTGAGACCGGGTTCGTAAACGGGAAGTACATCCGAGTTCCAAGCCGCGATGCGGGCTTCGTTCATATCCGCGACGGTAACCTGGATGTCAGGGCACTTGGCGGCGATCATGGCCATGGTGGGGCCGCCGACATAGCCGGCGCCGAGGCAGCAGATGGATTTGATAGGCATCTTGTTAGGTGGGTGTGTGGTTGTAATGGTGGATGAGAATGGATCAATGGCCCGCCTTGTCGCGGAGGAAGTGATAGATGAAAAGTGAGTTGTAGGTGAAGTAGCGCTTGAAGAGTCGGCGCGGTTCCATCGCCACGCGGTAGGCCCATTCGAGGCCGAAGTTCTGGATCAAGGGCGGTGCTTGGCGGACTTCACCGGCGTGGAAAGCAAACGCCGCACCAATTCCGAAATAGGTGCCCGGTGGCAGGCGTTTCTTGTTGCGGGCGATCCAGAATTCTTGCTTGGGGCAGCCGAGTCCCACCCAGATGAGATTGGCTCCGGAATCGCGGATTTTCCCTGCGATGAGGTCGAATTCGCTTTCCGGCCACTCGCCGAACGGTGGCGAGTGGGTGCCGGCGATGACGCCGCCGGGAAACCGCTCCGCGAAGTTTTCGGTGAGTTTGTCCAGCGTGCTTTGTTTGCCGCCCAGGAGAAAGTGTTTGAAATCCGCCTGCCGCCCTTGAGTGGCCTTGAGTGTTTCTAACATCAAGGTCGGTCCATAGACCCGGTCGGTGAGTTTTTCAGCAGCGGGCAGGCGTGAGTTGAGCGCCCAGACGAGCGGCATTCCGTCGGGGCAGATCAGGTCGAAACCGCGCATCGCCTCACCGAATTCCCGGTCAGTCCGGGCAAGTGCGGCGACGTGGGTGTTCGCTGCTTCCACCGCGTAAACCCGGTCGGCGTGCAGGGCATGCGCCAGGATCCATTCCACCGCTCCGGCATAATTGACCGCTGCAATTGGCAGGCCGATGATGGGGATGGATTTCAAACTTCGGGAATTTACTCTTTCGAAACCGCGACGTGGTGGCCGTGGGACTTGAGAAGTGAGTGGCGGCGGGCGGCATCGAGATCATAGGCGACCATTTCGGCACACATTTCCTCGACGGTGATTTCCGGCACCCAGCCGAGTTTCTCCTTGGCCTTGGACGGGTCGCCGAGAAGCGTTTCCACTTCCGCAGGGCGGAAATAGCGGGCGTCCACCTTGACGACGACATCGCCCACCGAGACCGCCGGTGCCTTGGACGGATCCAACACCCGGGTGACCGTGGCGATTTCCCTTTCGCCCTCGCCGGAGAAGACCAGCTCGATGCCGGCTTCGAGCGCGGAGATCCTGACGAACTCGCGCACGGAAATCTGCTTGCCAGTGGCGATGACAAAGTCGTCCGCGGTCTCCTGTTGGAGCATCATCCATTGCATGCGGACGTAGTCCTTGGCGTGACCCCAATCGCGCAGGGAGTCCATGTTGCCGAGGAACAGGCAGGTATCGAGGCCCTGGGCGATGTTTGCAATGGCGCGGGTGATCTTGCGGGTGACGAAGGTCTCGCCGCGGCGCGGGGACTCGTGGTTGAAGAGGATCCCGTTGCAAGCATACATGCCGTAGGCTTCACGGTAGTTCACCGTGATCCAGTAGGCATACATCTTCGCGACGGCGTAAGGCGAACGCGGGTGAAAGGGAGTGGTCTCCTTTTGGGGGATTTCCCGGACGAGTCCGTAGAGCTCGGAGGTGGATGCCTGATAGAAACGGCAGGTTTTCTCCATGCCCAGAAAGCGGATGGCCTCAAGCAGGCGAAGGGTGCCGATAGCGTCCACATCCGCCGTGTATTCGGGAGCTTCGAAGGAGACGGCGACGTGGGATTGGGCGCCGAGGTTGTAAACCTCGTCTGGCCTCACTTCGCTAAGGATGCGGGTGAGGTTGGAGGAATCGGTGAGGTCTCCATAATGCAGGCGGAAGCGGGAATTCTCCACATGCGGGTCTTCGTAGATGTGGTCGATCCGCTGGGTGTTGAACAGGGAGGCGCGGCGTTTAATGCCGTGAACTTCGTAGCCTTTTTCGAGCAGAAACTCGGCGAGATAAGATCCGTCTTGTCCGGTGATTCCGGTGATGAGTGCGCGTTTCATAGTGGGTTGTGAGGGGCCTTACAGGCGGGCCGCACCCGTTGCAAGTGTGGAGAGGAAATCCTCGTAGGCGGCAACCAAGCCGGTTTCGAGAGGGGTTTCGGGCGACCAGCCAGTGGCTTTGATGCGTGAAATGTCCATCAGCTTGCGGGGAGTGCCGTCCGGTTTGGTGGGGTCGGTCAGAATCTTGCCGCCGAATCCGACGGTGGCGGCCACGAGTGAGGCGAGTTCCAAAATCGTCACATCCTGTCCGACGCCGACATTTACCCAGTCAGGCGGGGCATCCAGCGAGAGAAGATGAAAGCAGGCGGTCGCAAGATCGTGGACGTGGAGAAACTCGCGGCGCGGGGTGCCAGTGCCCCAGATGGTGACGGAGGAGTCGCCTCGCTCCTTCGCCTCGTGGAACCGGCGGATCAGCGCCGGGATGACGTGGGAGTTCTCCGGGTGATAGTTGTCACCCGGACCGTAGAGGTTAGTGGGCATCGCGCTGTGATACATCAGCCCGTGCTGTGCTCGGTAATGTTGGCAGAGTTTGAGGCCGGCGATCTTGGCGACGGCGTACGCCTCGTTGCTGGATTCGAGAGGAGAGGTGAGCAGGCAGTCCTCGGTCATTGGCTGTGGGGCCATCTTCGGATAGATGCAGGAAGATCCGAGAAATAACACGCGTGGCACCCCGGCGCGGCGACTGCCTTCCACGAGATTCGCGGCGATCATCAGGTTTTCGTAAATAAAATCCGCAGGGTAGGTCGAGTTCGCATGGATGCCGCCGACCTTGGCGGCGGCGATGACGACGATGTCTGGCTTTTCTCCGGCGAGGAAACCGAAAACAGCGGTCTGATCGAGCAGGTCGAGTCGGTCCCGGGAAGTGGTGATCACCTGGTAGCCGCCGATTTTTTCCGCTTCGCGCACGAGGGCGCTGCCGACCATGCCGCGGTGACCGGCGATGTAGAGTTTCATCATGATTTGGATCCGTATCGGGAAATGAGTTTGTCGGCTTCGGTCAAAGCCATGGCAGTGACTTGGTCCATGTTGTAATAGCGGTAGGTGGCGAGGCGGCCGATGAAGCTGGTGTGCGTTTCGGAGGCGGCGAGGCTGGAGTAGAGCTGATAGGCGGCACGCGCTTCAGGTGCGGGCACAGGGTAAAATGGCTCGTCATCCGGTGTCCAGTCCTTGGGAAACTCGCGGACGATGGTGGTGGCGGCGACTTGCTGTCCGGTCGCATGCTTGATTTCGACAATCCGGGTGAATGGGATTTCCGGGTCCGGGTAGTTCACCTGCATCGCGGGCTGCCAGAATCCGGATTTCCCGGAAACCTCCTCGCGGAGCTTGAGTTGTTCTGCCGAGAACGACTCGGACTCGAAGCGTAACGAGCGGTAGGGCAGGGCTCCGAAGCGGCGGCCGTAGAACTCGTCGATCGCTCCGGTGAAGACGAGGTGCTTGTGGCTCCAGCGTGCGCGGGCTTCCTCAAGATCGACGCCCAGATGGACTTCGACGCCGGGCGATGCTTCGAGCAGGGTTTCAAAAAGTGCGGTGTAGCCTTGTTTGGGAAGTGCTTGGAAGGACTCGGAAAGGTAGCGGTCGTCGCGATCCGTGCGGATCGGGATTCGCCCGCAGACGGAGGCGTCGAGTTCGCGAGGGTGGCGTTTCCACTGCTTGCGGGTGTAGCCCTCGAAGAACAGCTCGTAAAGCTCGCGGCCGACCTTGGAGAGAATGACGTCCTCCGAGTTTGAAGGCTCCGCGATCGGGATGCGCGTGCGCTCCAGCCACTCGGCAAATTCGGTGGTGCTGGATTCGCGACCGAGGAATTCCTCGAAGGTATTGAGATTGATGGGAAAGCTCCAGTAGCGCCCGCGGGTGTGGCTTTTGATCGTGTAGGCGACCTCATGCCAGTCGGTGAATGCGGAGAGATACTCGACGATTCGCGGTGAATTGGTGCGGAAATAGTGGGGGCCGTAGTGGTGGACAAGGACTCCGGCCGCATCGAGCCGATCATGAGCGTTTCCCCCGAGGTGGTTGCGGCGGTCCACGACCACGCATTTCCAGCCGGCGGCGGACAATCGCTCGGCCATCACCAGGCCGGAAAAGCCCGCACCGATGATCAGAAAGTCGGTGATGTGGTCGGCTACCAAGGAGTGGGAGTTCTAACGCTGTCGCCGGGACGCTGCCGCCCTTGGTCGATCGTTCCGGAACGGAAAGAAACCTTGGAGGGGAGTTGAGGGGGGAGCATGGACGCCGCACAAGCGGCTTGGCCATGGAAGCGGCGGGGAGGAGTATCTATCGGAAAGGCGGGAATTAGAGTAACGTAATCACGTAGGAAATCGCTGGTTTTCACGGAATTGGCCGCCTGGGGAGAAGGATCGAGAAAATGTCCATGTCCACCGCTTGCGGATTGCCGAGGAACTCAATGAGGATTTTCACCCGCTCCGAGGCGCTGGGCACGGCGATCACGGTTCCCTGCATGCCTTGGAAGGGGCCGTGCGCGACTTCCACTTCGTCGCCGATTTCGATGATCGGCGTGAGGGTGACAAGTTCCTCCTGCTCGTCGCCTTTGAGGACTTTGATTTCTCGTTTCATCGCCTCCACGAAGGACTCGGGAACGGGCGGGATTTCGCTGCCGAAGCGGACCAGCCCACGCACGCCTTGGCAAAAAGTCACCGCACGCTCCATCTCCGCCATGCTGAATTTCGCCAGAACGTAGCCGGGGAACATCGGCTCCACCCACCAGATCTTGCCCCGGCGGGTGGCCTTGCGGTAGCGGAGGCGGGGGCAAAAAACCTCGATGCCCTCCAGCTCGCGGAGGTGACCTGCGGCGATGTGCTCGCGTTTCGTCTGACAACGCACGCAAAACCATTCTGGGGCATTCATGGGGGTGTCGGTCATTGGCCTAAAAGCTTTTGGAGCACGGGTAAAACCCGGCCGCCACTGCGCATCCAGGTTTCCAATCGCTCGACGCGCTCGCTGAGGAATTCCCTGCGCACAGGATCGTCGATGTCCCGTGCTTTTTCCGCAAGATGGCTGATTTTTGTTTTTCCGCTCTCCAAATGGGGGCGGACCTGTTCCCGGATGAAGCCACCTGCCAAGCGCTTCAGCTCGATCGCCGGTTCGTAGTAGGTCCGGCGCTCGGCCCCGCCGACGGTCTCGCGGACGGCACCCAGATTCTTCAGCATTCTCAGACCCTGACTGGCCGACCCTTTACTGATGTGAAGGCGCTCGACGAAATCGTCCAAGGACAACCCGGTTTGAGAAATGAACAACAAGCCGTAAATTTCCCCGATCGAGCGGGGCAGGCCGAGGACGCGCACGCCATCCACGAACATGGCCACGACTTGGCGCTCCAAGGGGTCCAGTTCGTAGTGATCGCTGGCGATCAGATCGTCCATGGGGCGGACCGTAAAAAGTCTTTCAACGTTGTTCAATCCAAATTGAACAATCGTGTCCGGTTGGTCCTTGCGTCCACTTTGCATTTCTGATTGTTCTTCGAGGCATGCGCATACTCATCACAGGCGGAGCGGGTTTTCTGGGTTCTCATTTGTGCGAGCGACTTCTGGGAGAGGGGAATGAAATCATCTGCCTGGATAACTTTTTCACCGGCCGGAAGCGAAACATCGCCCATCTGATGGGCAATCCTTACTTCGAGCTCGTCCGCCACGATGTGATCGAGCCCTTCAAATACGAGGTCGATCAGATCTACAATCTCGCCTGTCCCGCCTCGCCGCCGCACTACCAGCACAACCCCATCAAGACCACGAAAACCTCAGTCATGGGGGCAATCCACTGCCTGGGTCTGGCCAAGCGCACCAAAGCCCGCGTCTTCCAAGCGTCCACCTCCGAGGTCTATGGCGATCCCGATGTGCACCCGCAACCGGAGTCCTACCATGGCAACGTCAACCCCATCGGCATCCGCGCGTGTTACGACGAGGGCAAACGCTGTGCCGAAACCTTGTTCTTCGACTACCATCGCCAAAATCAGGTCGAAATCCGCGTGGTCCGCATTTTCAACACCTACGGGCCGAGAATGCTCCCTAACGATGGCCGTGTCGTCTCGAATTTCATCGTGCAAGCGATCAAAGGAGAAGATCTCACGATCTACGGAGATGGCAGCCAGACCCGTTCGTTTTGTTACGTGGACGATTTGATCGAAGGCTTCATCCGGCTCATGAACCACCCGACGCTCACCGGCCCGGTGAACATCGGAAATCCCGGTGAATTCACCATGCTCCAACTAGCGGAATTGGTGCTGAAAAAAATCGGCGGCCCTTCGAAGATCACCCATTTGCCACTCCCCGGTGACGACCCCAAGCAACGGAAGCCCGACATCGCGCTGGCCCAAGAGGAACTCGGCTGGCAGCCGAAGGTCCCCTTGGAAGACGGTCTCGATCCCACGATTCATTACTTCCGCAAACTCCTCGCGGAGTGACGGTCCGGACCTCCTTCCCCGCTCGGATCCCAGGGTCGATGTTTCCTGATAACTCGCCAATAGCCACTGCGTAATGGGCTAGCATATGAAGCCCATCACAATGCTGATTTCCCTGCTCGTGGCCACGGCGCCCGCGCAGGCAAGCTGGCAGTCAATTTTCAATGGCAAGGATCTCGAAGGCTGGTCGGGAGATCCCCGGTTATGGCGGGTGCAAGAGGGCGTGATCGTCGGTGAGTCCGATGACGGTGAGAAAAAGACCAAGGAGAATTCATTCCTGATCTGGCAGGGCGGCAATGCAGGGGACTTCGAGCTGGAGTTCCAGGCGCGCGTCACCGGGAAAAACAATTCCGGCGTGCAATACCGCAGCAAGTTGCTCGATGCGGAGCGTTGGAAAGTCTCAGGCTACCAACTCGATCTCCACCCGCAGCCCTCCTATCTTGGCATGCTGTATGAGGAAAAAGGTCGCGGAATCGTCTGCGAAAGGGGAACGCGGGTGAAACTTTGGGATAAACCCGAAGTAAAGGGCATCCTCGAGGTGCCCACCGTCGATCTCGCGGCGTGGAATTCCTATCGCATCGTCGCCCAAGGCTTCGCCCTCAGACACTTCATCAATGGCAGGCTTGCCGTCGAAGTTCACGACATGCATCCCGAAAAGCGTGCGATCGACGGCATCATCGCCCTGCAACTGCACGCCGGCCCGCCGATGAAGACGGAATTCAAAGACCTGCGGATCCGCCGCTCCATCACTTCGGAGTCCGCAGGCAGCCCCGGCGGCGTCTGGATCTGGAATAGCGCCACACCCCAGGAAAAGCAGAGCATTTACTTCCGCCGCGAGTTCCAGCTTCCCGAGAAAATCGCCAGTGCTTCTGTCACGATCATTTGCGACGACTCCCACCAGCTTTTCGTCAATGGCGAGAAGCTCGGCGGTGGCGCTGGATGGAACAGTCCGCACAGCTACGACGTCCTCTCACACATCAAGCCGGGTGGCCAAAACATCATCGCCGTGGAAGGCCGGAACGAGCTTGGGAACGCCGGCTTCGCTCTCCGTTTCCTCGCCAAACTCAAGGATGGCAAGAAGCTCCACATCGTCTCGGACTCGAACTGGCGCTGTTCCACCGACCCCTCGGAAGGCTGGAGAACGGTCGATTTCGACGGTGGAAAATGGCCCAAAGCCACCGTCATCGCCAAAATGGGCGATGCCCCGTGGGGTGCGGTCATGCCGCCCGAGCCCGAGTGATTGAGGGGAAAACCGGGCGGCAGTCGTTCACTCGCCACGGTTCTCGACGGCTTCCGGGTCGTGCTGGTGCTTGAATAAAACCGCAAAGGCAGCGGCGATCACCAACGCGTAAACCGCGAAGGTTAGCCAAATCCCATGCCAGTCCTTGATCCCGCCGGTCGTGAAATACCGGTCGATGACCAAGCCGCTCACCAGACTCCCGAAGATGGCCCCGAATCCATTCGTCATCATCATGAACAGCCCCTGCGCGCTGGCACGCATCCCGGCATCCGTCGTAGTCTCCACAAACAACGAGCCGGAGATATTGAAGAAATCAAACGCCATCCCGTAAACCACGCAAGAGAGCACGATCATCCACAGCCCGGCTCCAGGATCGCCGTAGGCAAAAAGTGCGAAGCGCAATGCCCAAGCACCCATGCTCAGCAGCATCACCGTCTTGATGCCGAAGCGTTTCAGGAAAAACGGAATGGCGAGGATGAACAGCGTCTCGGAAGCTTGCGAGATCGACAGGATGATCGTCGAGTATTTCACCACCAGCGAGTTTTGGTATTCCGGGAGGGCCACGAACTCGGAGAGGAACACATCGCCATACATGTTCGTGAGCTGCAATGCTCCGCCGAGGAACATCGAGAAAAGGAAAAAAAGTGCCATCTTCGCGTTTCCAAACAGCTTGAACGCGCTCAAACCTAGCAGCTCGCTCATCGGCGCGTCCCGCAGGCTGGCCCTCGGCGGCCGGCACTTCGGCAGGGTGAACGAATAGACGCTAAGCATCACCGCCGCCGCCGCCGCGATGTGGAATTGGTGCGCGGATGCCTTGTTTCCCGTGAGATTCGTCACCCACATGGCAGCAATGAAACCGATCGTACCCCACACCCGGATCGGGGGGAAAACCCGGATCACGTCCATCCGGTGCGTCACCAGAAGCTGATAGGCCACCGAGTTCGAGAGCGAAAGCGTGGGCATGTAGCAAAGCATCGCCGCGAAGATGACCCAGAAAAACGTGCCCGGATCATCCGCCATGGGGACGCACGCCAGTGCCAGTCCCCCCAAGAGGTGCAGCATTCCATAGAGACGTTCCGCATTCATCCAGCGGTCCGCGATGATGCCTGTCAGCGGCGGCATGATCAGCGAGGCAAACCCCAGGGTGGAAAAAATCGCGCCGAACTCCGCCCCGCCCCACTTCTTCGTGATGAACCAGTAGTTGCTAACGGTGATCAGCCACGCCCCCCAGATGAAGAACTGGAGAAAGCTCATGACGATCAGGCGGTGCTTGATTCCCATGGATTCGCAGCGTTCGACAAACCACGAACCGTGCCAAGTTCCATGTGGCCCCCCGGGACCGCGAGTCTCCAGACTCGCCGCGAAAGGATCGCCAAAGAACCCGAGGCGGACGCCGCCCCGCTTTGCCGCCACTTTCTCCAGCGAGTCCGGAGACTCGCGGTCCGGCCTTTAATACTCCCTCACCAGCAAATGCGCCGCGATCTCCTGCAGCCGGCCTCCCTTTTTCCCGAATGACTCCAGCGCATCCATCGCCGCTTTCGTCAGCCGCGCGGCCTCCTTGCGCGAGCCGTCCAGCCCGAGAATCGCCGGATAGGTCGATTTCTCCACCGCCTCGTCCTTGCCCGCCGTTTTGCCTAACACTTCAGTGCTTTGCGTCACATCCAGAATGTCATCGATCACTTGAAACGCCAACCCAAGCGCGTGGCCGAATTTCGTCAACGCCTCCAGTTTCCCCGGCGTCGCATTCGCCGCCATCCCGCCGAGCCGCAGCGCGCTCGTCAGCAGCGCGGCAGTCTTCGCCTCGTGGATGCGCACCAGGTCGCGCTGAGTGAGCTTTTTCCCTTCACCCTCCAAATCCATCACCTGCCCGCCGATGAGTCTGCGGCTGCCACCGGTCTCTGCCAATTCGGCGACATATTCCCGGGCTCCATAGCGTTTGCTCGCCGGGGTCTTGGCCAGCACGATGAACGATTCAGTCAGCAGCGCGTCGCCGCAAAGCACCGCCATGCCCTCGCCATAGACCTTGTGACAAGTCGGCCGCCCGCGGCGCAGATCGTCATCGTCCATCGCCGGCAGATCGTCATGGACCAGCGAGTAGGTGTGCATCAACTCCACCGCGCACGCCGGAGCCAGTGCGTCGGAAATCTCCCCGCCACACGCCTCCGCCGCCGCCAGGCAAAGCACCGGTCGCAGCCGTTTCCCTCCGGCGAAAACGCTGTAACGCATCGCCGCATGAATCGTCGCCGGGCGATCCTTCGCCTTTGGTAAAAACGCATCCAGCGCCGCATCCACTTCTGCGGTGCGGGTTGAGAGATAGTCCTTCAGATCCATGGGTGGGCGGAAGCTGCAAGATGCCAGCGGCGGAATCCAGCTTTCACTGAATCTTGCAGAATGTGTTTTTTCAAACCCCATCCGGCCCAGAGCTTGAAACGGCCGCGCATCAGGAATAAGGAGGAGGGACCTTACTGTCCCTTTCTTCGCTGGGGTTGAGTAAAAGAGGCGACAATAAGGTCGCCGCTCCAGATTCCACAAAACCGCCATTCACGCTGCACGGCGGTATTTCGAAGAGGCTTTGGAAAACCCAAGATTAACCCACCGGCGGCGTCTCTCCACCGCCTCCCGAGCGCGCGTCGGAGACCTTAAAGCCGAATTCTCCCAGCGCATCCGGGTTATCCCGGTTCAAGCCCATCAGCACATCCCGTGCGGAGCGGATCGAGTCCTTCACCATCGTCATCTTCGCATCCCGCGCACCCGTCGCCGCTTCCGCCTTGCTGCGGAAATCATCACTCAGCTTGTCCTGCTCAGCAGCCACCGCCAGCGCCGGGGAAATCTCCGCCCACTTCAGACCGCCAAGTGGCGAGGTGGCCCCGAGTGCCTCATGCTTCGCCTTGATCGCGCCCAGCAGTTTGATGGTTTCCGTAGGATCATTGGGGATCTCGACTCTGAATTGGTTGTTGGCCATGATGTTGGTTTTCTTGGATAGGATTAACGATGGGACGCTGTTTTAATGACTGATAAAATTGCAACGATCATTCGTCCCATGGCGAGGCGAAATTTCAGAAAATTCCGCTAAGCCTGCCCGCCGACCAAAGAATCCTGCCCGCATCCCGCCCCTTCCTGTCCCAGAAAAGGAAAATCCTGCCCACGACTTGGGAAATCCTGCTCCCGACCCGAGTCCTCCTGCCCGCGCCCTCGGTATTCCTGCTCCTGACCTATGGATTTGTGCCCAACACCCGAAGAGAATTGCCACCGACCTCAGGAATCGTGCCCGCGACTTCAAGAATCGTGCCCGATTTCCCAATAATCGGGCATAAACAGCTGGAATTGCTCAAATTCATCCGGTGTTGGCATGAAAATAATCCGCTGCTTTGGTTCTTATAGGAGTGACCGATGGTTTTGGCGCGAGTCTTTCCCCCGCATCCCCTTTTCTGAGCAATGGCCGAACTTATTGGGCTGGGAATCTCAGGCGGTAAAAGGCACGGGGTTGCGGCGGTGTAGGATCAGTGAGTGAGATGGCACCATTCGCAGCGGCGGTGGAAGTGCCGATCTGCGTCCAGCCGCTGGGTGTGAGTGTGGTAGAGCGCTCGATCCCATAGATGCGGCTTGGGATGCCCACCGATGTGACGCTCACTGCTCCGCCCATTAACCGGGCAACCAGCGGTGGGTTACCGGGGTTGAATGCCGGATCAGCCGTCCCACTCGTGGTGAAGGTGCCCACAATCGTATGGCTCGTGCCATTTGCATTGGTGGCGTATGCTTTAAAACTATAGGAAGTGCCTGGAGTCAGGCCAGCGACTGGGGAGGTAAAAATACCAAGCATTCAGAAAGCCAGGCTTCTAGGCTAGCCGAACCGCCTGATACGCCGACACCCAAACCCCGCCAGCCTACGGGTTTCGTTGGAAAATGGAGCGGAACCGCTCGCATCGTGGATGCTTCCGACGATGCCTGGCTTTCGCACATCAACAAGAAGCACCTACGCTGAGCCATGAGGCTGTTGCTGGATTGCCAATATCTTGCATGATTGCCTGATTGACAGGAGTCAACATTCGTGAAACATTTCGGTGAAGCATGAAAACAGCAAGCGTAAGAGACCTGCGGCAGAATTTTCCCCGCGTGATGGCGTGGCTGGCTGACGGCGAACAAGTGGCAGTGACCATGCGGCGCAAAGTGATTGCCCGGCTAGTCCCTGAAAAGCCAGCGAGTCCGTCGCGGCCCGACTTCCGGACGCGTTTCGGCAAGGCGTGCCCGGCGGGCGGAAATCTGGGGCAAAGCGCCGTCACCCTGCTTTCCCAAGAGCGCGGCGCATGACTTATTGCGATTCCAGCTTCCTACTTGGCCTATTGCTACCGGGCGATTTCTTCCACCCGCACGCGGCGCGGTTGGCGGCGCGTTTCCGGGAAAGCATTCCCTTCACCCTGCTTGCCGAGCTTGAAGTTGCCAATACGATCCGGCGGGCGTTGCGGGAACGTGCCATCACGCAAGCGGAGCATGACGCGGCTTTCCGGCAGATCGAGACAGACCTTGCGGACGGCATCCTTGTCCGGCGGGACACTCCGCAAGCCGAGCTTTACCGCATCGCCCGTGAGCTATCCGAGCGGCACACGCCATCCATTCCGGCGCGTTCCCTGGATCTCCTGCAAACCGCATCGGCGATCCAGTTAGGAGCGGACTCGCTTCACACGTTCGACCTGCGGCAGCGGCAGCTTGCCACGACCTGCGGCCTGAAAGTCCACCCGGTAACCATGCCGAAACCTTCCGCCAAGTGAGCCAGCTCAAACGCTGAACGACCCATGCAGAGCTTGCAGCCACACTGGAGTCAGTCCTTTCCGATTGATTTTTTT
>JBOFET010000519.1:0-12028 GCA_051648225.1 Luteolibacter sp.
TGGGTCTTGGACATGACCTTCGACGAAGACCACTGCCGCGTCCGCAAAGGCCACGCCGCCGAGAACCTCGCCCTGCTGCGCAAACTCACCCTCAACCTCCTCCGGCATGATCAAACCATCAAAGACACGATGCGCGGCAAACGCATCCGCGCCGCGCTTTGCGAGAAAACGCTCGAAACCCTTCTGAAACTTCACATTTCAAAATGAGGTAGCCCTGAGCGGGTGTGGAAAATTTTCCGGATGGACGATGATGTTAGTCCGACCTTGCAGGTGGTGATCCCGGCGATGGCGGAAACGTGTCACCGCCTCAAAGCCGCGTTCATTTTCGAAAAGACCCGGACAACCCATCGGGATGTAAAAAATCCGCGATCTTTTTGCATCCGGTGAGTCGCGGCGCTCGTTGGTTCGATAAGGGGCGGGTCCGCCCTCACGTCATCATGAAAACTACGCTCGCTCTCCATTCGCCCCTCAGATTCCTCATCGCACGCTGCCTGCTTCTCGGAGCGGCCTCTGTGCTCACCAGTCAAGCCGCCGTCACGATTAACAGCACCTTCAATCTCGATTCCGGCACGAATCTCTACACTTACTCCTACTCGGTCGAAAACACCGGACCTTCGGATCTGGCGTTGATCTCCATCCCGACCAGCCCAGCGGCAAACATCTCCGGGGCCTCCGCGCCGACCGGATTCTCCGTGATCTTCGACTCGTTTCAGGGATTCCTCAGCTTCGTCGAGGATAGCGATCTGTTCACAGATCAGACCTTCGCGGTCGGATCGATCATTTCACCGTTTCAGGTCACCAGCGCACTGGCCCCCGGCACGGTGACGTTCACCGCCTTCGATATCGAGGGGAGCGAATTCACCGGCTCCGTAGTCGCGCCGGTCCCTGAGCCGTCCTCCCTGTTGCTCGTCGGCCTCGCGCTCCTGCCGGTTTCGGCCCGCCGCCGCCGCTGATATTTTTCTCCATTCTCCCCGCCACAATCCATATCCAAATCATGAAAACTACATCTAACGCCCGCCCTGTCGCCGGCTTGTCTATCCGCTCAAGCGCGCTGCTCTTCGGAGCTGCTGCTTGTTTTGCCCCACTCGCCACCGTCCGTGCATCCAGCCACAGCGATGCGCCACTCATCAAACTCGATCCCCAGGCAAACCTCACCGATGTTTACGCCTTCATCCGCCAACGCCCCACGGGCGAGCGCGCATTGGTCGTCGAGGTCGCCGTTAGACCGTTCTCCGAGCCGGGTGACGGCGGTGCGTATGACGCATTTTCGCCAGACGCGCTCTACAGCATCCACATCGCCAACCCGAACACCGGTGCCGAACTCCAGCGCTACGATTTCCAATTCTCCGCCGTGAGCGCGGCCAACGGAAATTACAAAAACACCAACACCATCCTCCGCTACGGCCGTGGCACGGAAATCGGACCGATCATCAACGTCGGCGATGCACGCCAGAACTTCGTGCAGACCTACAACGTCTCCAGCGTCATCGGAAACACCCGCACCAGTCTGAATGGCTCCACCCAGTTGATGGTCGCCCCGCCGAACGTCGGCCTCAAGACCACCCCGGCTTACAACGACCCCGTCACCGGCGCGGCAGTCTCCGGAGCCGCGACCCGCGCCACCTTGGACACCTACACCCGCCAGACCACTTATGATCTCCCCACCACTGCGGTCCCCACTGGATTCACCGTGATGTGCGGACCTCGCGAGGACGGATTCTTCGCGGACACGCCTGCCATTTTCGACCTGCTCGACAGCCGGATTCTCGACAATGACAACGACATGACCGACGGCCTCGGCCAGGATGGAAACGGAGTCGATGACTTCAAGGGATTCAACGTCCTCCACTATGGAATCGTCATCCCACTCACCGCCCTGCCGAGCATCCCTTACACTGGTGCCTTGCAGCCTGCCAGCAGCGGCGTGGGAGTCTATGCTTCCGTGAGCCGCCCGCGCATCACGCTTCGCACCTCGGTCGCGGCGGATGTTTCGGTCGGCCAATTCGTCCAAGTGAATCGCTTGGGAAATCCTCTCTTCAACGAAGCCCTCGTCGCTTTGGTGGGTAAGGATCAATACAACCGCAGCTCACCCACCACGGATGCCACCACCTTCGCCACCTACGCGCAGAATCCGGAATTGGCTGTCCTCATCAACGCCGTCTTCGGCACCGCATTCCAGACCACCGGCCGCGCCGACCTCCAGGCGATCTACATCCCCGATGTGATCCGCGTCAACACCACCACCGGTCCCGTGCGGGTGCCCGGCGAGGCTGGCTTCAACCGCCTCAGCTTCATCGGCGGCGACACCATCGCTAACGGAGCCGGCGTGCAAATCCCATCCGGCTGGCCAAACGGACGCCGGGTCGGTGACGACGCCATCGACATCGCCCTCACCGCCATCGCCAGCGGGCCGAGCTTCTCCACGATCACCATCGTCGGAGATAACGTCCCCGCGAACGATCAAACCTACAACCGCACTTTCCCCTACCTGGCCACCCCACACGCCGGGCCGGACCACTCGAAGGACTCCGGCACGAACGTCGGATTCTAATCAGGGACCTCCGCTTCCCTTCAGTTGTTATGTGTTAGGACAACAAAACCGGCACTGGCGGCGTCCCCACGCCGCCAGTGCCATTTCCTCTCTCAAGTCATGAATGGACCCTCCTCATCCGCCTCCGCCCGCGCGGTCTCCTACTTCATCCGCCTGCTTTTCCCGATGAGCTGCATCATCGTCGCCCTCTCCACCGCCCACTTCCTGCGGAAGCCTGCGGAAAAACCTTCCCCGGCTAGTCCCGCCGCCGTCGCCGCCACTCCCGATGCGATTCTCAGCCGCCTGCCGGTGCCCGACATTTTCACCCCCTCGGGCAAGCTCCTGTTCGCCGCCATTGAGAAAACCCGCACCTCCCCGGGCGATCCGAAGAACTGGATCCTCACCGGTGGCGCGCTTGCCCAGCTCCAGCGCGAGACCGAGCAGACCCGCTACCATGATGCCGCCGAGTCCGTCTATCAGGAAGCCCTGCGCCTCGCCCCCAAGAACGCCACCGCCCTCGCCGGGATGGCCTGGGCCACCGGTGGCAGACACGAGTTTGAAAAAAGCATCCAGTGGGGGAACCAAGCCCTCGCAGCCGATCCCGAGTGCATCGAAGCCTTCGGCATCCTCGGGGATGCCGCTGTCGAGCTGGGCGACTATGACCTCGCCTTCGAGCACTATCAGAAAATGATGGATCTCCGCCCGGACCTCTCCTCATGGAGTCGCGGCGCGCACCTCCTGTGGCTCACGGGTGAGACGAACAAGGCCATGACCCTCATGGGCAAGGCCATCGCCGCCGGTGCTCCTCACGCGGAAAACACCGCCTGGTGCCAAGTCCGCCTGGCGACCATGCTCTTCCACCAAGGCGCGCTTCCTCCGGCGGAAGACGCCATCCGCCCCTTGCTCGAAGCGGGATCGAAGAACTCCCACCTCCTGCTCCTCGCCGCCCGCATCGCCGGTGCGAAGGAGGACTTCCCCCTCGCGGAGAAGCACTATCAGACGCTGCTAGAGTCCGGCCCCCACCCGCAAGCCTACGCCGGGCTTGGTGATCTCATGACCGTCCAGGGCAAGCCCGAGGCTGCCGAGGAGTTCTATCAAAAGGTCGAAAACCTCCACACCGCCCACGTCGAAGACGGATCTCACGACCACGGCATCATGGCCAAGTTCCTCGCGGACACGGATCGGAATCTCATCGAGGCCCTGCGCATGGCGGAGGAGCACAAGCTCACCAAGAACGTCCTGGAAGCAGACACCCTCGCATGGGTTTATTATAAAAACGGCATGCTCCCGCAGGCCATCGCCGCCATGAAGACGGCCCTCAGCCGGAACACCCCGGACCCGGAAATCCACTACCACGCCGGCATGATCGCCTCCGCCTTTGGCGATCTCAGCTCCGCGAAAAAGCACCTCAAGCAAGCGCTCGCCATGAATCCAAACTTCAGCCTCACCCAGGCTCCGCTGGCCATGAAAGCGCTCCAACAGCTCGACTCGCCCAAGGCCATTACCCAGGCGGACACCGCTGGCGAACCCTAGACTTCCATGAGAAAATTCCTCCCCCGCCTGCTCTGCGCCATCGCAGTCTGCCTCACCGCGCAAGCCCACCAAGAGCCTACCAGTTTCCTCGACTTCCACCTGGAAGGCGAGCAGCTCCGGGCCAGCCTCGTCGCCTCCACGGTGGACCTCGCGCATGAGCTGGCAAGCGTGGAGCCGGTCATGCTTCTGGACCCGGCAGTGCTCAAGAAGCATGAGGAGAAACTCGCCAGCATCCTCCTCGCCCGCCTCCAAGTGAGGGCGGATGGTGAGACACTCACTGCCCGCCTGGCTGCTGCCACGGCGCTGCCGGAGCGGGGTGACGTGCGCTTGGACTTCACCTGGCAAGGCGCGGTACCGCAGCGCGAGATCGCCATGGAGTGCCGGCTTTTCCCCTATGACTCACGCCACCGGACTTATCTGAATTTCTACCAAGACCAGCGCTTGTCCCGGCAGGAAGTCTTCGAGGGAAGCGCGTCCTTGAAGCAATTCCCCATCGCGGAGAAACAAGGACTCTGGCCGGTCATCCGCGAGTTCACCTACGAGGGGGTCCGCCACATCTTCATCGGCCCGGATCACATCCTCTTCGTCATCGGCCTCCTGCTGCTGGGTGGGACCCTGGGCAGGCTGCTGCGCATCATCACCGCCTTCACCGTCGCCCACAGCATCACCTTGTGCCTTGCCACGTTTCACATCCTCAGTCCGCCGGCGAGTCTCGTCGAGCCGGTCATCGCCCTGAGCATCGTGGTCGTGGGCATCCACGCGTTTCTTGGGAGCGAGCTGCGCGATCCGCGGCTGTGGTTCGCCTTCGCCTTCGGCCTGATCCACGGCTTCGGCTTCGCGAGCGTGCTTCAGGAAATGGAGCTGCCGCGCCATGCGCTGGGTGTGGCGTTGTTTTCCTTCAACCTTGGGGTGGAAATCGGCCAGGTTTGCATCATCCTCGCCGTCGCCCCCTTGCTGGCACTGTTGAGAAATCGCCATCCAGTCCCGGCCCGCCACCTCACGAACTTCGCCGCCCTCAGCATCACCACGGCTGGCGCGTTTTGGTTCTTCGAGCGGGTCATATAAAATCGTTCCATCGAGATTGCGTGAGCTCATTCCAGCTCGTAGATCCATTCCGCTCTTGCATGCAGCTTACCGAATTCCAGCCCAAGACCAATCGCCTTGAAGCCTTTAGTGACGGAGTTTTCGCCATCATCGTCACCATCATGGTCTTTGATGTAAAGTTACCAGCCCTAGGCTCCCATCCAAGTCCTACGGAGCTTGATAATGCCTTTACCTCGGTTGCGCCGAGGTTTTTCAGCTTTGTCATCAGCTTCCTCGTCGTTGCCGTCTTTTGGGTGCACCATCACCAACTCTTTCACTCGATCGAGCGCACTGACCGCAGGTTGCTTTGGCACAACAATGCTCTCCTTCTTTTTCTTTCGCTCATTCCCGCGACCGCCGCATTCCTTGGCAATAGTCCTCGCCTGCCCATCGCCGTGGCGCTCTACGGTGGGGTGCTGTTGCTTTCCTCGCTCTGCGCCTTGCTGATGTATCGTTACGCTGCGTTCGGCAGCGGGCTGATGGATGGGCGGATCCAACTTTCGGAACGCAAGCGGACGCTGCGCAAATACTGGATTGCTCCGATGCTGTATGGTCTGGGGATCGCCGTCGCATGGCCATGGCCCGTTGTGAGTCTTGCCATCTACGTCGTCATTCTTATCGCGTTCCTACTCCCCGAGCGACTCGTCATGGTCACGGCAGAGGACGTGGAGAAGCTTCTCAAGCTGCCCGACAAATGAGCAAGGCGCGGCAACCATCCTTTGAATAAAGCATTTGATGCTGGGTGCCTGCGTCTGCATGGATGAAATCTCCGGGGCCTAGCAACCGTCCCTCCGTCTGAAGTGATCCCGACAGGACGAAAACCTGCTCGCTGGACTCATGAGCATGCCCTGGGTAAGAGGTCCCCGGTGCAAACTCGATGAGGAGCGTCTGGTAGCCCATGTCCTGGGACGTGGATAGAGGCTTGATCCGGAATCCCGGAACATCGGTTTCCTGCCAGCCCTCTTCATTGTGCCGCACGATTCGGTAGCCTGACTGCTGTGGCGAATGGGAATCCACACTTGCCATCAATCTTTCCCGAGACCCTCTCGGCAGCTCAAGACGCGGGGCGGAGCGAGCCAATGCGACTGTGGCGTTATTCAACGAGGCAACGTCAGCGCTCAATTCCACATCCAGCAGCAGTTCCGCTTCAAAAGCGGAGACTTCCGGCTCAGCGAGCAGCCCCATCACATATAAACTTGCCTGTTCTTGTCGCAACTCGCCGATCATCGTTTCCCCTCCATACAATCCCTGAGTTTCAATAAACCACGGCGAACCCATGCTTTCACGGACCCCAGAGGTTCAGTCAGTCGATCCGCGATTTCCTGTTGTTTGAGACCACTGAAATAGACCATTTGCAGAATGCTTTGTTGTTTCTGTGGCAGAGTCGCCAAGCAGTTTCGCATCAAGTGGATTTCGTCCACGTGGGGACCGCAGTGGGCTGGGGCGCTTGGTTCCGTGTCTAGCATTTCCTTTTCGATGTATTTTTGGTGGACGGACTTTCTGCGCAGACGATCAGTCGCCGTATTCCGCGCCACGGTGAGAAGCCAAGCAACCGGACTTCCAAACGTCGGGTTGTAAAGGTGACTTTTCAAGTGAAGTTTCAAGAAGACATCGTGGACGATGTCCTGGGCCTCGGTGAAATCCGCCAGCTTTTGCGCCAGCACCGAGTAAATCAGCGAAGCGTGGCGGTCGTATAAAATCCCAAGCGCCTCCTTGTTTCCGCCACTCGTCAGATGGATCAGCTCTTGGTCGCCTAAATCGGCCGGTAGTGGAGTGTTCAAAGGATGGGGAGGGGGGCTTGGGCCTATCGAGCCGAGTTTTGTTGGGTTTTCCAGGGTGATCGATGAACACCATGAGATTACGCCGTGGAGGACCAATTTCCCGATCCCCAGCGGTTTTGTGACGCTTCTGGCCTTTTTTGGAAAGAACTTAGCCTAAAAAGTAAAATCGGCGCGCTCGCTGGGCACCTTTGTTTTGGTTCTTCGAGGGCGTGGCGGTGCTTTAGAAGCCCTTGCTGGCGGAAATGCCGAGGCCGTGGACTGCCACCTCCAGGCGGCTGTCCGAGTATTCTCCCGCGCGGTAGCCGCTGGTGCCCACGGCTTGCTCGCCGAGGCCGAGGGTGTAGGCGGCGTCGATCCGCCAATCGCCCATTTTCCACCCGGCTCCCAGCGAGAAGGAGTGCTCGAGGATGGAGCCATTCAACGGGGTGACGAGATCGCCGGGCACGGGGGACTCGGCGTAGCGCCAACCGGCGCGCAGCGTGAGGCCGGGGTGGACGGCGTATTCCGCACCGAGGGCGATGGCGAGGCGGTCGTCCCAGCGCAAGGGCACAGCGTCCGAGGGGGAGGAGCCGATGGCGGAGTTGAGGGCGGCGTTCGACCCATGGGAGAGGCGGACGGGAAATGCATCGAAGGAATCGCTCCAGTGGAACCACTCGAGGGTGGCGCCGAGGCGGAGCTTCCCGGTGCTCTGCCAGGAGGTGCCGAGGGCGATGGTGAGGGGCAGAGTGTTCTCGGTGGAGGCGTCGTAGCGGGCGCGGGAATCGGTGCCGCCGAGGCCGAGCGGGGGAAGCTGCGCGGAGTAGTCTGCGCGGGCGGTGCCGTCGTTCTCAAGTGTGCTCGCGGCGCGGACGCGGAGGCCGATTTTCCACGGCTCGGCAGGGGCCCAAAGCGCGCCCGCATCGAAGGCAGGTGCCCAGCCGCTCGTCTCCAGATCGAGGTCCACCTTGGCTCCGGCGAGTGCGGGATTCGTCTGGAAAATGAAGGGCGCGTCGAAGTCCACGCGGCTGTAGAGCAGGCCCAGGCTGGCACCGAAGGACCATGTTTCGCTCGGTTTCCAGGCGAGGGCGAGATTGGCCTTGGCGACGAGGAAACTGCTTTCATGGCCGGCATCCGCGTAGGAAATCCCGCCGATGCCGCCGGGTGCGTCCGGGTAATCCCAGTCCGCCTTGAGCGCGCTGGGGACGGAGAGGGATGCGCCAAGCCAGAGCGGGCGCTCCGGGATCTGCCAGACGAGCGCGGCTTCCGGGATCACGCCCAGGGCGTTTTGCAAATCGTAGTCCTCGCCGCTGCGGGAGTAGTCGGCATCGCCCGCAATGGCCTGCGCGGAAAGCGTCCAGCCGCCGGAGCCAAGCAGAGACATGGCGGCCGGATTCCCCTGCAGGGTGGCGAGCGCGTCCCCGCCGGTGGCGGAAAAGGAGCCCGCAGTCGCCGCATCTGCCGCGCCGAATCCCCAACGGGCGATGCCGTTTGCCTGGAGCGGAACGATGGCGAGAGCCAGCCAGAGGAGCGATGAATGCACGCGCCGGATGTAGCGGCTGCGAAGTCGGCTGGGAAGCCAAGTTAAGTGCCAAGTACGCCCTTCACGAGATTTCTCAACTCGCTGTAGGCGCCGATGGCTTTGCGCGGGTGGTTCTCCCGCGCGGTGACGAGAATGGCGCGGCAGCCGTGCTCGCTGGTGGCCTTCTGGTGGTGAGTGCCCGCCGCGTGGCGGAGGTAGTCGCCCGGGCCGAGCACGCGGCCATTCGTGGTGAGGTCCCCGCTGACGAGGAAGATTTCCTCCATCCCCTCGTGGGAGTGGGGGAAGAAAACCGCGCCGGGCGAGGCTTCCAGAAGGATCATGGCGTGCCCGGCTGCGGGGAGATCCGAGAGGGTCTTGAGGCGGATTTTCCCGCCGGGCAGGATCTGCCACTCACCCTCGGCGTCCAGGATGAAGTGGGTCTCCGCGTCCTGCGGCTCGGGAACCGCCGGGGAGATCCGGGCCATGATCTTGTCCTTCAAACCGGCGGAAGGTGCCACCGGCGGAAAGACCGTGGAAGCGATGGCGGCGGCGGTATTTTCAAATCCAAGCGCAGCCAAGGCGGCCTTGCTGAAGGCGCAATCTTCACAATGGGCCATGGCGGCGGCGTCCTCGCCGTCGAGGGCCCCGGCCGCTTGAAGGGCGGCGAGTTCGGTGGCGCGGTCGCGCGGCTCGTTGGGATCGGGGTTCATATCAGGAATTCGTCCGGCTCGTGGGAGCCTGAACAGTTTGTAAGTGTTAAACGAACGCGCTCCATCGCTCTTCGGATGCGTGCTTTTACCGTGCCGAGCGGTTCATTCAGAGTTTCGGCGATTTCGGTCTGGGTCAAGCTGTGGAAAAAAACCAGTTCGAGGGCCACGCGCATTTCCTCAGGCAGGGACTTGAGCGCTTGGCGGACGCGGACGGCCCGCTCTGCGGTGATGAGTGGAGTGTCCGGTGATTCTTGGGTGGGTGGATTCAGGAAGGTTTCCTCGAGGGCGGAGGCGTGGAGCTTCTCGCGGCGCTGCCGGGAGCGGAGGCGGTCGATCGCGCGGTTCCGCGCCATGGTGATGAGCCAGGTGGAGGCCTTGCCGTGCTGGGAATCATAGCGCGAGGCCTTCTCCCAGACGGAGACAAACAGGTCTTGCAGCGTTTCTTCTGCTTCAGCGTGGTTTTTCAAAATACCGAGGGTGATGCCAAAAAGTGCGGCGGAGAAATCATCATAAAGTTGGGAAAACGCGACGGTGCAGCCCGCCGCGATGCGGGCGAGAAGCTCTTCGGGACTCACCTCATTCTCCATGCGGTCAGACTAGGACAAGAGCAGGTCGTTTCGAGAAATTTCTCATCGCTCGGGCGGAGTCGCCGGAACCGGGCGGCGTGGGTGCGGGTGTTTCATGGGTGTAGGGCGGGGACATTTCCAGCAACGCCGCGCACGCAGAAGCGGATGCATGGAATGTGGAGGAGGGACCTTGCTGTCCCTCTCTCACGAATGCCCCGCACAGAAGGCGACAATAAGGTCGCCACTCGAATGGCACGTAGTTAAGGCCGATTTCGACGAATGAGGGAATCTCTTGTGAGCGGGCGACCAAGAACGTGTCCCGGCTGTCTCAGCCGGGTTCATTGCCACCGCTTCTGGCTGAGACAGCCAGAACACTTTGCGGAAATCCGTGCTTAACCACGTGCCATTCGTCGCCACTCCATAGCCATCAGTGCAACTCGGTGAACGAGAGGTCGAAGTCGTTTTCCAGCTTGGTGATTTTCGGCCGTTCACGCGGCTCGATGAGCGCGAGGGAAACGCCCTTTTTCCCGGCCCGCGCCGTCCGGCCGCTGCGGTGGGTGAAGTATTCGATCTGCTCGGGAAGCTGGTGGTGGATGACGAAGGAGAGCCCCTCCACATCGATCCCGCGGGCGGCGACGTCGGTGGCGATGAGGAATTGCGTGCGCTCCTTCTTGAAGGACCGCATCACGGTGTCGCGCTCCTTCTGGGTGAGGTCGCCTTGCAAGACATCGACGGGAAATCCCTGGGTGGTGAGCTGCTTGCCAAGCACGATCGCGCCTGCCTTGGTGCGGCAGAAAATGACGCCGCGGTTCGACTGTTGTTGTTTGAGAAAACTCGTGATGAACCCGGTCTTCTCGTCGCGGGTGCAAATCTTAAACTGGTGGTCGATGTCGCGGTTGACGACGTGCGCCTTGTCGATTTTCAGCACGTGGGGTTTTTCCGACATGCAGTCCTTGATGAGGCCGTGGATGGCGTCCGGGATGGTCGCAGAAAACAGCCACGTGCTCTTGCGGGCGCGGGTGAGGCCGAAAATTTTCACGAGCTCCTTCTTGAAGCCCATGCTCAGCATCTCGTCCGCCTCGTCGAGGATGAGGTGCTTCACGTGGATGAGGGTGAGCGCTTTTTTCTGGAACAAGTCGAGCAGGCGTCCGGGCGTGGCGACGACGATGTGGGTGGGGCGTTGGAGCGAGGCGACTTGCTTGTCGAAGTTGTCGCCGCCGCAGAGCACCTCGACGAAGATCTTTTCCGAAAACTTCGTGTAGCGGAAAAGCTGCTTACCGATCTGCTTGGCCAGCTCGCGGGTGGGCGCGACGATGAGGCCTTGGATGTCGTTCGACTTCGGGTTCACCTTCATCAGCAGTGGCAGGCCGAAGGCGGCGGTCTTGCCGGTGCCGGTCTGGGCCTGGGCGATGAGGTCGCCGCCGTTTTCCAGCAGGAAGGGGATCGCCTTGTCCTGGATTTCCGTGGGGTGGATGATGCCAAGCTCCTGAAGCCCTTGCATCAGGTGGGCGGGAATGCCGAGTTCTTTGAAAGTTTTCAAAATGGTGAATGAAGTGTCTGGCAGGACCATGGGGGCTCGGACGCGGGATGACGAGCCATGAAAACGACCGTTTGTCGGGGGTAGCATGGTTCCATAAATTTGGCACGAAAAGCGCCTTGCCCGTCTTCTTCAACAGATCAGTGGAGTTTGTCGCCTGCGCGAAAATCACCAGAATCCCATCCGTTTTGACGACGTCGCCCACAGTGTCGGAAAATTTCCTTGCCGTCTCATGACTCGTGACATGGACTCCATACGTTCACTTCGGTGAACGGGAATTTAGAAGTTTCCTCACAGAGCGGTCGGCATCGACCGCAACGATGCCGCCACACTGACCGAAAGGCCGGGGGGGCGGCGGCGCATGTCCAGGCTTACCTCAAGGGGAAAGCTAAAGGCCGTTGCAGCCGACTCTGTGCGGTTCTTCTAACTCCCCGTCCACCAGGAAGGAACTACTCCAGCTTTCCTATGAAAACACTATCAAGAGCAAATCCTGTTCTTATCGTCGGCCTTTGTTTTTCAAGTCTGAACGCTGAGCAATCCGGCACCAAGTGGGATGTCGAAATCCCCGGTCCGATTGCCGACGGCACAAGAGCTGAACCGATTCCAAAGCCCGAGCCAATGGATCTCAATGTCCTGAGTTCCCGCACCACGCGCATGGAGGTAAGCGAAGCCCCGGAAATGCCCGACCTGCCACTCGTCACCGGGACCATCAACGTCACCGTGCAGCTCGTCGAAGATCCGAATCTCACTGACCCGCCGCCACTCCCCGCGCTACCGCCCGATGATCCCG
>JBOFET010000520.1:0-4251 GCA_051648225.1 Luteolibacter sp.
ACGCGAGGAACTTCTCGCGCCGTGTGACCTTGCG
Source organism: Luteolibacter sp. (assembly GCA_051648225.1). Classification (GTDB taxonomy): domain Bacteria; phylum Verrucomicrobiota; class Verrucomicrobiia; order Verrucomicrobiales; family Akkermansiaceae; genus Luteolibacter. The sequence continues at coordinate 35 of JBOFET010000520.1, forward strand.
TTTTCCTGCGAATTCGAATTCCGAAAATCCCTGTTGGTGCTCCATGACAAACGCTATCGGATTTTTGCTTGGAGGCGAGTCGGATTAAATCAGCGTTTCCCTAGCAAAGCCGGGTTGCTGGAGCAAGGCATTAGTCAGACAGGGCGGGCTTTTAAGAGATGGTCGTTTCGTGATCGCCTCGAAATTTTAACTGCCGCCGTCGCCAGTGAAGCGACGTAGGTCAACGGCAATGGTGGCAGCGGCGGCATTCCAGCGGCGTGTCAGGTGCACCGCGAGACTGAGATGGACCCCTTCACTTCATCACGCAGCTCTACAAACGAATCCCGTCAACAGATGCAAGTTGCTTGCACCTCAGGGTCTCACGGTTCAAATTCCGCCCATGCGCGGCTCACCGCTTCTTCGTTTCATCTTCATGGCCCTCGCCCTGGCGGCTACGGGTCTGGGATTGGCGCGGGTGACGGCTCCGCGCAACGATTCCCGCGCGACTGCTCCGCCGCCACCCGTCGCTTTACCCGGCGGGGGTGCCATCCCATTTCGCCTTTTGCTCTCCGCGCCCGCCGCCCAAGTCGAGATCGACACTGGCAAAGTGATCCGCCAAATCCCCTCGGATGGCTTGTCGATTTCCGGCGTCCTTGAGTTGGATTCCAGGAACCCTCGCCTCGGACTGGTCATCCGTTGGAAACAACCCACCGCCCAAGGCGAGCACCGGTTTGCGAAGATCACCCTCGAAGCTACGGGGCAGGAAACGCTCACCCATGTCTTCGATGCAGAGGGTGACATCGACGATTTCCTGGAACTCCCTCTCCCCGTCACCCCATGAGCGAAGCCCACCATGACTGCTGCGCCCATCACCAGCACCATCACGAGCTGGTGATCGACCAGGTGACCGTCCGCTACCGTCGCGTCTTGGCGTTAGAAAATGTTTCCCTCGCCACTTCTTGCGGGAATCGTGTGGCTCTCATCGGTCCGAATGGCGCGGGGAAGAGCACCTTGCTCAAGGCCATCGCCGGGCTGGTTCCACGGGACAGCGGTGCCATCCGGTGGCGCGGCACGGCGGTGAAGAAGTGGTCGCGCGAGTTCGCCTACCTGCCACAGCGCGAGGAGGTGGACTGGTCCTTCCCCATCACCGTCCGCGGATTGGTCGAAATGGGGCGCTACCCGCAAACGGGCTGGTGGCGGAAATTTTCCCCCGAGGACCGCGCGGCGGTGGATCGGGCGCTCGACTCTCTCGCACTGCTCGACCTGCAAAATCGCCAGATCCGCGAGCTTTCCGGCGGCCAGCAACAACGCGCTTTCCTCGCCCGTGCCCTAGCGCAGGAGGCTCATGTCTTGCTGCTAGACGAGCCGTTCACTGGTCTCGACCGGAACGCCTCCCACCTGCTCGGAGACTTGCTGGCTAAGCTCGCCCACGAGGGCCGCCTCGTCATCGCCTCCCACCACGATCTCAACACGGTGCCGCACCTTTTCGATGAAGCACTGGTCCTCGCCACCCGGCCGCTCGCCTTCGGACCGGTGTCGGAAATCCTCACACCGGAATTGATCGCCCGCACCTTCGACGAGCCCGCAGCCCTCACCTGATCCATGGATTTCGAACTCCTCAGCCACCCATTCTATCAGCGGGCGCTCGCCACCGCCGGCTTCATCGGGTTTGCCAACGGCTTCTTCAGCGGCTTCGTGGTCCTGCGGCGCAATGCCCTCTCCGTCTCGGCCCTGTCGCACACCATGCTTCCCGGCATCGCGCTCGGGATCTTCATCACTGGCGCACTCAGCCAGTGGAATGCCTTTCTTGGCGCGATGTTCGCCGCGCTGTTAGTCGGACTCGGTTCGGTGGCCGTGGCCCGGGGGAACCGGGTGGAACAAGGCACCGCGCTCGCCGTGCTTTACACCGCCGCCTTTGCCGCAGGCATCGCCCTGCTGCCGAAACTCGACACCCGCCAGGAACTCGAACACTGGCTCTTCGGCGATATCATCGCGGTGGGAAATGCCGATATCTGGATCGCTTTCGGCATCGGAGCGTTCACTCTACTCGTCACCAATCTGCTGATGCGACCCATCCTGCTCACCTTATTCGAGCCGAACGTGGCCGCAGCCCAAGGCGTGCCGGTGCGCTCCATCCAGTATCTGATTTTCGGCCTGCTGGTGCTCGCGCTCGTTTCATCCCTCCAGGCCGTGGGCTGCGTGCTGTCGGTGGGCCTCCTCGTCACACCGGCCGCCACGGTCTCACTCCTTACTGACCGCACGTCCGCGCTCTTCTGGGGAGGCGGGTTGATCGGCGGCATCGGCTCAGTGCTGGCGGTGCTTGTTTCGGGGAAACTCGGCATCGCACCCGGCCCGGCCATCGTCATCGTGCTCGGGCTGTTATTTGTCGCCGCCTACCTGTTCAGCCCGAAATACGGCTTGCTGGCGCCGAGACGTTAAGCCGTCACTTTCTACACCGCCGGTTTGGTCAGCCCGAACCGCCACAGCCAGACAAAGGCGAGCAGGATCGCCGCCAGCCCCACATGCAGCACCTGCACCCATGAGTAGATGTGGATCTGTGCCATCACCACACCCAGCACCATCTGCGCGAGCACGATCCCGACCGCGACCCGCTCGACTCGACCCGGCCCGCCGATCCGGTGCCGCTTCGTGAGCCGCCACGCCCATACCGCCGCGCCTAACACCACCCAGGAAAAACTCCGGTGAACCACATACACCCAGGCCACCTCCAGCTCCCCGATCCAGGTGGAACGCTCCACGTTCAGTTTGAATTTCGCCATCTCGTCGGTGATTTCCCGCACCTGCGATCCGAGAATGCCTTCCAGCAAAATTACCGCTAACAGCAAGTTCACCGCCAGCCGGAGCTTCCCGTCCACCGGCGCGTTCAGCTGGATACGCCACGGGGTGTCGGTGCCACGCCACGCGCAGTACATCAGCGTGCCTAGCAGCCCCATCGCCAGCGCGAGATGCACCGTTAGCACCCCGGGACTCAGCCCGCTGTAAACCACCCGCGCGCCCATCCACGCGTTGATGAGCACCAGCGCCAGAGAAGTAAAAGCCATCCAAAACACCTGCGGGCGCTTCTCACGCTGCCAAAATGCCGCGATGAACGTCGCCAAGGAGAAAAACCCCACCGGCAAGCTCGTCAAGCGGTTCACAAACTCCGTCCACACGTGGCGCGGGTTGAACTCCTTGCGCAGCGTTTCCTCAGTGATCGTCGCCGGATCACGCCCCATTCGCACCGCCTTGCGCTGGAACTTTTCGATCGGCAGCTTGGAAAAATCCACCCCCTCCGCGCTCGTCGGCGGAATCAGCCGACCCCAGCACATCGGCCAGTCCGGGCAACCCATCCCCGCACCGGTCACCCGCACCGTCGGCCCCACAAACATCAACACCAGCACCGAAACCAAGGCCGCTGCGGCCAGCTTCTGAAATTGCGTCATCCCCATGTCGCGACCATGGTCCGGCCAAACCGGAATTCCAGCGAAAATCCGCCCCTCCTCGCCCAAGAAATTTCCCCCTGCACAACAGGTAGAATCACTCTCTCACGTCATTTGGATTTCCCTTCCGCAAAACCGCCACCTAGTCTCCCCGCCACATGAAAACCGCCGCCCTCCGTGCAGCTATCCGTGATGTGGTCGATTTCCCGAAACCGGGCATCATCTTCAAGGACATCACCCCCGTCCTCGCGGACGGCAAGCTCTTCCGCGAATCCATCTCCCTGCTCTGCGAAACCACCGGCGGGGTGAAAATCGACAAGGTCGTCGGCATCGACGCCCGCGGCTTCATCTTCGCCGCCGCCGTCGCCGACCGCCTCGGCGTGGGCTTCGTCCCGGTGAGGAAAAAAGGCAAACTGCCGTGGAAAACCCGACAGACCGCCTATTCCCTCGAATACGGCGAGTCCATCATCGAGCTTCACGAAGACGCCGTGAAGCCCGGCGAATCCGTGCTGCTCGTCGATGATCTGCTAGCCACGGGCGGCACCGCCGCCGCTGCGGTGAAACTTTTGGACGAGCTTGGTGCCAACCTCGTCGGTATCTCCGTGCTCATCGAGCTCGGGTTTCTCCAAGGTCGCAGCCTGTTAGTCCCCCACCCGGTGCACGCCATCCTCACCTACTGAGCATTCTCGCACGGCGGCATCACCAAAGGCATCGACACCGGAACTGCGAAACGCAAATCTTCTCCGTGCCCGCAAGGCCGCCTCTCGTTTTTTCAAATTTCACCTCCCATTTCCATGT
>JBOFET010000521.1:0-7753 GCA_051648225.1 Luteolibacter sp.
CTGATGGCGAGGTTTATTTCGCAATCTAATTGAATACGGCGAGGTATTCGGAATCACTCTAGCAAATCGCAGTGACCCGGTTTGGGAATGACGAACTGATATCCAACGACTTGGTTTCAGGTTTCCAATCTCTGGACGCTTGGAAATGACCGAGGTGACAGTTCCGCCACAAATGAATCCACCGCTTTCGGAACTACGAGTCGGGGTGGTTGAGGGACTTTTCTGAATCTAGATTTTCCGATCCAGGTCCAAACTGACCGGCTTGGTGACTGTGCGGGGGAGTCCGAAAATGAGCTGCCCGCAGTTCCGCACTCCGGCGATGTGCTGGAGGAGTTTCAGCGAAATGTGCGCGGGGTAATGCGGCAACTTGGTCCGGGGTCCTTCCAACAACTTAGACCGTTTGCCAAAAGTTGTTACCGCTATCCGGCTTGAAGCACGGCGCGACGCTGAGGCGAGGAGCAGCGATCTCCGAATCGCTGTGGCCCATGAGCTGCCGATGAAATGCGCATCCGCTCGTCTCATCGCCGATTCATGGGCTTCGGCGGATCGGAATGCAGAGCGAGTGATAGCGAGTCTTAATGAGACGCAAAGCGCATCCCGCACCGCCCGAGGCAATCCGCCGCTCCATGGAACTCCGTTTCGGCAATCACTTGTGGCCATCGGACTAAGCGATCACTCCGTCCATTCCAACAAGGTCTGCGGCGGGGGATGACCGCCGTTCAAACGGCTTCCAGATTCCCTCGCAGGGATAGATGCCTCCAGCCTGTGCGGCTCCCATGGCAGCTGGACGGCCAGCCGCTTACCGCCACTGCGTGCTGCATCGTACTCTGCCCCGTTGCTCCGCGAAAGATTTAGTGGAAGCGTGCTGTCCGGTAGTTTGCTGCGGCCTCTATCTCTTACGGATGAGCATGAACTCGTTCCCGTCCGGGTCGAAGCACATCGCGAGGTGCGGGGCTTCGCCGTCTTCTTCCTGCGGCTCACGGACCAGACCGCCGCCGTGCGCCACCACCTCGGCAGCTCCGGCGACGACGTCTGCGACTTGAATACTGATGCCGGTCCAAGTGCGTTTCCCCTCGCCGCCGCCGTGGATGCCGAGGGTGGCTCCGGCGAGATCGAGCTCGGAAATGTGGGCGTTGGAACGCGTTACCTCCGCGCCGAAGGTGTGTTGGTAAAATGCGGTTGCCCGCGCCAGGTCGGCGGCCCAGATGACGTATTTGACGCGCTCGACTAGCATCTCAGTAGGCGAAGATTTCGCCGTCCTTGAAGAAGCGCTTGAGCTCGGCCTGTGCAGCCTCGACCGAGTCGGAGGCGTGGCAGACGTTGCGCATTTTCGCGTCCGCGTCCTTGAAACCGAAGTCGCCGCGGATGGTTCCGGCGGCGGCGACCATCGAGTCGGTCGGCCCGAGCAAGTCGCGGACGGCGGTGATGACGTCCTCGCCCTCAAGGGCGAGCGCGATGACCGGAGCCTCTTGCATGAAGTTGCGGACGGCGGGGAAGAACGGCTTGTCGGCGATGTGTGAGTAGTGTTCCGCGAGGATTTCATCGCTGAGAACCATCATTTTCATGCCCCGGATCTTGAAGCCGTGCGCTTCGAAACGGGAGAGAACCTGGCCGGCGATGTTTTTGGAGACCGCATCGGGTTTGAAGAGAATGAGCGTGGTTTCGAGTGCCATAGGCGCAGGAGTTAGTGCCGGACCCGGACTTGTGCAAGCCTTTTGCAGCAAGGGAATTCCCTCATAAAACTTAACGGTCAAGGGCATCCGCGCGCTGTCGCAGGGCGCGGGCGGCGTCTGGATTGCGCTTCTCGGTTTCCCACAGCAGGGCTAACCGGCGGAGCGCGGCGGCGGTTTCCTTCTTCGCTTCCGGCGGGTAGGATTTGATGGCGGTACGCAGGCGCTCCTCGGCCGCTTTGCTCTGGCCGGCATCGATCATGACCTCGGCAGACTCGAGCAAGAACGCGGGTTCGGTGGCGGCGAGGTCTTGCTGGGTGGCCTCCGCCGCGCGGAAAAGACGGGCGGCGGAGTCGCGCGTGGCTGGATCACGGCGGGTGGCGATGGCGAGCTTGCGGGCAAGCTCGGGGTGGTCTGGAGAATCGAAAACGGCCTTTTCCAATAAAATCCGTGCTTGTTTGGCGTCGTCCGCAGCGAGCCATTCGTCCGCGAGGGTGATGAACTCGGTGGGCGAACCGCCGCGGATTTTCAGCAACTCACCGGCGTGGAAACGGGCGGGATCCGGCTGGTCGCGGAGTCGATAGAATTTCGCCAGCGTCTGGTGGGCCATGGCTTGGCGAGGATGGATGGCAAGCACCGCCTTGAGCGCGGACTCGCCCTCCGCATCGCGTTTCGCCGCGAAGCAGAGGATGCCGAGACGCGTCCGCAGTTCCAGCGACGAGGGCTCGGCGGCGACGTGGCGCTTGAGGATGTCGATCGCTTGGTCGGCACGGCCGGTCTCGCGGAAATGTTCCGAAGCGGCGCGGGCGAGGTTCCGGGAATCCGGGTGTGAGTCCATGGCCAGGAGAAACCGCTGGTCCACCTTTTCGCGGGCGGCTGGGTCCCCGGCATCGAACACGCTGCGGGAAAGCGACCCATAAAGAAGCACGGACTCGGGATCGTCCGGCGGGAGTTGGTCGAGCAGCGCGATCTGCCGGGACTCGTCACCCGCCCGCTGCGCGCGGTGGAACAAGCGGCGGATCAACTGCGGGTGGGCGGGGTGCTTGCGGAGTGCGGCTTCCAGAGCCTCGCGGGAAAGCTTGAAGGCGAGCGCATCTCCCCTGCCCTGCTCGTCGAGGAAATCCGCGTAGCCGAGCTGGATTTCCAACTCGTCCAGCCTGGCAGTGGCGAGGTCCCGATAGAGCTTCACCGCGGCGGAACGATTTCCCGCAGCCAGCTCATGCGCGACGGCACGACTCACGAGCGGCAGGGCAAGAGGATCCGCAGCACGGGCGTTTTCAAACCGGAGCGCCGCCTCCGCCGCATCCCCGCGGGACTCGGCGAGCATCCCGAGGGCGAAGTCCAGGCGTGGATTTTGTTCCGCGCTGAAGAGAGCGGACGAGAGAATCAGGAAAATGAACAGAGAGCGAGTCACGAGTGGGGTCTAACTGTGGGATTTCAGGTTGGCTTTACCTTCATCTCGCCTAATTCCGCTAGATTGACCAGCTCCATTTCCTCGCCGCCCGCCGTGAGGGCGATGCCGGACCGCTCGGTGAAATGCCCGATCTCGCGGCAGATGATTTCAGTGGCGCTGAAGTGGCTGATGGTGCTTTCCAGATCGTCTTCGGAAATCGCCAGCAGGAATCCATAGCTTGGAAATGAAATCAGCCATTTCCGAATGTCCACCTCCGGCGGGCACGGCAGGTTACCCAAATCAAGAACCACTCCCACTCCGGAGCAGTCGCAGAGCATCGCCAGGGTGCCGATGATGCCACCATTGCTGATGTCCTTGCCCGCGCGGCAGAGGCCTTTTTCCGCCAACAGAGGAAGCATCTCCAGATCCGCTCGCAGTCTCTCAGGCGGGGTGAGCGTGCTGGCGTTCCAGAAAGGCTTGTCGTTCTGATAGCTCCCGTGCATGTCGATGGCGATGACAAGCCGGTCGCCCGGTCTGGCGTCGAAGCTGGTGATCAGCCGGTCTCCGGCATGGCCCAGCACCGCCGCGCCCAGCATGGCTCTTCCAGAATGGCTGCGCGATGTGTGACCGCCTACGATGGGCACTCCGTAGGCCGCCGCCGCCGCCCGCATGCCGCTCCAGATGATCTCGGAAATCCGCCCGCCCGGCGTCCACAGCACGTCGGTGATCGCTACCGCCCGCCCGCCCATGGCCGCAACGTCGGATAGATTTACCATCACTGCCGAGTAGCCCGCGAACCAGGGATCATCCTCGACGAAGGATTCCAACATTCCTTCCGCCGCGAATAACAGATGTCCGGTCCCCGAGGGATTGGCGATGGCCGCACAATCGTCGCCGAGCCGCGTATTTCCGGAAACCTCGAGCGCGGGATCGTAGGACTGCCAGATGTGGGCCTTCTCCACCACGGCGGGGTGGGATCCGAGGAATGTGGCTAGGGAAACAAGATCCATGGCGGGTGGCTCGTCTGGTAGATCGACGCATGCCAGCTTGGTGGGGAAATTCATGCGACGCGCGCGGCTGCCTGATAGTATCCGAGGTCCGCGCGCATCCGCACATGGGGGATACCGTGGAGGATGATTTCCCCGAGCGGATCCCAATGCAGCCGCTGGAAGAACCGGGCGTTCTGGCTCTGCACGGTGGCGAGGAACTCATGGCAGCCGAGCGCATTCGCGGTGGAGACGGCCTTGTGGATCAAGCCCGCTCCCAAGGCCCCGAGTCCATGGTAGCAGGGCTGTAAATTTCTCACCGCCACGCCGGGGCTGAAGTGGCGGATGCGGCGGAAATCCCTCGCCACGCCCAGCCGCGAACCATGCCAGACGCCGGGCTTGCGCTCGTCGATGCGGACCACCCCGGCGACGCTGTCTTCCATGCCGACGATGAGCGTCTTGCAAATGATAGGGATCATCGACTCGTCGAACACATCCCGGTCGTCTCCGACGAAGATCGCCTGCTCCTCACAGAAAATGTCGCGACGGACGGAGAAAAAACCGTCGAGGTCTTCCTTGGATTTCGCGATCTTGAAGACGAAATCGTGCGGACTGTAGTGGGGGAAATTTTCGAGGATCATGGCGACTGAGATTTGGAAATCGAAACGCAGAGGTGCGGAGGACGCAGAGAGAATCGCAGAGCCGGACTGAACAACTTTTTCTTCTCCTCCGCGCCTCTGCGTTTCGATTCATTTTTCATGGCTCGCAAGTGGCGGGTTCGGGAATGCTGGCTTTGATTTTTTCGGCGATGTAGTCCGCATCTTCGGCAATGCCGGAGAATCGCGCGGAACCCCAGGTGTGCTGCCACGGCAGGCCGAGGAAATAGAGGCCGGGAATTTCGGTGACGCCACGGTCGGTCTCGGGGAAGCCGCGCATGTTGAAGACGGGCAGTTTGATGAATTTGAAATCCGGGTGGAAGCCGATGCACCAGACGATGCTGGTGATATTATTCTCCGCGAAGTTGAGTTCGGTGGGTTCGGTTTCGGGCACCCAGGCGGGCGTGTAGTGCGGCTCTTCCGGCGCATCGATGCCGGCCTCCGCGATGTAGTCGTCGATGCGCTGGCAGATGCCGTTGTAGGATCGGTCCGCGCTATCGAGCTTGTCGGCGAGGTCTTGGCGGGTGGTGAATTTTTCGAAGTCGATGCCCTCGACGAAGCCGTAGAGTTTCACGCCTTCGAGTGCGAATTTGCGGAGATCGATTTCATGGCCACCGTTCCTTCCGGTTAGATAATGGTTGGTGCCGTTGATGGCTTTCGCCTTGTCCGGATGCTCGGCGATGGTGGTTTTGTAATAACCCATTTCTTCTAACCAGGTGACCGCGTCCTTCCCCCGGTAGCGGCGCGGCGAGCGCGGGGCGTTGCCGAGGCAGAGATGAACTTTGCGACCTTCGAGATGGAGGTCTTCCATGATCTGCACGCCGGATTGGCCGGAGCCGACGATGAGCGTTTCCCCCTCGGGGATCTGTGAGGGGCGCTTGTAATCGACCGAGTGGATCTGCTTGATAGAACCCGGAATCCGCTCGGCACCAGGCGGGACGAAGGGGATGTGAAAGCCGCCGATGGCGACGATGACGTCGTCGCAATACCAATTCCCGTGGTTGGTGGTGACGTGGAAATAGCCGTCGCGCTTAGTGACGGAAGTGACGGTGACACCTTCGAGCACGGGTGGGCGGAATTTTTTCGCGTAGCGCTCGATGTAGTCCACGATTTCGTCCTTCAGCATGAAGCCTTCGGGATCGTCGCCGTCGTAAGAATGGCCGGGCAGGCGGCATTGGTGGTTAGGCGTGACCAGGCAGAAACTGTCCCACCGTTCCGACCGCCATGAGTGGGCGATGCGCCGCTTCTCGAAAATGATGTGGTCGTCCACACCGCGCTGGCGGAGGCAGTAGCTGGCGGAAAGTCCCGCTTGGCCACCACCGATGATGATGACGGAGATGTATTCTGTTTCTGCGAATGGCATGGCCTAACTGATGTGGAGAATGGTGATCGGCGTGTCCGGCGGGAGTGCTCCGGCCCAGCGCTCGATGTCGTGCAGCGAGGCGGAAGCAGCGGTGCAGGAGAATCCGAACTTCTGGCGGACGCGTTCGGAAGCTTCTGTTAGCGCGGTGCGCGAGAGTTCGATGAACTCGCTGGCGGAAACCACTTGGCCGGGTTTAAAATAATTTTTCACCACGGAGGATGGCGAGTAGCACGGCTGGAATGTGCCGTCTGGAAGTTCTGCGGTGAAGGTGGTTTCAGGCATGGGAGCAGTTGGTTTTCTCGAATGCGGAGAGCGAGCTGCAGGCCCCGCATTTCGCGCATCCGGCTTTGACGGTATCAGATGTCATGCCAGCTTCAGTGAGCATTGCGCCGAGCGGGGCGAGCACGGCTTTCATGAACTCCGCAGTCGGCGGCGCGTGGCTGGCGAGCGGCGTGCCGGTGACCGGGACGAAGGGCACGACGAACGGATAGACGCCGAGGGAAATGAGCTGGCGGCTGCCTTCGAGCAGGCTTTCCACACTGTCACCGAGTCCGGCGAGCAGGTAGGTGCTGACCTGCCCGCGGCCGAAGACTTTCACGGCGGCGGCGAAGGCTTCCATGTAGTAACTCATCGGAACCTCGGCTTTTCCGGGCATGATCCGGTGGCGGACGGATTCGTCCCACGCTTCGAGGTGCATGCCGAGCGAATCGACGCCGTTGGCGCGGAGTTTGACGAACCAGTGGAAATCATCCGGCGGCTCGCATTGGGCCTGGATGGGGAGATTCGTCGCCTGCTTGATTGCATACGCGGCGGCAGCGAGCACGGCCGCCCCGCGATCCGATGTCGGCGGGGTGCCGGTGGTCATGACGACGTTGTCGATGCCGTCTAATCTCTGTGCGGCGGCAGCGACCTCCGCAAGTTGCGCGGGGGATTTTTCCTTGATGGTCCGACCGGCTTTGAGCGACTCGCCAATGGCGCAGAACTGGCAGCGTGTGCTGGAATTTCCGTAGCGGATGCACGTTTGCAAAAGCGTGGTGGCGAGCACGCGCTCCGAGTGGAGTTGCGCGATTTTCCAATACGGGATGCCCTCCGCCGTGCTCAGTCCGTAAAATTTCGGCTCCGGCGGGAACTGGATGCTCGCGATTTGCTCGCCGTCGCGGAACAACGCGGCCACTCCTTTTTCCCCAACCGGCCCGGTGAAAAACGGCGACGAAGCGGCACCCCGAGTGTGGATCGGCACCATGATCGTCGTGCCTAACACCGTGACCGCCTTGTGGTCGGTCGGCCCCGCGCCGCCGCTGCGCGAGGGCGCGGTGGCATCGGCCTGACCGACGCGAAGCCCGGCGGATTGAAGCTCAGAGAGCAGCCATTGCTTCTTCGAGAACAGGGCGGTTGGGAAGTCGAGTGTCTGCATCTTGGGAAATTTCGGTGAGCGCGGGGCGCGGAGTTTTGTCCACACGGAGGTCGAAAAGATCCGGCCGGCTGTAGTGGCCGACGGAATCCATCATGCGTTTCCGCTTGGTGATGAGGTCGAAGTCGAGATCAGCAATCGCCATGCCTTCTCCTTCGGTGACCGGTTCGCACAGATGCGATCCATCCGGCGCGATGATCGCGGAGAAACATCCGCCACGCAGCGCCTTCTGCTTGGCCGGGTCCGGCGTGATTTCCGCGATCTGCTCGTCGGT
>JBOFET010000522.1:0-17143 GCA_051648225.1 Luteolibacter sp.
CCACGATGAGATGGGCGTTACCGGGTGGAAAAACATCGGCACCGAGTTTTTTTCTCGCAGCGGCGAGGGTGAAGGCGTCGGTGATTTCAAGCGCGGAGGGCAGGTGGCCAGCGTTGAGGATGGACTGCACGGCGGCAGCAGCCATTTCGAACTCGGGAAAAATCGCCGCCAGCATCGCCCGGCTAGCGGGCCGTGGGATCAGGCGGAGAGTGGCCTCGGTGACGACGCCTAACATTCCCTCGGATCCGGTGAACAACCCGACGAGGTCGAAGCCGGTCTTGTTTTTATGCAGCCGTCCCCCGGTGCGGAGGATTTCGCCGCTGGATAGCACGACTTCCAGCCCGAGCACGTAGCTACGGGTCACGCCGTACTTCAAGCAACGCGGGCCGCCGGCGTTGGTGGCGATGTTTCCGCCGATAGAGCAATCCTTGCGGGAAGCGGGATCCGGCGGGTAGTCCCAACCGACCGCATGTGCTGCCTCTTGCAGTGTCTTGGTGATCACGCCCGGCTGGACGATCGCCACGCCGTCCTCCGGGTACATCCCAAGAATCCGATCCATCCGCGAGGTGGAAAGCACGATGCCGCCGTGGACCGGCACACAACCGCCGACGTAGCCGTAGCCCGCGCCGCGGGTCGTGACTGGGATTTTGTGGGCATTGGCGAATTTCAACACTGCCGCCACATCGGCCGTGTTTTCCGCAAAAACCACGACATCGGGCGGATGGCTCGCGGACCACTTGTCTCCGGAATTTGCAGCAAGGATCTCGGCGGCGGTGGTGACTTTATCCCCGCCGAGCAGAGAGTTGAGCGGTGACAGCCAGTCGTGGGAGGGACGTTTCATTTCAGCGAGCACCAACATCACGGACGCCGCCCTGCAGCGTCAACCTTTGATCGCCTGGGTTACAGCACGTTGAAAACCTCACGCATGATACTCCTGAATACTCTTCACCGTGAACTCCCGCGTCTTCAGCGAGCGCATTGCTTTCACAGAGGCTTCTGCGGCGGCGAGGTTGGTGGCGTGGGAAATTTTTTGGGCGATGGCGGTGGAGCGGATCAGGATCTCGTCGGCGCGGGACTCGTGGGTGGACGGGGTGTTGATGATGAAATGGATTTCGTTGTTTTTCATCATGTCGATCACGTTCGGGCGGGCCTGCTCGAGGACTTTATAAACGCGGTGGCTCGGGATGCCTTCGGCGACGAGGCGGGCGTGGGTGCCGCCGGTGGAATAGATTTTGAAGCCGAGTTCGGAGAGGTCGCGGGCGACTTGCACGGCGCGGTTTTTGTCGAGATCGGCGACGGAGAGGAAGACGTTGCCCTCGGTGGGCAGCGGGTTGAAGGCGCTGATCTGCGATTTCGCGTAGGCCATGCCCCAGTCGGCGTCGATGCCCATGACCTCGCCGGTGGACTTCATTTCCGGGCCGAGCACGATGTCGATGCCGGGGAAGCGGTTCCACGGGAAGACGGCCTCTTTCACTGAGAAATGCGCGGGCACGATGGTCTGGGTGTAGCCGAGGTCTGCGAGTTTTTCGCCGACCATGACCTTGGCGGCGAGCTTGGCGAGGGAAACGCCGGTGGCCTTGCTCACGAACGGCACGGTGCGGGAGGCGCGCGGGTTGACCTCGATGACGTAGAGTTGCTCGTCCTTCACCGCGAACTGGATGTTCATCAAACCGCGGACCTTGAGCTCGCGGGCGAGTTCGATGGCGGCGCGGGTGATTTCCGCCTTGATGGATTCTGATAGCGAGAACGCGGGGATGACGCACGCGGAGTCGCCGGAGTGAATGCCGGCTTGCTCGATGTGCTCCATGATCGCTCCGACCACTGAAGTTTCTCCATCAGAAATGCAATCGACATCGACCTCGGTCGCGTTGTTGAGGAAGCGGTCGACGAGCACCGGGCGCTCTGGCGAGGCGATGACGGCCTCGCGCATGTAGCGGGTGAGCTCTGCGTCGCAGTAAACGATCATCATGCCGCGGCCGCCGAGCACGAAGGACGGACGGACGAGCACGGGGTAGCCGATGCGGTTGGCGATGACGAGGGCTTCTTCCTCGTTCGTCGCGGTGCCGGCTTCGGCTTGCTTGAGGTTGAGCTTGTCGAGCAGGGCGGAGAAGAATTTCCGGTCTTCGGCCTGTTCGATCGATTTCGGCGAGGTGCCGATGATCGGCACGCCGTGGCGTTCGAGGTCGGCGGCGAGGTTGAGCGGGGTCTGGCCGCCGAACTGGACGATGACGCCGTGGGGTTTTTCCTGGTCGCAGATGTTGAGCACATCTTCTAACGTGAGCGGCTCGAAGAAAAGCTTGTCCGAGGTGTCGTAGTCGGTGGATACGGTCTCGGGGTTCGAGTTGACCATGATGGTCTCGTAGCCGAGGTCCTTGAGCGCGAAGGCGGCGTGGACGCAGCAATAGTCGAATTCGATGCCCTGGCCGATGCGGTTAGGCCCGCCGCCGAGGATGATGATTTTCTTTTTGTCCGACTGGCGGGCTTCGTTTTCGTCGCCGTAGGACGAGTAGAAATACGGGGTGTAGGCCTCGAACTCGGCGGCACAAGTATCGACCAGGCGGTAGCCGGGGATGATGCCCTTCGCTTTGCGCTCGGCGCGGACTTCGTCTTCGGTGGTGCCCTTGGCCATGGCGATCTGGCGGTCGGAGAAACCGAGTTTCTTCGCACGCTTGAGGTCGAGTGACGCGAGTTGCTTGCCTTCCTGTGCGATTTGCTGGAGGTGGCGGAGGAACCATGGGTCGATCTGGGTGGCGTCGAAAATTTCCTCCAGCGTCCAGCCGTTCACGAACGCGGTTTGCAGCCAGAAAATGCGCTCGGCATTGGGAATCTGGAGCTTGCGGGTGATCTCGTCGCGGGTTGGGTTTTCCGGGTCTTTCTTGTCGAAGCCGAAGCCCCAGCGCCCGGTTTCCAGCGAGCGCAGGCATTTCTGCATGGACTCCTTGAAGGTGCGGCCGATCGCCATCGCCTCGCCGACAGACTTCATCGAGGTGGTGAGAACTGGGTTAGCCGTCACAAATTTCTCGAAGGTGAAACGCGGGATTTTCGTCACCACGTAGTCGATGGTCGGCTCGAACGAAGCGGGCGTGACGCGGGTGATGTCGTTCGGCAGCTCGTCGAGCGTGTAGCCGACGGCGAGTTTCGCCGCGATTTTCGCGATGGGAAATCCGGTCGCTTTGGAAGCCAGTGCGGAGGAACGGGAAACCCGGGGGTTCATCTCGATGACGATCATTCGGCCGGTTTTCGGGCAGGTGGCGAACTGGATGTTCGAGCCACCGGTCTCCACGCCGATCTCGCGGATGACCGCGAATGAAGCATCGCGCATGATCTGATACTCGCGGTCCGTGAGCGTCTGGATCGGTGCGACGGTGATGGAATCTCCGGTGTGGACGCCGCAGGGGTCGAGGTTCTCGATGGAGCAGATGACCACGCAGTTGTCGGCGCAGTCTCGCATGACTTCCATTTCAAATTCTTTCCACCCGAGCAGCGATTCATCGATGAGCACCTCGGTCACGGGCGAGAGATCGAGCCCGCGGTGAATGATTTCCTCGAACTCCTCACGGTTGTAGGCGATGCCGCCGCCCTGGCCGCCGAGCGTGAATGCCGGGCGGATGATCAGCGGAAACGTGCCGATTTCCTCAGCCACCTTCTTCGCCTCCTCCATCGTGTGGGCGATGCCGGAGCGCGGCATGTCCAGGCCGATGCGGATCATCGCCTCCTTGAAAAGCTGGCGGTCCTCGCCCATGTCGATGGCCTCGGCCTTGGCACCGATCATGCGGACGCCGTGTTTGTCGAGCGTGCCGGACTTGTAGAGCGACATCGAGGTGTTCAGCGCCGTCTGGCCGCCCAGCGTCGGGAGCAGGGCGTCCGGCTTCTCACGGATGATGATTTTTTCCACCACTTCCGGCGTAATCGGCTCGATGTAAGTGCGATGCGCGAATTCCGGGTCCGTCATGATCGTCGCCGGATTCGAGTTCACGAGGATGACTTCGTAGCCTTCTTCCTTCAGTGCCTTGCACGCCTGGACGCCGGAGTAGTCAAATTCGCAACCCTGGCCGATGACGATGGGGCCGGAGCCGATGACGAGAATTTTCCGGATCGAGGTATCTTTGGGCATGGTCGTGGGAAGTTGGGTAAATGGACGCCGGGTGGCTAAATTTCCAGGTGTGTGGCAGGGATCATCCGGCTTGTAAAGGGCGGGATGCGGGGAAGATCTCTTCCTCCTGGAACGGCAAATCGCCGGCCAGTTCCCTCACCTCATCCGCCTCGCCATTCGATTCTCGGATCCGGGTGAAGCATCCGCACCAACTTCTTCCAAACCTGTTTCAGCCGCGCCGACTCATCTGCGTCGAGTTCCTGCTTCTCCTCCAGCGCGGATGCCGTGGAATCGAGTCTCCTGTTACTCCCAGCCGACAGACGGCGGCCGACTGATCAAAGCATGGCCCCATTTTGTTGAAATGAAAAACCCGACCGTTTTCAAAAGCCATACACGAGGCGGTGCAATACCAAACAGCCAATCACTCCCTGTGACCCGATTTGCTTGAATTAAATGCCTCGCTAATCTCGCCCGTGGTGAGATCCCAGCTCTTAAGTGCTACCACGATTCTTGGCTCGGATGATAGCAAAGCTCCCCGACCAAGTCCCCCAAAAACGGAAACTGGCTCAAACAGCTCAACAAGCCACCACCCGATTGATGAAATGGGAGCTTTCTCTAGTTGAAGCTCGATGTGTCGGCGTGGTTCGCCGTCGGTCCATGCCCTGAACACTTGCCATGACTGGATGTCATCCCTGGGAATCTTGATACCACACACAATCACAGCTTCACTGGTAAACCCGATACTACGCGACCTCCAGAATAGCATTAAAACGAATATCATTACATCCAGCACAAGGAGTCCAACAGCAGACAAAAGCCACATCTCGCTCTTACCATGAGAAAAAAGGAGCAACCACAAGGCGCTAAAGGTAAGAGTTCTTGGGAGAATCTTTGTGAGGAGGATTTGATTCATCTTCTCGAAGAAGTATCAGGTTGGGCATTTCAACATTCCTGGATTTGCCTACCAGTTACAAATCCAGCTTGGCGAGCAATTCCCCGACGGTGAGCTTGTGGTGAGCAGCTACCGAAAATGATCTCAGTCATGGAGGAACATTGCGCATTCGGAGGAACCGGGGCAAGGCGCATTCTCGCCGCCATCAACACCGCCGTCAGTGATGCCCGCACCTCCGCCGGGAATGACCGCCTGGAGTAATCTCGCCACCTGAGGAGTGGCGACCTTACTGTCGCCTCTTTTCTTCAACCGCAGCCAAGAAAGGGATAGTAAAGTCCCTTTTCCTCATTCGACAAAGATCAATACGCGGCACCCAGCAGGACAAACCCCGCAGAGATCGCCGGGACACGCCGTCCTAAAACCGCTGCTGGTCCAGCAAGCGGACGAGCATGCGGATGTTCTCGCGGGCCGCGCCCTTGGTCGCATCCCGCACCCGGATTTCATCGGAATGTATTTCGTAAATCGGCACCTCGTAGCTGGAGCGGATGGATTTCCGCCAGACCACCAAGGATCGACGGCGCAGCGCGTAGCGGGTTTCCAGGGTCACCCGCAGTTTGTCGCCCACTCGCTCGGGGTGAATGGAGGTGATGAACGCCTCCACCCGGAAGCCGCCGCCACCGACTTCGCTGAATTTCCCGCTCCGGACCAGCGACCGCTCCAGAGCTTCCCTGAAATCCTCGTTCTCGATGTTTGGAAGCACGCCGTCCCGCGCGGTGCCGTTGATCACTACGGCTTGGATCGGCTCTCCGGTGCGGTGCGAGGCCACCGCTTGGGCAGGCATCATCGCACGGACATCGGCATTGTCAGAGCAACCCGCGAGCAGCCCGATGATACCAAAGAACAAGGATGGGGCGAAAATTCTCATGAACTCCTCGGTCGGTGGTCGCAGAAATTCCGCCAAATTTACGCCAGATTCGTAAACACCGCCTGCACGTCGTCATCGTCCTCGATCTTGTCGAGCAGCGCTTCGACTTCCTCCATCTGCTCCTCGGTCAGTTCGACGGGCTGGGTGGGCAGGCGCTGGAGGCTGGATTTCGTAGGCACGATGCCCGCCGCCTCCACCGCATGGCTCAGGCTGGCGAAGGCGCTGAGCTCGCCGATGGCGGAAACAACGCCGTCATCCACCGAGAGTTCTTCCAGTCCGGCGTCGATGAGTTCCAGCTCCAGCTCCTCCAAATCACGCCCTTCCGGCACGGGGAATTCGATCACCGACTTGCGGTTGAACATGAAATCCAGCTGCCCGGCGTTCACCATCTGGCCGCCGTTTTTGTTGAAAATGATCTTCAAGTTGCCGATGGTCCGGTTGGAATTGTCCGTCGCGCACTCGACGACGAAGAGCGACCCGTGCGGCCCCTTGCCCTCGTAGGTGACTTCGGAAATATCTGCGGCGTCCTTGCCGGCGGCGCGTTTGATGGCGTTTTCGATGTTTTCCTTCGAGAGATTCTGCGCCTTCGCGTTGTTGATGGCGACCCGCAGCGTGGCGTTGGATTCCGGGTCCGGGCCACCGCTCTTGGCGGCCATGGTGATGGATTTGGCCAGCTTCGGAAACACCTTGGACATCGTGGCCCATCGCGATTCCTTCGCCCGGCGGCGGCATTCGAAATGTCTTCCCATGGTTTTGATTCGGTTGTGGGTGATCACCAGACCACCCGGTGGGAATTCCTATTCCACCGCCCCGCAGGATGCAAGTGAAGTGACACGGCGGTTCTGAAGTGGACTGCACCCGGTGAATGTGGCGGAAAAAAGTGCTCCTTTCATACGCAGCAGGGCAGGGCATTCATCAGCTTGAGTTTCTCGGCGAAGTGAGCCAGTCGGAGATCGCCCCAATGCGGGGAGTCTTCCGTGCATGCTTTTGATGATGGCATTAATCCGGCCGAAAAGGATCAGGCTACAGTTGTCGTTTTCAGAGAGTTTGAGCTTGAGGTCTTCCTGTAGGGTAATGGTGGTTAGATTAAGCGAGTCGAATTCAATCAAGCGGCGGCGGAATGGATCAAGACGCTTCCAGCAAACAAGTTCCTTGGGGTTGATTCATACCTGCGTGCTTGCCACACAAAAAGCCAATCAGAAGCCCAATCATTGCATAGGTGACAACATTGTCACATCCTATGGAATTTGGAGCCAGTGGATCAAATACCAAGCAATGCCAGCTAAAACTTATCGATAAATTGTCAACTCTCCTGCGGGAGATAGGTGAAGTTTGATTCAGAGCTTGACCACACCGAAGAACTTTTCCACCTGTATCGAGCATCGTAAATGAGGTTTTATAAATCATCTTTAGTGCGATTCATTTGTGACCTCTTGCGATACAAAAGCCAAAAAACCAAAAAACAACATCAAATGTTCACAAATAAAAACAGTAACGTGCTCGCCACTACCCTTGTGGCCAGCCTAGTTGGAATTGCAAACAGCAGTGCTCAACTGATCCCAGTGATCGACCAAGTGATCAATGCAAACAGCTTCAACTATGAGACCCATCCAAACGATAACTTGATCATTCGCAAAACGGCGAGCAAAGTTGGATACATCAAAAGCGACCCGAATCAAGATACCTACATGGCCTATGAGAATTATGATTTCACAGGAGCCACACACGTCACCGTTCGTGCATCATCTGTAGGAACAACGGGTGGGACTCTTTTTTTAAGACTTGGCAGACCTTCTGGAACTGACTTGGCAGCCGTCAACATCACCCCGACTGGCGGTTGGAACGCGTTTCAGGATTTCACGGTCCCCTTGGATGCAAATGAGATTTCGAACATCGGTGATGCTGGTTTTCCTTTGCTGGCGGTAGTCGATAGTGAGCAGACCACCTCCCAATACGATCTCCAGTCCTTCAAATTCGAGCGCAGTGATGTCGGAACCGTCATCGAGGCCGAGAGTTTTGATCGCGAGCGTTACCCGAGCTACGACGACGACATTTTTATCTCTGGAAACAAAGTCATCAACTTGATTGCTGGGGATAACTGGATGGAATATGACGCCATCAACTTCGTGGGTGGAGCGGCTTCCATCAAAGTCAGAGCGAGCAGCGGCAACCCAGAAGGCGGAACACTCGTAATCTATAACGGACGTCCTCCCTACAACAATGAGATCGGACGCGTGAAGATCGACTACACGGGTGGTTGGAACAACTTCCAGGATTTCGTTGCCAATATCCCGCAAATCCCAGGTGGTGTGGCTGACATTTCCCTCACCTTTGAAGGTGGTGAGGGCAATTTGTTCGAGCTCGATCACTTTGAATTCGGACTGAATCCTTTCCAAAACGTTGGATTCTGGATCAACGCCGCCGCTTACGATGTCGAATCAGCCGAGGGTGATCAAAATGTGATCAGAGACATGGTCACGAAAGTGGGATACATCAAAAATCGTCCTACAATCAGCCCAACTGAATATTTCCTGTTCACTAACTTCGGCATCGCAGGTGCAAAAACCGTAACGGTCCGCTACTCAAGCGGTGGTACGGGCGGCGTCCTTAACATTCAGTCGCCGGGTCCCAGCCCTACCTTCAACTACACTCTTGCGAGTCTCAACCTACCTCCGACCGGAGGCTGGAATACCATTCAAGAAGTCACGGTGCCTGTTGATCAATTTTATCTGGGCCTGCACAACGGTCAAAACCTGATCTTCTCCATCCCAGAGGCTGGCACGAATACCAATTACAAGTTTGATATTCACGCCTTTAGATTCAATCCATAACACGGATATCAGATCGCGTTAACTCAAAGGCTTCAGCACTCCGCTGAAGCCTTTTTGATTCGCGTAGTCTGCGGACAATTTTAGTTCATCAATCGAGGCTGAACCGCCCCCGTCCTCAGGAGAAATTCAGCGCATCCATATCGAAGACGACGGTGACGTCTTCAGGCAGCGGAGTTTTTGCCAGAACTTGTTGGACGTGGTTCGTGAGTGGGCGGGCGCGGTGGGAGCGCAGGGTGATTTGGAAGCGGAACTGGCCGTGGGAACGGATCAGGGGGGAGGGCAGGACCTCGCCGAGGGTGATGCCGTTAGGAAGATTTTCTGCGAGGCGCAGGTGCAGCGTCTGGAGGGTGAACTCCGCGCGGCGCTCGTGGGTGGAGCGGGATGTGAGGACGGCGCAGTGGGCGTAGGGCGGGAAGGAATACTCGCGGCGGAACTCCATTTCCTGCTCGGAAAATCCGTCGAAGTCATGCCGGCGGGCGAACTGGATGGACGGCGAGTGCGGGGTGAAGGTCTGGACGATGACCTCGCCATCGAGATCGCCCCGCCCGGCGCGCCCTGCGACTTGGGTGATGAGCTGGAAGGTGCGCTCGCCCGCGCGGAAGTCCGGGACGTGCAGGCCGAGGTCCGCATTGAGGATGCCGACGAGCGTAACGTTGGGGAAATGCAGGCCCTTGGCGATCATCTGGGTGCCGATGAGGATGTCGATCTTGTGGGCCTTGAAGGCGGCAAGCGTGTCGCGCAGCGCGTTTTTCCGGCGCATGGCATCGGCATCGATGCGAGCGAATTTCGCTTTCGGGAAAACCTTGGCCATGACCTCCTCGACCTTCTGCGTGCCGTAGCCTTGGAGGAGGATGTTAGGATCGCGGCACTCGGGGCATTTCCGCGGGACGATGGACTGGTAGCCGCAGACGTGGCAGACGAGCCGCTCGTCGGTGCGGTGATAGGTGAGGGCGACGGCGCAGTGCGGGCACTGGCAGACGTGGCCGCAGGCGGTGCACTGGAGGGAGCGGGCGAAACCGCGGCGGTTGAGGAAGAGGATGGATTGCTCGCCTTTTTCCAAGCGCTGCTCGAGCGCGGTGCGGAGCTTGTCGGATAGAATCGCGGGGCCACCCTTGTGCTTGGTCTGCTCGATGCGCATGTCCACCACGCGGACGAGTGGCATGGAGGCTCCGTCGGCGCGTTCGTTGAGGCGGAGGAGTTGGTATTTTTCCGTGAGCGTGTTGTTCCACGATTCTAACGATGGCGTGGCAGAGCCTAACACGATGGCGCACGGCTCGAAAGCGGCACGCAGGACGGCGACATCGCGACCGTGGTAACGCGGGACGTTTTCCTGTTTGTAGGTGTTTTCGTGCTCCTCATCGACGAGGATCAGCCCGAGGTCCGGCAGCGGCGCGAACACGGCGGAGCGTGCGCCGATGACGATGCGTGCGATGCCCTTGCGGATGCGGTGCCACTCGTCGAAGCGCTCGCCCTGGGAGAGATTCGAGTGCAGCACGGCGACCTGGTCCTGCATGGCGGCGAAGCGGGACTTGAAACGGCGGACGGTCTGAGGCGTTAGAGAAATTTCCGGGACGAGCACGAGCACGGTTTTTCCGAGATCGAGTGCGCGTCGGGCGGCTTGCAGATAGACTTCGGTCTTGCCGGAGCCGGTGACACCTAGCAGGAGAATGGGCTTGGATGCCTGCGGGTCGGCGACGGCAGCTAGAACGACATCGAGGGCGGCGGCTTGGCCGGGATTGAGGGCGAGCGGGACGGACTCGAGGATTTCCTCGACGTTGTCGGCGTCTGGATCGCGGCGGACTTCCTCGGCTTCGAGGCGAAGCAGACCGGCCTTTTCCATGGCCTTGAGTGCGGCGGCATTTCCATCGCCCAGATCGGCGACGGGGAGGCGCAGGTCGGGGGAGTGGGCGAGCAAGGAGAGGATGGCGAACTGGCGCTGCGCACGTTTTTCCAACTTGGCGAGCACGGCGGAGTCCGGCGCGCCATCGAGCACCGCGACGCGGCGGGTTTTCGCGGAATTTTCCTCGGAGCGAACTCCCTCCGGAAGCACCGAGCGGATGACGGACTCGATACTGGAACCGTAGTAATGCGCGATCCAGTCGGCAGTGCGCAGCAGGACGGGAGTGATCAGCGGCTCGGGATCGATGAGGGATTCCAGCTCGCGCAGGGCGAAATCGGCCTGCTCGGGTTCGCCGACCGAGAGCACAGTGCCGGTGGCCGACTTCCGCCGCAGTGGGATGCGGACGCGGCAGCCGGGGCGCACGTCGAGCCCCGCCGGGATGGCGTAGTCGAAGACCAGCTCCGAAGGGCCATCAATCAGGACGCGGGCGTTCATCGGGGAGAGCCTGCCTGTGAGAGCGGGGCTGGCCAAGGTTGTTTTCACACGAGGACCACGTCAGCATTTGTGTTCGCCTGAAAATGTTCGATCGAACACTTTTTGCTTGCCCCCACCGCAGGAACTTGCCAGTTTGCGGCTGAATCCAACAAATCAATCCAATGAATGACACGGTCCTCGATTCCTCCGCCGCCACCGAACGCACCTCGGAATATGCGATTTACAAGCCGAACTCCCGCGGCAGCGGCGGGGTGGTGCGCTTCGGGCTGAACAAGGTGAAGGCCTGCATGTTTGTCGATGCAGCCGTGCAATCCGGTGAAAAGCAATTCGACTGGGAAACCAAGATCACCATGAAATGGGGTCTGGCGGATATCGGCTCGGCGTTGGCGGCGCTGCAAGGCCGGGTGCCGCAGGCGAAGCTTTTTCACCAGTCGGAAAAGGCGAACAGCACGTTCGAGCTGAACTTCCAGGATGATCCGGAACGCGCTCCGTATCTTCTGAGCATCTCGCGGCAGTCGGTGGCGGATAAAACCGTGCGCAAGGTGATGATTCCTGTGAGCCAAGGTGAAGCGGCGGTGCTGGAAGCGGCGCTACGCACGGCGGTGACGCGGATTCTGGGCTGGTGATATTTCAGGCGAGTCCGGGCGCCACCCGTCTCACGGCAGGATTCTCACGCGGTCTCCGGCTTCCGTCATAGTGAAGAGCTTGGCGGCATTTCCGGCAGGGACGCGGATGCACCCATGTGAGGCCGGGTAGCCGGGAACGATTCCTTGATGGAGGCCGAAGTCACTACAGCTCAGTCTCTGGAAATAGGGCATGCTGGCGTGATAGATGGTGGAGGTCCAGGTGCGGTTCTTGTCGGTGATGACGAAGTCACCAGTCGGAGTCGAGAAGCCAGGTCTGCCGGTAGAGACTTTGGTGGTGAAGAGTTCATTTCCCGCCGCATCGAAGAGGCGGGCGCGCTGCTCGGACAGGCGGATCTCGATGTGCCGCTCTTCGCGGACCGGGTCCTTGCCGAGGATGAGGCGCATCATTTTCACATCGCCCCGGCGCGAGGCGAAATTGATCGGCCACAAGCTGTAGGAGCGGGTCCAGACGTTTCTCTTCGCGCCTGCCCGGAGAAGATGGCGGGTGGTCGGGATGGTGCCGGAATCCGCCGCGAGCATGAGCGGGGTGAAGTTCCGGTCGTGGCGCAGAACGGAGCGCATGACACCGGGCCGGACAAGCTTGATGAACTCGGGAGAGACAGGGAGCGCAAACGGAGTGTCCGGATCCGCCCCTGCGTCTAGCAGCGCCTTCACAGTGCGGTGGCAGCCGGTGACGATGGCAAGGTGAAGCGGTGATTGACCTTCTGGCACGCGGAGATGGATGTCTGCGCCGTTTGCCACGAGCAGTGCCGCCACACGATCCCGCTTCATGCGGATGGTGTGGCTCAGGAGCGTTTCACGGGTGGGAATGCGAGTGACATTGACCGGCTGGCCGCAGGTGAGCAGCAGGCTGACCATGTCCCGGTCATCCCGGGCAATCGCATGGGGCAGTGAATTTCCCGTCGGATTTCCGTAGTCGGTGAGCATTTTGACGAAAGATCCCTCGCCATCCCGCGCCGCCG
This sequence comes from Luteolibacter sp., assembly GCA_051648225.1. GTDB lineage: Bacteria > Verrucomicrobiota > Verrucomicrobiia > Verrucomicrobiales > Akkermansiaceae > Luteolibacter. The sequence goes on from JBOFET010000522.1 coordinate 12,686, forward strand.
TCTCGACGAGCAGCAACCCGTGGGGGCCGGGCGTCGTCGCTCTGGCACCCTGCCGAAGGAGAAGTCGCGCGGCTTCAAGATGCCGGTTTTCATACGCGGTCCACAGCCATGGGTCCCAGTTGCCCGCAGGTGGCTTCACGCCGTGGTCGAGAAAAATCTGGAACTGCGCGAGGTCTCCGTTTCTGAAAACGCGCTCCAGCGGAGTGCTCGCTCCGGTGCCGAGCGGGCGGCGATTCGGATCGGCTCCGATCCCGAGGAGAAGACGGATGTGCTCTTCATTCCTGCTTTCAAGGGCTCGGTCTAGCAGAGTGAGTCCGTCAACTCCGGGGGCGTTCGGGTCGGCACCCGCAGCGGCGAGCTTGGAAGTGGTATCCAGCCATCCTTGGCGGAAGGCGATTTGCAGGGTCGTTTCGCCAGCGCCGTTAGTGGCTCCGGGGTCGGCACCGAGTTCGATGAGGGCGTCCACGAGATCCCGCCGCCCAGCCTCCATGGCCACGTGCAGTAGCGGGCTTCCCAAGTGATCCTTGAGGTGCGGATCGGCACCCGCCTTCATCATCGCCCGGACGAAAGTGAGGCGCCCGTTGCGGATCGCCCAAGGCAGGATTTTCTCCCCGTCCGGCATGCGTCCGTCGGTGCGGGCACCGGCGGAGAGCAGTTTTTCGACGATGGCGGTCTCGCCACGATCCACGGCCACGCCGAGCACGCTGACCTTGTCCGAGGTGGTGGCATTCACGTTTGCCCGCGCGTCAAGCAGGCGGAATGCGGAGGCGAGATCGCCGTTCTCGACGGCGATTCTCACCGGAGTGCGTCCCCGGACATCCTGTTGTTCCGTGAAAACGCCCACATCCAGCAACAAACTCACCCGGTGCGAATCCTTGGCGACCACGGCGTCTAGCAGGGCGCTTCCGGAAGGCTCGACTCCGCTTTTCGAAAGTTCACGAAGCGCCCGCTTCTGCGGCGTGTCACAGGAAACGAGCAGTCCGGCGGCGAGAAACACCGGGATACTTCGATGAAGAATTGTCGGTACCACTCGAATCACGGCAAGGGGTACACCTTGTCCTGAAAATTAGAAAACGCAAGTTTTCAAGCTTCCGTGTCCGTTCCGTCACACAGGAAAATTCTCAGTTCCCTGGGGGCGGCACGGCTTCTCCACTCGCGGCGGTGATTTCCGCGAGCGCCGCCTGATAGGTTTCCAGGAGCTTGTTGTTCGCCAGGACGATCGCATAGTTCTGGTCGTAGTCGCCACTCTTGCTGCGGGCTGCGCGGTCCATCGTCCGGATACCGGTCACCATCCCCTGCACTTGGTCTAACATGGCACGGTCTTCCTTGGAGACGTAGCGGATGAGGCGATCCACCCGGGCGCGGCAGAGTTCGTAAGTGGGACCGAGGCGGTCGAGATCCTCGGGATTTCTGTTGAACAGCTGCGCTTTCATCATCCATGCCATCGGTTCGATCGCGAGCCGTAGTTCTGAGGCGAGCACCGGGCGGGTCACATAGACCGGGCGGTTTCCGGCGCTCTGCATCGCAAGCATTTTAGCGGAGAAATGCGCGGGTGCCACCTGCGCGAGGTCGATCAACCGTCGGCGCACGTAGATGTTGGCGACATATTGCCCGACCGGTTGGCCAGCTGCTTTTTCACGAATTTCCCGGAAGCTCGCCATCGACTTCGCCACCGGTTCGTCGGGTGTCTTGGCAGAAAGCGCCACCAGCTCTTCGAAATTCGCGGCGAGCAGGATCTCATAGTCGAAAAAGATCTGCGGATTCTCCAAGGCGAGCATGCACGGCAAATACTCCGCAGCGGCCGTCGGCAGGATCAATCGTCTGCCGTTCCCCGGCTCCAAAACCAGCAGTTGGTCCCAGAATCGGAAGGGCAATTTGAAAGCGCCCGTTTCATCCACCATTCCCAGGATCACGGCGTCGGGTTCGCGCCCGGAAACCGCAGCATCCGCCAGCACCGCCGCCGCCGCACTCACCGATTGGCGGTGGGGCGGTGGCGGCTGGTGAATGAGATCCGGACTGTGGATGACTACCTGCGCCCCAGCGGGCAGGGTGCCGTGCCTGGACTTGAGAAGATCCACCAAAGCTCGACCCAGCTCAGAGGGTTCTCCCGCCTCATGCGAACCGACAGTTATGGAAAATGGCACTTCGTCCTCCTCACGCACTCTAACCGTCATTTGCAACGGGGCGATTTTTTGTTTCCAGACCCCCTCCGGCGACTTCAAGGCTCGCGTCCACACCACGGTCGAGACCTCGGCACGCTCTAGCAAGATCCCGGACCCGGCGACCTCTGGCAGCGTCTCCACCTGCGGGAGAATTTCTGGAACGGCGGCGGGTTCAAAGGCCGTGACGTTTGCAATCCAGTCCTTCCAAGCGCCGCGCTCCGCTCCGTCCCGGGAGTGATCCGGACCGGATGCGGAAATCACATCGGTGAGGCATGCCGCGAGGGCCTGGCCATGACTTCCCGCTTCCGGCTGGTCCAGCCACTCCACAGAGTGCTTCAGCCGGTCCCGGGATTTCTGAAGTTGCTCGGCATCGATTTCCCGACGGCGTTTTCCCGATTCAAATGCGGCGATCAAGCTCCGCGCCTGGTTGTTCCCCGGATCCAGCGCGATCGCCAAAGCCAGCATCTGCGCGGCAGCCCGGCGACTGGGCGCCGTTTCTCCATCCAGCCCGTGGGTCAGCACCACCAACTGCCGCGAGAGACCCGCCATCGTTTCCGCGTCCAGCGGGATCTGATCGCGCCGGAAAGCGACGGGGCCTTCCGCCGGTGCGACGAAGTTTCCGGCGCACAGCCAGGTGGTGGTCATCGCCCACCCTCCCGCGCACCGCAACCACTGCCACTTTCCCGAAGTCATTCTGGTAAAATCAACCAACGCCTACGCCCACCCACAAGCGAACATTGCAGATTCTCCCGCCCTGCGCCTCAATTCCCGCATGCCCGACGCAGTCCCCAGCCACGAAACCCGTGAGGAAGTCATGTTCTTCGACACCGATTGCGGCCAAGTCGTCCACAACATCGCCTACCTCCGCATGATCGAGACTTGTCGCACCCGCCTCGCTGCGAAAATGGGCATGGACCTCCGCACGATGTCGGGCACCCACCTTTACCCGGTCGTCACCCGCACCGAGATCGACTACAAGCGCCCCGCCCGACTCGGCGACTGGCTCGTCATCCGCGGTCGGCTCGGGGAAATTTCCCGCGCCCGCTTCTGGTGCGCCTTTGAAATAATCCGTGAGTCGGACGGCGCGCTGCTGGTCGCCGCCCGGCAGGCGCTCGCCCTCGTCCAGATGCCGGAAGGCAAACCGGTGCGACTACCCGCCGAGTGGGCGCAGCGCTGGGGTAAGTCCAACGGATGACTTCCATCACCGAACGCCCGGCGAGATTCGAAGCCGAAAAGCGAATTTGACAGCGCCTCCTGACTGGACAGTAGCGATATCATTACGAATAACGCCCGCTAGGCTCGAGGAACTGCCATTTTCATCCAAGTCCTTGCCAAATTTACCGAGTTCCCCTTCACTTCCGCCCGCTCCACCCATGGCACTCATCGTTCAAAAATACGGCGGCACCTCCGTCGGCTCGCTCGACCGGATCCGCAACGTCGCCGCGCGGATGAAACACACCCGCGACGAGGGAAACCAAGTCGTCGCCGTCGTTTCCGCCATGTCCGGGATGACCGATAACCTCATCAAGATGGCCCGGGAAATCGCCGAAAATCCCAGCGAACGCGAACTCGACGTCCTCCTCGCCACCGGTGAGCAGCAATCCATCGCCCTCCTTTCCATCGCCCTGCACGAGCTCGGTGTGGACGCCGCCTCCGTCACCGGCAGCCAGGCCGGCATCCGCACCACCGGCTCCCACACCCGCGGCCGCATCCTGAACATGGACCCGTCGCTGATGCAGAGTTTTCTCGATGAAGGGAAAACACTCGTCGTCGCCGGCTTCCAGGGCGTCACCCCGGACGGCATGATCCACACCCTCGGCCGCGGTGGCTCGGATCTCACCGCCATCGCTGTCGCCGCCGCGCTCAAGGCGGATGTCTGCCAGATCCTCACCGACGTGGACGGCGTTTATACCTGCGATCCTCGCGTCGTGAAAAACGCCCGCAAGCTGCCGGAGATTTCCTATGACGAAATGTTGGAAATGGCCTCGTCCGGCTCCAAGGTCATGCAATCCCGCTCCGTCGAGTTCGCCAAGAAATTCGGCGTCGTCTTCGAAGTCCGCTCCTCACTCAACGACAACCCCGGCACCCTCGTGTTAGAAGAACATCCCAACATGGAAAACGTCGTCATCCGCGGCGTCTCGATCGAACGCTCGCAAGCGCGCATCACCATCACCGGTATCCCCGACGAGCCTGGCATGTCCGGCCGCATCCTTGGTGCCCTCGCCGAGGCGGAGATCAACCTGGACATGATCATTTCCAACATCGCCCACGACGGCTTCGCCCGCCACTCGTTCAC
>JBOFET010000523.1:0-6648 GCA_051648225.1 Luteolibacter sp.
GGCCATTCTTGCTGGGAACCTGATCGTCAGCCTCGAGAGCCATCCCGATCCCTACGGCACATCCTATCTATGGGTGCCTCTGATCGTGTTTTTCGTCATCCTCGGCTTTTTGCCCGTCTTCCATCGGGCAATGAAAACCCGCTATCGCGGTCGGTCGCTCGTGTTCCTCAATCTCGCCTATTTTTTCGGCCAGATCATCGTTTGCCTCTCACTGTGGCTGGGGTCCTGTTTGATGTTCGTACAATGACTCATGATTTTCCCAACCCTCAAGGAAACCCTCAAACAAACCACTTCCCGCTGCCCAACCTGTCAGGCAGCGGTCCCGGCAGAAGTTTGGAAAACCACGGGTACGCCGGCAAAGGTCTATCTCACTCGAACCTGCACCGAACATGGCGAAGCGACCGCCTGCATCGCCAGTGATGCGAGGTTTTACTGGCTGGCCAAGGGAGATCCCTCGAATGCGTGCGGGGCCGGTTGCGCTTGCTCGGCGGATCCCGCCGGAGTCAACGGCACGCTCGGCCGCAACGCCGGGGCGACGATGCCGGAGGTAGAGATGCTATCTACCTGCCTCGCGCTGATAGAAATCGTAGATTCCTGCAACCTCGCCTGCCCGACCTGCTTCGCGGATTCACCCGTCGGCGCGGCGGGTGACCGCTTGAAATCCCACTCGCTGGAATCGTTGCAAAGCCGCATCCGTGGCGTAGTCGAACGCAAGGGCAAGATCGAGCTGCTACAGCTCTCCGGCGGCGAACCGACGCTGCATCCGCATTTCTTCGAGCTGGTCGATTGGATTCACGCCGAGCCGGGAATCGACTACTGCCTGGTGAACACCAACGGCACAAGGATCGCGAAGGATGACAGCTTTCTGACAGAACTCGGAAAACGCGCACGCCGAGGGAATTTTCAACTTTACCTACAATTCGACGGACCGCAGGAACCAGGCCAGCACGAACTGCGCGGCGGCGATTTCCGCGAGATGAAACGCGCCGCGATGGAGCGTTGCGAGCGCGAGAGCATCCCTTTCACACTGGCCATGACCGTGATGGCAGAAAACCTGCCGCACCTGTGGGACACGATCCAGACCGGTCTCGAATACACCGCCTGCCGCGGCGTTTCCTTCCAACCGATGTTTCTCACCGGCCGCACCCACGCCACCGGCGGCGAGCGGCTCAACACGGCCGACATCATCCTCGGCGCGGTCGAACAAGCCGCTGGAAAGCTTCGTTTCGAGGACTTCACTCCCCTGCCCTGCGGTGATCCGAACTGCGCGACGATTGGCTATCTGTTACGCACTCCGCTCGGCGTGCGCAGTGTTTCCGAGTTCATCGACTTCGCCAGCGTGCAGGGATTTCTGCGCGACAAGGTCCGCTACGATCTATCCGATCTCATCCAGTGCGGCTGCGAGAACACCGAACTGGGAGAAATTTTGCATCGTTTCGAAATGAAGGAAAAGGACGCGTTCCGTTTGTTCATCAAGCCGTTCATGGACGCATGGACTTGGGACCAAGATCGCATCGACCGCTGCTGCACGCATGTCATCCGCCCGGACGGAATGCTAGATTCGTTTTGCAGGTATTATGCAGGAGGTGGGAAGTAAGTGATCAAAGAAATTGCAGTCCCAATCAAAAAACACCTCAACGAAACATCGCAGTAACGTCATTTAGAATCGTGCTTTGGTCACTGCCAGCTGCATTGGCAATCGCTAGCGCAGGCGTTTATGCGTGGTCAATCAATCTTGGCTACCTGAATCACTCATGGTGGGGCATTGCCGTCTGGCTATTTCTCATCACCGCTTTCACGCTGGGAACTGGCTGGTTTAGTGCCTCACTTTCAAGACGATCAAGATTGACTCCACATGGTATCACCAGACGAGTCTTGGCATTTATTTTAATCCAATTGCTACTAACACCCATGGTTTACGAGATCATCAAAATAGTTGTAAGCTTCATCATCTGATGTTGCCACTTACACCCACCGGCTCGCCGATCTACGCCTTGATGCTTCTCCTCGGCATCGCGTGGGGGGCGGTGTATTGGTTCCGAGAATCGAAAAAGGATGGGCGGGTTGCCATCATATACGCGGCGGGTCTGGCCGGAGCGTTCGCCGGAGCGAAACTCTCCTTCCTGTTTGCGGAAGGCTGGCTGCATTTCAACGATCCGAACCGCTGGGCGATCTGGCTTTCCGGAAAATCCATCATGGGCGCATTGCCCGGCGGTTGGCTGGCGGTGGAGATCACCAAGAAGGCGCTGGGCTACCGCGAAATCACGGGGGACCGGTTTGCCATGTTGCTGCCGGTGCCGCTGATTCTTGGGCGGATCGGCTGCCTATCGGCCGGGTGTTGCGGCGGGGTTGTTTGCGCCTTCGGGCGCTGGCCTTCGGTGCAGGTGGAAATCGGGTTTCAGATCGTGGCGATGATTTGTCTGTGGTGGATGCGGCGGCAGCAAGGGCTACGGGGCCAGCATTTCCACCTCTATCTGATCGGCTACGGGCTATTCCGCTTCGGCCATGAATTTTTCCGCGCCACGCCGAAGGCGTTTGTTGGTTTGTCCGGCTATCAGATCATCGCGCTGGCCACCGTGATCGCAGCTGCGGCGGCGTTTCGACATCGACTGCGGGCGTGATCAGACTTCGGCGGCTTGTTTTGCGATCTCAGCGAATGCGATGCTGATTTGTCCCGCCGTGGATTTCCCTTCGATGCTGATGGCTCCCTGATATCCGCATTCCCTGAGAACGCGGAAGAAGGGACGGAAATCGTCGCCCTCGACTCCGGGGACCGTGCGGGCGTTTTTTTCCGCGATTTCGATGTGGGCGACGACGTCCATCGCGGCCTTTAGATCGGCCGGGGTGTCGCCCATGGAAGCCATGTGATAGAAATCGGCGAGCAGCCGAATGTGAGGATGGTCGGCGGCCCGGATGAGCGCCGCAGCTTCACCGATGTGGTTGATGTAATTGCACTCTTGGGAGCGGAGCTGCTCGACGGTGACGGTGACGCCGTGGGCTTCGGCCTGCGGGCCGAGGAGCTTGAGCAGCGCGACAAATTGCTCGTCGGCCTTTTTCCTAGGCCAGCCGTCGGGAAGCTGGCGCGAGCTGCTGCTGCCGAAGACGATGAATTTTCCACCAGCTTGTTTCAACCGGCGGAAGGTGGTTTCAGCCCATTGGCAGATGAGGTCGTGATTGGCTTCCGGGCCGGTGCAACGCAGGTTCGCCGGGCGGATGAAGCTATTACAGGCGAGAACTGGCAGGGGTGAGGTGGCGAGCTTGGCGAGGTTTTTCCCGAACTCTTCGTCGGACTTGTCGGGGACCAGGAAATTACTAACGCTCTCGGTGAGAAATTCCGCGCCGTCGGACTTGAGTGCGGCGGCTTGCTCAAGCGAGCCACTGATCCCCATGGCGGTGAAGAGCTTCTTCCCGGCGGCGGGGTCTGCCGCCACCCGGTGGGAGGGGAAAGCGGTCGCGCCAAGCAGCAGGGAGCCTGCGTGGAGGAAATTTCGACGACTGAAGGAGGATCGTGAGTCTGGCACGGCTGCGTGGGCTTAGAGATGGAAAACCTTGCTGCCAGCCATGACTTCCTGGGTTTTTTCGTCGAAAGTGACGCGTTCGCCAGTGCGGGCGGCGGCATTGGCCATGATGGTGGCGATGGAGTGCTGATAGCCGGCCTCGACGGGGGCGTTCGGCTGCTGGCGCGAGCGGAGGCATTCCAGCCAGTTTTTCATATGCGCAGTGGTCAGCGGGTCCGCACCGGTGTTTGCGGCAGTGACGGGGGCGGAGGCTCCTTGGAGGTTGAAGTCGTCGAGGAGATGGGGTTCCATTTTCATTTCAGCGGCGCTATTTTTGTCGAGGCCGCCGTTTGAGGTGATCATCCCAGTGGCGATGTTGAGTTCGCCGCCGTTTGAGTAGTAAATCTCCTTGGTGCCGCCAGCGGAGTTACTGAAGCGGGAACTGTAAGTCACCTGGAAACCGGAAGCCGGGTCATCGAGCGGGCCGTAGTCGAAGACGGCGGTGAGCGTGTCGAAATTCGTGCGACCGTCTTTCCACTGATAGATGCCACCGTTCGCGGCGACGGAACGTGGGTGCGGAAGCCCGGTGAACCAGTGGATGGTGTCGATCTGATGGCACATCCACTGGCCGGGGATGCCGGATGAGTAGGGCCAGAAAAGGCGGTATTCCAGAAAGGCACGCGGGTCCCACTTGGCATCCGGGCGATTGAGAAGGAATCGCTTCCAATCGGTATCCTGCTCGCGGATGGACGCGACGAGGCCGGGCCGGCGCCAACGGCCGGGCTGGTTGACGTTCCAGGTCATTTCGGCGGCGACGATGGGGCCGAACTTGCCGCTTTTCAGGAATTCCGAGGCGGCGTGATAGATGGGGCCGGAACGACGCTGTGAGCCGATCTGGACGATGCGGTCGGAGGCTTTGACGGCCTTGAGGGCGGCACGGGCGTCCTGCATCGTTTCTGCAAAGGGTTTTTCGCAATAGACGTCGCAGCCTGCGGCGATTGCTTCGATGGTATGAAGCGCGTGTTGGAAATCCGCAGTGGAGATGATGACGGCGTCGAGTTTCGCCTTCTCATACATTTCCTCATTGTTGCGGTAGGTCTCGATGTCCTGGTTCAAGGCGGTTTTGAAAAAGGCTTTTGCCTCTTCGCGGCGAACGCTCCAAATGTCCGAAACACCTACGATTTCGCAATTAAACTCAGCGGCGACGGATTGATAGGCGGGCAGCAGCGCACTTTTGAAGCGATCCGAAAAGCCGACGATGCCGATGCGGATACGGTCATTTGCTCCCGATACCCGGCCTTGGCCGAGAGCAGTTTGGAGGGTCTGGGAAGCGAGAAGGCCAAGAGTGCTAAGGGAGCCGGTGCGGAGAATTTCACGACGATTCATGCCTGAGTGGGGTGGGTAGTTTGGGATTTGGTTTGATTCCGAAGATGTGATTCATGGAGACTCACCCATTGATTCCACCCTATCAACCATCTTTCCGCTTACCGGCGCAGACTGCGAAATTTTGTCAAAAACCCTCAAATCCAAGAAATCTCGACTTTGGGCTTGCAAGCTTCTGTTCATCTCGTAACACCTGCGCCCCGAATTATGGCTAAGAAAAGTTGGATCGCCCGCAACGCGCGCAAAAAAGAAACTGTCGAGAAATACGCCAAGCTCCGCCTCAAGCTGAAGGCAGAGAAGGACTATGTGGGTCTTTCCATGCTCCCGCGTGACGCAAGCCCGACCCGTTTGGTGAACCGTTGCGAAATCACCGGTCGCCGCCGCGCATTCCGGCGCCGGTTCCGTCTCTCACGGATCACTTTCCGTGAACTTGCTTCCGCCGGGATGCTTCCGGGTGTGACCAAGTCGAGCTGGTAATCCGCCAGATTTCTACTTTATTGGCGTGGAGCGGAGATGATCCGCTTCCACGCTTTTATTATGCCCATTTACGAATACGTCTCCGAATCGCCTGAGAACCCAGAGCACAGTTGCCGGGTTTGCAGCCGTGGCTTCGAGCTTCGCCGCCCTATTGACCGGGAGCCATTGCAAGTCTGCCCGCTGTGCAAGAATCCTGTGAAGAAGGTGATTTCGCGGATCAACACACCCACCATCACCAAGCCGCTCTCCGTGAGCGACGCGAAGAAAGCTGGCTTCACCATCCTCCAGCGGCGTGATCAGGGAGTTTACGAAAAGCTCTGATCCACTCGGTTACGGACTGGGGCTACCGGCCAACACCTACCCGAATCTAACGTCTTCCCCGTGGCTTGTTATTCTTTGAATCCTGCTGGAGTTGGGAAACTCACACAATGGCACTTGTCAGTCCTGAAATCCCGGTATAGCCGTCCGGCAGCTGAGTCCATCTCTCTGCCCCACCCTCCATGACTTTCTTTATTATCTGGTGCCTCACCGGTCTCGCCGTCGGAATCGTGTTTGCCTCATTTTTTGAGTGGACCCTCCACAAGTATGTGATGCATCGCCCAGTCGGGAAATTCCGATACGCCTTTCACGCCCACGCGATCGTCCACCATGGGACCTTCAAGGCAGACAAGACCTACCATCTGCTCGATGCCAAAGACAAGGAAACCATCCCGATGGCCTGGTGGAACGGTCCGGTGATCATTCTCATCGGCGCGATTCCCTTTGCGTTGCTGTCTTGGTTGACCGGCCAATGGGCCTTCGTGCTTGGCGGCGCACTTGCGTTCACCTCTTACTACTGCTTTTACGAATACATCCACTGGTGCATGCATCTTCCCAAGGCTCGGCGGGTCGAAAAACCCTGGTGGTTCCGCAGGTTGAACGGCCACCACCTGCTGCACCACCGCTATATGCACAAGAATTTCAACGTGGTCCTGCCGATCGCTGACCTATGCCTCGGCACCTTCATGGCCCGTGCGAAGACCCGTTTCGCCCAAGCGACCGGACCCTCGGTGCCGGATATGCAGCCGCTGCCTTGAAGGCTCCCCCCGTGATTGCGGGGGAAAGAGAATGCTGGATTTTTCAATTCGGTTTTGCTAATTATCCGCAACACCCGATTGATCCCATGAAATTCCTATTGCTGCTCCCACTCCTTGGCTTCGCGTTTTCCACCAGTTCCTGCCGGACCGTCACCCCACTGGATCCGATGACGATGAAACAATCCTGCAAGTGCCTTCCCGAAAATTTCAAGGCG
>JBOFET010000524.1:0-1631 GCA_051648225.1 Luteolibacter sp.
CAGTTCCGAGACCACTCCATCGCACAAGGTGGTGACCCCCATCACGGCTTTGTTCGTTTCCACTTCGATGATTTCCTGATCGGTGCGGACGAAATCTCCCACTGCAATTCCGAGCCGGATGACCGTGGCCTCGGCGATGGATTCACCGAGCTGTGGCATGAGAATGGGGACGGTTGGCATCTTCGCGGAAATTTGAGATTTGAAAATTTGAGATCTGAAATCCTCAGAAAGTGAGCAGCTTGCGGAGCGCTTCGCAAATGGATTCCGGCGTCGGGCGATGCGCGGCCCAGAGTTTCGGGTGATAGGGAACCGGCGTGTCACGGGCGTTCAGGCGCTGCGGCGGTGCGTCCAACAGGTGGAATCCCTCCTCGGTCACCCGGGAAACGACTTCCGCCGTCACGCCGCCCCACGGGAAGGCCTCACCCAGCGCTAACAAGCGTCCGGTCCGCGCCACCGAGGCCAGAATCGTGTCCACGTCCAGAGGTTTCACCGAGCGTAGATCGACCACTTCGATTTCCCAACCGTCCTGCTGGAGTCGCTCGGCGGCGCGCACGGCTTCGTGGACCATCGCGCTGTAGGCCACGACCGTGGCATGCTTGCCGGGGCGGATGATCCGTGCCTGCCCGATGGGCAAATGGTCGCCGTTGATCGACTTCGCCTTGAGCCAGCGGTAGAGGAATTTGTGCTCGCAGAAAATCACCGGATCATCCAGCGCCACGCCGTCGATGAGCATGTGATAGGCGTCGGAGACCGTCGCCGGTGTCAGCACGACAAGCCCGGGATATTGGGCGTAGATCCCCTCCATGCTTTGGCTGTGGAATGGGCCTGAGCCGGGCGTGCCGCCGGAGGGCAGGCGCACCGTGATCGGGATCGGCACACCGGTCCGATAGAAATGCGTGGCGGCCTGGTTGACGATCTGATTGAAGGCCAGCGAGGAGAAATCCGCGAACTGCATCTCCACGATCGGCCGCATGCCTTCGATGGCAGCTCCCACCGCCATGCCGATCATGGCATCCTCCGAGATCGGTGCGTCGAAGACCCGGTCGGGGAACTGCTCGGCAAGGCCCTTGGTCGCCTTGAACGCGCCGCCGAAGGTGGCGATGTCCTGACCGTAGAGAAACACGCGGGGGTCTTCGCGCAGGAGTTTTTCCTGCGCCTCGCGAATGGCGTCGATGTAGGTAACACTCACTGGAGGGGGGACGGGGAAAGGGGACAGGAAATCGGAAACCGGGTGGACAGCGCGCTCCAATCTTCGCGATAAGGGTCCGGCACGGCTTCCTGCTGGGCCTGGGCCACAGCGCGCTGGACCTCATCGGAAAACTCGTCCTGCCAGCCGAGAATTTCCTCCACCGTGGCCAAGTGGTTTTCCACCAATTGGCGCATTGCCACCTCGATGCAGTCCCGCCCGTAGTGACCGGCGCGCAATTCCATCGGCACATACGCGCCATCGTCGTGTTCGCCGTGACCGGAGAGGCGGAGCAGTCTGGCCACCACCAGCTGCGGTCCATGGCCATCGCGCGCCCGCCGCACGGCTTCGCAAATTACCGAGGCACATGCTAACAAATCTGTGCCGTCCACGGAGAAGCCCCCCACACCGTAGCCACTGGCTTTTTTCGCGAGATCGTCGCAGG
>JBOFET010000525.1:0-1147 GCA_051648225.1 Luteolibacter sp.
AAGCTGCTGCATGGTGAGGAGAAGCACGTGCATGCCGACGCTGGTTACCAGGGTGCAGACAAGCGTCCCGAACTGAAGGAGTGCGAGGCTGAGTTTGTCATTGCACGTCGCCGCTCAACCTACAAGAAGCTGGACAAGACGGACCCGAGACGCCAACTCATCGAGAAGGCGGAGCACGCCAAGGCGAGCATCCGCTCGAAGGTCGAGCACGCGTTCCATGTGGTGAAGAACCTGTTCCGGCATCGCAAGTGCCGCTACAAGGGTCTGGCGAAGAACGCGGCGCAGTTGCATGTGCTGTTCGCGATGGCGAATCTGGTGCTGTCGCAGAGAAGTCTGTGCGCGCCCTACAGGACAGGTGCGTCCTGAGGGCGAGAAATCGGGGCGATGAACCCCGAAAGGGCCTCGGGTCGATGATTCGGGGCTGAAAAAGAGCCGAAATTCGATGTCATGACGATGCGAATTTCGGAGTTGCTGCCTCACGGACGAAAAATCCCGGAAGGGTGGCTTTGATCAGCGTTTCCTCAACGAAGGAGCATTTTCATGAATCTGACTCGAATGATGGCGGCTTTGGCGCTTGTCTCACTGAGTGGGGCGGCCAGCGCATACAGTGTGTTTCCGATTGACGCCACCCACTCGCTGAAATGGGGCGACAACACGAACGGCACGCCGGGTGGGGTGATCACCTGGAGCTTCATCCCGGTTGGAACGAGCGGCAGCGACTATTGCGGTGACGCGTGTCCGGGGTTGAGCGTCGGCGCTCTCAATATCGAAAACAGTCCGGGCACGGGCTACACGTCCACGCCTTTGACCAGCCTTGAGAGCTACATCACGGCCGCGTTCGCCAAATGGTCGGCGGTGGCCGACATCAGCTTCGTCAAGCTGAATAGCGACAGCGGTGTGCCGATCAACGACCCGGCGGCGGTGCCCAATGCAACGGGGCATATCCGCATCGGGGTTTTCAACTTCGCTAGTGGCGGCGGTGCCGTGGGATTCGCGCCGCCGCCCAATGGGGGCACGGGGTCAGGCGACATTCTGTTCGATGCGAACTCCTACTATGCCTTCCAGCCCGGCAACGATGGCGATGCCTTCCCGCTGGCCTCCACCGCGCCCAACGATTTCGAAAGCCTGCTGCTGCACGAAATGGGCC
>JBOFET010000526.1:0-7676 GCA_051648225.1 Luteolibacter sp.
GTCCGAAACCGGTGTTGCTGGCAGCCGATTGCGGGAACTCCGAACGGGAAAGCCTCGGCTTAAACGGATATGGGGGGATCTGTGACGGCATAGCCGCCTAGTTGTGGAGGTCACTGTTTTTGGGGGGGTGGGGGGAAAACCTATCTTCAAAAGAAAATTTACACTTTCAGTTTCAGACAGCTGGTTAATTTCAGCGGAGGAGAGCTAGCAATTGCGAGGATGCGTGGCAAGCTTTTTTTGAGGGGAAGAAGTCCCTTCAAGTCCAAAGCAGAAAATATGCCGTTATTGATGGGGGCGTTCGGTCATCCCTGCAGTTGGCGGGCATGCAAACAACTGATCGCCCGGAGGCTTAGCGGCTGTCACCGGACAGACAATCACTGTGGTTCATTTGGCCTCGTGTCCGAGTTGTGGCTGAGACATGGAACCAAGAAGCTGCCGCCCTTGGTCGATTAGAGCGGGCGTGCACTAAAACCAAACAAAACAGGTGATGTGGGACTAGTTCGAGATTTCACGACTTTATAAGCCGACGATTTCTCTTTTGAACGGACAAACCTTTTGGGCAGTAATCAAGTTACTTGGGGGAGAAAAGGTTTACGCAATGTTTGTAGCAGACGCAAAAAGACGATCAATAATTAATACGGAATAATTAAGTAACTTATTGAGCCAAGATTTTTGGAGGGGAGAATTGGCAACAGTTTGGAGATTTCGGGCGGATTAAGATTTCGAATTTTGCAGGTGATGAATTGATATTCAAAAATGGAATTTAGCATCGCGATCTTAGGCTAAGCTAAAAAACAGTGCTGCATTCATCGCGTGCATCTTGCCATTTTTTCGTCAAGCAACAATTACGTGATTGCGTGATCTTACGGAAACGTAGATGTCAAACACCACGCGTTGATTCACTCATTTCCATCGCTCGTGAAACAAGCCAGACGGCTTGACGAATCGATAAAACAACCATGAAGCAACCATCAAGACCAAGTCCAAAGCGAGCGATGGCCACCAAGATCTTAAGACGAGCACCGACGTAAGTGCCTCAGAAGGACATGTTCAAGCCAGCTTTCAGCACAATCTGAGACCATTCTTCATCCCCAAAGTTCTGTCGAAAGATGAACGAGGTGATGAAGTCCACTCGATCCATAAATAGCGGGCGCCTGTAATTCATCAACAATCCAAGGTTTTGTTGAGCATTCTGTGTTTCGGAGAAGCTCCCCGTCGGTCCCACGCGGTCAAAGTTTGAAAAGTCAAGATTCAGCCCGATTCCAGCCGACCCGACCAACAACTGGCGGTTCAACAACGTGGAAATCGACCAGCCGTTGATCGCATAACTCCCATCGGTCGGAGATGGCGTCAGACTTGACTGGATCGAACTCCGCCAAGACCAGAGCTCGTCGATTTGGTAAATCGCATTCAAACTACCCGACGGCGAGAACCCTTCAGATTGCCCTTCCTCCGAGTAATCTGAGTACTGCATTCCCACCGAGGCCGCCAACCGGATCCTTTCCGTGAGTTCATATCTGCCCACCATGGATAGTTCCCATGTCGTGAAATCTTCCACAATGTCGGAACTTTCCTCTGAGTAGGCGAGACGCGGCCCGAAGCTCAAACGCTCGGTCGCCGCCCACAAACCCGATACGAACACAGTGGATTCATTGACGCCTTCTGCCGAGCCACTTCCGGAGCTAGAATTACCCTCACTCTCCCCATAATCTGTAATGAGGGTTGACCAACCTGCTCTCACGGTCGTTCTCGGAGCTAGCTGGTATTTGCCCTGAAGGCCGAGACTGTAGGCTGTCCCCGTGAAAAAACCCTGAGAAGCGACCAAGCTGTCGGCCCCGGATTCCTGAAGAACACCGGCGAACGCGCTGAGCGTCGTTCGCGATCCGGCTACAATGATCGAGACATTTCCCGTCTGATCGAACGAATTGTAATCCGAGTTGCTCAGGGAGGCGCTCGCAGATGGTTCGTAATTGGCTAAGATCACGACGCTCGCTCCTCCCTCGGGATCAGAAGTGTAGCTGACCGATGGCGAAACACCCAGCGACATATCGCTTTCCGGGTCGTTTTCCGAGAGCAAGACGTTGGAGTCATAGGTCGAAGAAAGCTCGACCCCGTAGGCAAAACCTCCTTTGAGGGCCAGCCCATCGCCAAAATCTGGAACCTCACCAAATGGCAGTGGCCCGTTGACACCGAACGGGTTGAGATTGGCCGAACTGGACGTGAAATTTTGTGCGCTTAACCCACATGCGATGTTGAAAAAAACAGCAGCGGCGGTGGCCGTTGTTTTGGAATGATGAAGTCGAAGAGCTGCGAACATTTTAAGATTCCTTAACTGTCGCTGGAAGTTTAATGGAACCGGTCGATTGGTGTCAATTCATTTACTCCCCCGTTGTTGGCCTACTGGCGCTTCGCAACCGGCGTGCCGTCGCTCACCGTATCCGGAGGATGGAGTAGCACTTCGTCCCCCGCCGCGAGACCGGAAAGAACCTCGGTGAAACGACCGTCCGAGTGACCGGCTTCCACTGCAGTGAGCACGGCCCGGCTCTGTCGATAGACGTAGGTTTTCCAGATATTTCCTTCCCGGAACAAAGCTCCCGCCGGGACGATGAGCACGTCCTCTCCATGCCACACCGCCACCCGGGCCTCCACCCGGAACCGATCTCCCAGCGCTTTCGCCGCTTCCGGAATGTCGAGCAAGTCGCTGAGCACGATGACCCGCTGCTCTTCCACGCCGAGTGCGGAGACCTTGGTAAAAGCTGCTGGCTCCACCCGGCGGACGCGCCCTTTGAGCGGGGTCTCACCGCCCCATTGCTCGATTTCCACAGCGTCGCCCGGACGGATTGCCACCGCATCGCGGGAGAGAATTTCCGCTTCAATTTCGAGGTCCGCCGGATCGCCGATTTCCAGGATCTGGGTTCCTGGACTCACCACCATTTCGCTTTCCATGATGACCTTGAGCACCCGGCCTGACACGGGCGATTTCACCTCCACCAGGTTTCCAACCAGATTTCCTTCCGGCCGTTCCAGTGCGGCACGAGCTTGGGCGAGCTCGTAGTCGATGACTTGCAGGGAAAACTCTGCGGCGCGGACCTCGGCAGCACGCATCGAGGCATCCCCTTCCATTTTGTCGCGATCCGAATCGGAGAGGCTGTCCTTGAGAGTCACCGAGCGCATGCGGTCGCGGTCGGCGGTCGCCACTTTTAGCGCGGACTGCTTCGCCTCCAGCGTGGCGGCGGCTTGGCGGCGATTCGCCTCGTGCATGGACACCACTGCCTCCGCCTGCACCCGGGCGCGCGGATCGAGCAGCGGTGCCACCACTGGCTCGATGGCGGTTAGAATTGTTTCCCCGGCTTTCACCTCGTCGCCGGGCTTAAGCGGCACACGGCGCATTTTCCCGGCCACCGGAGCGGCGACCACATAGCGGTTCCGCACCCGGGTCTTGCCCTCTTCGGAAACGCGCACTGTCAGCGGCCCTCGGGCGACGGTCCCGGTTTCGATGATGACCGGCTTCGGCCACAGCCCCCACACGATGAGGCCCAGAATCAGAAGTCCTCCGAGCCATGGCAGCGAGCGGCGGGCGAGGTGGTTGTCGTTCGGGCCGCGTTTGATTTCCCAAGGCGCGGTGGCGGCGGGCGGGACGGTGTTTTGAGTTGCCATGAAATTTCCTGCGTTTTGATAGCCCAGCACGAACCCGGGATCAAGGCCCGCACTTGTGGGTGGCCGTCAGACCGCGCTGCTCAAATCCTTGCCGGTCCACGCGGTGCCGGTCGCGAAATCGACAGGGAGCGAGTTCATTCCTTTCGCGATTTAGTGATGGGTTTTCTTGTTCGCTAAGGCAATCGCACTGGCGGACCTGCCAAGACATCCGACAGCGGTCTTGCCCGGGGGCGCTCAGGGACTTACGATCACCAGCGGCGATTAGGAAGTCGCTTCGATCTGATAAATCGGCCCTTAGTGGCGTGTCTTAGTGGCGTGTATCTGCAGGCTTTGAAATCAGCACCTTTCATCTTCGGTCTAACCGCACTTGCTCTCTCCGCCAGCGCCGGAGAGAAAATTTCCTACGCCCGCGAGATTTTGCCCATCCTCTCCGACAGGTGCTTTTTCTGCCACGGCCCGGACAAAGACAGGCAGGAGGCCGACCTACGGCTCGACATCCGTGCCGACGCGATCAAGGCCTCCGCCTGGGATCCGGAAAACCCGGCGGATTCCGAGGCACTGATCCGGATCTTCTCGACCGACCGCAAGGAGGTCATGCCCCCGCCAAAATCCCACCTCACCCTCACTGACCGGGAGAAAAACCTCATCAAAACCTGGATCGAGCAAGGCGCGGAATACGAAGCGCACTGGGCTTTCGTGACTCCGCCGAAGGAAGTCCCCGTGCCGGAAACCGCGGACAAGTCGTGGCCGCGCAACCCCATCGACCACTTCATCCTCGCCCGTCTTGACCAAGAAAAACTCCAGCCCAGCCCGCAAGCCACGCCCGAGCGTTGGCTGCGCCGCGTCAACTTCGATCTCACCGGCCTGCCGCCGACCCAGACGGAAATCGACGCGTTTCTAGCAGACACCTCGGCGGCAGCCCGCGGAACCGTCGTCGACCGCCTGCTGGCCTCACCGCGCTTCGGCGAGCGGATGGCGGCACCCTGGCTGGATGTCGCACGTTACGCCGATTCCTTCGGCTACCAGTCCGACGTTGATCTGGAAGCGTGGCCCTATCGCGATTGGGTGATCCAGGCTTTCAATGACAACCTGCCGCTTGACCAATTCATCACCCAGCAGCTCGCCGGCGATCTCTTGCCGGACGCCACCCGCGGGCAGAAACTCGCCACCGCCTTCAACCGCATCCACCGCAAAACCAACGAGGGCGGCTCAGTGCCGGAGGAATTCCGCCAAGACGGGATTTCCGACCGCGTCCATACGATCAGCACCGCGTTCATGGCGCTCACCTTCGAGTGTGCCCGCTGCCACGACCACAAATACGATCCCATTTCCGCGAAGGACTACTACTCGATGGGAGCGTTCTTCAACAGCATCGACGAGTTCGGGCTCCTCGGCTATGGCAACGGCATCCTACCCCAGCCAGCGCTGCTCCTGCCCACCCCGGACGAGGAAGCAAAGCTTGCCGTTGCGGAAAAGGAAATCGCCACCCGCGAGGCCGCACTCACCGCAGGCCTCGCTGCCGCCGAACCCCGATTCCAAGCCTGGCTGACCTCGCAGAAAACCTTTCCCGAGGCGGATCTCGTCGGCCGTTTCCTCTTTGATGCCGAAGGAAAAGACGTCTCGCTCAACGCCATCGATCCGAAACAAGCCGCCGACATTGGCAGCAATTCATTCGCCGACGGGAAGTCCGGAAAAGGCGTGCTCACCCATGGCGACGCCTCTATTTCCGTGCCCGATTTCGGCATCAAACACGCCGACCAGCCGCACTCCATTTCCCTCTGGCTCAAGCCGGGAGAGGCCTATCCGCAAGCCGTCGTCTTCGCCAATTCCACCTCGGCAGATGCTCCGTATTCCGGCTATGAACTCGTGCTGGAAAACGGTCGCCTCCGCTGGTCGCTCGCCCGCGAGTTCCCCGGCAACGCCGCCTCCATCGCCACCACCGCCACGATCCCCACGGGTGAGTGGACGCACGTCACCGTCACCAGCGACGGCTCGCGCAAAGCCGCCGGGCTGCGGATTTTCCTCAATGGCCAGCCTGCCGATACCACGGTCGCGGCCGACTCCCTCAACCGCGATTTCGTGAGCGGCAAGGCGATCGGCTTCGCCGCAAGAAGCCGCTACCCCGGGCTGCGCGGCGGCATGATCGACGAGATCGAGATCCACCTCCGCGCCATCACCGCCATCGAGGTCGCTTCCATTTTTTCCGGAAAACCGCTCGACGAAACCACTGGCCCAGCGCTCCTCCACGAATTCTACCTCTCCGCCGTCGATCCCGAAACACGCGCCCTCACCGGGAAACTCTCCGCCGCCCGCGCCGCCTACCGCACCGCGCAGACCGGGATCCGCGAAATCCCCGTGATGCGCGAATCCGCTGAACCCGTCCCAGCCCACATCCTCGCCCGCGGCGATTACGCCTCACCCGCCGAGAAGGTGGAGCGCGAGACGCCGGACTGGCTGCCACCCTTCCCCGCAGGACAGCCGCGCAACCGCCTTGGCTTCGCAAAATGGCTCACCTCGCCCGAGCATCCGCTCACCGCGCGCGTCATCATCAACCGCGTCTGGCAGGAAATTTTCGGCATCGGCATCGTGGAAACTTCTGACAATTTCGGCCTCCAAGGCGCGCAGCCGAGCCACCCCGAACTGCTCGATTGGCTCGCCCGCGATCTCATGAACCACGGCTGGGACCACAAACGTGCCATCAAACAAATGGTCCTCTCCGCCACCTACGGCCAGGATTCCAAGGTCACCCCCGAGCTCCGCGAGCGTGATCCGGCGAATGCGCTGCACGCCCGCGGACCCGCCCGCCGCCTCACCGCCGAGATGCTGCGCGACTCCGCCCTCGCTCTTTCCGGCCTGCTCGCGGAAACCATCGGCGGCCCACCCGTCAAGCCCTACCAGGCCCCCGGCTCGATGTGGAAGGAGCTCAACAACTTCCTTCCCACCTACACCGCCGACAAGGGCGCGGGCCTTTACCGCCGCTCGCTCTACACCTTTTGGCGCCGGACCACCACCCCGCCGAACATGACCCTGTTCGATACCGCCACCCGCGAGGTCTGCTCGACGCGCCGCATGGCCACCAACACCCCGCTCCAAGCCCTCGTCATGCTCAATGATCCGCAATTCGTCGAGGCGGCCCGCAAGCTCGGCGAGCGCATCCTCAAAGAAGGTGGAGCCACCGATGAGACCCGTGTGCGATGGGCCTACCGCGAAGTCATCGGGAAACCGCCCACCTCGGATCAACTCTCCATTCTGCTAGAGCTCATCACCCAGCAACGCGACTTCTTCGGCTCGAAAGCTTCCGACGCCGGAGCCTTCCTGAAAGTTGGCGAATCCCCACCCGACCCCGCCCTCGATCAAACCGAAGCCGCCACCTTCGCCGCCCTTGGGCAAGCACTTCTCAACCTCGATGCTAACATCACCCTGCGTTGAAACTCTTCTAACCCCATCCCATGTTCCAAATCACGCGCCGCCATTTCCTGTCAAAACTCTCCACCGGCATCGGCGGAGCGGCGCTTGCTTCCATGCTACCGCAGCGGCTTTCCGGCGCATCCGCCATGGGTGAGAAACTCCTCGCTGACCACGCACCGAAGGCGAAGCGCGTGATCTATCTTTTCATGTCCGGTGGCCCCGCGCAGCAGGATCTCTTCGATTACAAACCGCTGCTCAACGAGCTCAACGGAAAGGAGCTTCCGGCCGAAGTCCGCCGCGGCCAGCGCCTCACCGGCATGTCGGGGAACCAAGCTACGCTCCCGCTGGCCGGCTCGCAGTTCAAATTCGCCCGACACGGGAAATCCGGTGCGTGGGTGAGCGAGTTGCTGCCTTATACGTCGGGCGTAGTAGATGATCTCTGCTTCGTGAAATCCCTCTGGACTGAGGCGATCAACCACGACCCTGCGATGACTTTTTTCCAAACGGGCTCGCAGATCGCCGGTCGCCCCTCGCTTGGCTCATGGGTCACTTACGGACTCGGCTCGGAAAACGAGAACCTCCCCGGCTTCGTCGTGTTGGTAACGAAAAAA
>JBOFET010000527.1:0-3756 GCA_051648225.1 Luteolibacter sp.
CGGGAAACACCGAAGAGCCAGAATATCGTTACGGAGCTGCTGAAGGCGCTCCGCGAGCGTTCTACCATGTTCCGCTTTACGGTGAAGGACGCCAAAGGAGCGGAAGTGCCTCTCCTTGATGACAGAATTCTCGCGGTCACTGTCGCTGGCAAGGCCGGTGATCTCGCGTTGCCATTCGAAATCACCCTGCCTTTGGCGAAGGAAATTCCAGTCAAGTAACCTTCACATCGCAAGACACCATTTGAATTATGAGTTGGATCAAGGATAACAAATTTGTAGTGGCGCTTGGGGGCGGGACGCTCCTCGGTGCCGCGTTGCTGGTCTTTTTCGGCCTCAAGGGCGCGACGCGCTATGACGAGGCTCTGGAGCGTTTCGTTGCTGCGGCAGACGAGGCGTCCTCTTTTGAAAAACTCGCGCTCTACCCGAAAGTGGCGAACCGCGATGGCAAAACCAAGGCGCTTGCGGACTATCGGCAGTCGCTGGAATCCTTGCAGACCTCGTTTGAACCCTTCCGTCCCAAGGAAATCAAGAACATCACTCCTCAGGAGTTCACCAACAACCTGCTCGCTGCGAACACCGAAATCCGCAAAGCCTTCGAGGGGGCTGGCACAGCGGTGCCTGAGCCATTTTTCGTCGGGTTTGAAGGCTACAAGACCGCTCTTGCTCCGGCCAAGATCACCGGAATCCTCGACTATCAGCTAGCGTCGATCAAGAGTCTCATGTTGACCCTCGCAGAAGCCAAGCCGACTGCGTTGAAAAATTTCTATCGCCCGGCTCTGCCTGAAGAGGAAAATCAGAACTTCGCCCCCGGCGCGGCTGCTGCGGCCCGATCTTTCCCCGTCGAAATCACTTTCACCGGACCCGAGGCATCACTCCGGGATTTCCTTACCTCCATCGTCGCCTACAAAGACAAATTCGTCGTGGTGCGCGTGATGCGGGTCACGAACGATAAGAAGGAACCGCCACGGGCCACCGATGCCAAGTTTGACAAACCTGCCTCTGAAAAACCCGCCGCTGGTGCGGACGCTTTCGGCGGTGGATTCGTCTTGCCGGGTGAGGAGCCTGCCGCTGGTGCTCCAGCCGAACCTGCCGCCCCGCCTGCTCCCGTTGTCGATTCAAGCAGAATGCTCGCACAAGTCCTCGGAAACGAGCAGGTGAACGTCTTCATCCGGCTCGATGTTCTCCAATTTCTTCCCTCGAAGAAACTCCCATAAACCCTGATTTTCGCCCAATTTCCATTCATGTCCTGGTTTCAAAAAAATTATGAAAAGGCCGCCCTCGGAGGGGCTGTCGCCGTCGCCCTGGGCCTTGCTTACATGGGATGGTCCAAGTTTTCCGGTGTCGTTGGTGACTTTTCCACCGAGCTGACTGGTGCCGGTAACAGCAACACCGCCGTTCGCAACGCCGACTTGATTCCCCAAGCCCTCGGATCACTCAAGCTCGACAGGAAATGGGAGCAGGCCCTCGATGGAGATCGCCCGGTCGATCTCTTCACCGGCATCCCCTTGTTCGTGGCGAGTTCCGCGCCAGAGAAGCCGATCGACTTGCTCAAGGATGCTCCGGTGCATCCGCCGATTCCAAACACTTGGTGGATTGAGCATCGGATCGATCCGGGCTTCGCGGATTCACCATCCCGCGATCCCGATCAGGACGGGTTTTCCAATCTGGAAGAGTTCCAGGCAAAAACGGACCCAAATGATGCCAAATCGGTGCCGCCGCTGATCGCGAAGCTGATGTATCTCAGGGACGAAAGCCTCGGCTGGGTGATCCGCCCGAGCTTCGGCCAGGATGGAAGTTTTCCTTTCAAATATCAGGACACCAAAGGTGGCGTCAATCAGACCAGCGGAGCTGAACCGGTCCCTCCCGGCGGGCTGTTCTTCTCCAAAGCTCCCATGATGAATCGCTTCAAACTGTTGGGTTCGGAAGTCCGTAGGGAAATGGACCCGAGGGTCAAAATCGAGAAAGAAAACACCTATGTAAGGATCGAGGACCAGCGCCCCAACAAAAAGGGCACTGTTTATGAACTTCCTTCACCACTCTCCGAAGACCGCAGAAATGAGCACCTGAAATGGGATCGCACGGCGGTTCTTTCACTTGAGGCGCTCGGCCTGAATGGCAAGGAATTCAAGGTTGAGGAAAACACCGCCTTCGCCCTGCCTCCTGAGGGCGGAAAAAAGGATTATCTCCTCAAGACCGTTACTCCCGATTCGGTGGAGGTCGAGTTTACCACCCCCGCCGGTGAGAAAAAGTCTATCACCATCTCCAAGGGATCCATGCCTCAGATTTCCGAGTAAGATCACTGAAAAAATCGCTTTCCAAAGTTCTCAAACATCGCCACAAAACTTCAGCTCACCATGCAAAAAACGCCAATGTATCGATCCAATCGCACCGCCCTCGCGCTGATGGCGGTGGCATCATCCATGCCAGTCACCATCACAGTCGCAACCGCCGGCGAAGGCGGTTACGGCATGAGCGGTCTCGCCCAACGGGAAATGGTCCGCCGTCAGGGTGCCGTTGCCCAGTCAGACGCGCTCCTGATGGAAGGTCGCGCGGCATTTGCAAGGGGAGACTTCCAACAAGCGGTTGACAAGTATCGCCAAGCCTTGGATCGCCTTCCAGATGCACCCATGGTCGCGGACCGCCGCCAAAGCATCACCGAGCATTTGAGTGACGCGAGCGTCGCGCTCTCTATGCAACACCGCAAAGTCGGGAAATACCCGGAGGCCCGCACGCTGCTCGAAGGAGTGCTCGCAATCGATCCCCAAAATGCGGAAGCAAAGCGGGAACTCGGCTATTTGGACGATCCAATCCGCACGAATCCGGCTTTGACCTTCGAGCACACCCAGAACGTGGACAAGGTCAAGCGGGCACTCTACACGGCGGAAGGGAATTACAACCTCGGTAAATTCGACGAGGCGACCCGTGAGTATCACAATGCGCTCCGGATTGATCCGCACAACACGGCGGCACGCCGTGGCATGGAGAAAATTTCCTCCGCGAAGTCCGATTACTATCGAGCCGCCTACGACCAAACTCGCGCGGAGTTGCTCGGTCAGGTGGATGCTGCTTGGGAACTTTCGGTTCCCCCAGACGCCGTTGATTTTACAGGTGATCGTGTTGGTTCGCTTACCGAGACTGCGGGTGTCGCCTACATCACGGAAAAGCTCAAAAATATCATCATTCCGCGGATCGACTTTGAGGACACGACGGTTGAAGAGGCAATTGATTTCCTTCGTCTGCGGGCCGCTGAGCTCGACGTCACCGAGCTCGATCCCGCCAAAAAGGGTGTGAACTTCGTGGTTCGCCGTCCTCGTGCTGCGGCAGCGACGGGTGGACCGGACGCTGGTCTCGTTCCAGGTGCTGAGGATGCTTTGCCACTCGCTGTGAGTGATCCAGGGGCGTTGCGCATCAAGGAGCTGCGGATTCGGAATGTGCCATTGGCTGTAGCCCTCAAGTATATCGGCGAGCAAACGAAGCTCCGGTATAAGGTGGATGACTTCGCCGTGACGCTGGTGCCTCAGACCGAAGGTGGTGACGAGTTGTTTACCCGCACCTACCGTGTCCCACCGGACTTCAATACAGCGCTCGACAGCGGCAGTGATGGCGGTGGTGGCGGAGCGGCGGCAGATCCATTCGCGGCGGACGCCGGGGGTTCCAAAAATACACTCACCGCACGCAGGCCCATTCTCGATCTTCTCAAAGGCGCAGGCATTGTGTTCAGTGAGGGAAGTTCGGCGACTTTGAGCAATTCTGGTG
>JBOFET010000528.1:0-3995 GCA_051648225.1 Luteolibacter sp.
GGGGAGTCCCTTCCCCGGCGGCCTAAATCGTCTTAACTTACCCACACCCGTGGAGTTGTCAGACAACTGTGCTGTTACACCCTTACATGAAAGAGCAATTGCTTACTGCTTTCGGAAGGATAAGACATTCAACCTTTCCCGATGTTCAAAAAATTATGAAACTTTTAATCATCTGATGATTTCGCTCCCAGGCGGGTCAGAAAATGGCACTTGGAAAACCCCCGCCGTTTCCAGACTCTTCGCGCATGTCGCACAGCCACATTGACGTCCGCTACGTCGCCAATCTCGCCCGCCTCGAACTCTCCGATGATGAAGTCGCCACCTTCCAACCCCAACTCGAGGCGATCCTCGGCTACGTAGAAACCCTTTCGAAGCTGGATGTTTCCGGCATCGACGCCACCGCTTACTCCACCGACGTCTTCGGCCGCATGCGCGATGATATTCCGCACACCAGCCTGACACCGGAAGCCGTCCTGCAAAACGCCCCGGACCAAGCCCAAGGCCAGATCCGCGTTCCAAAAGTCGTCACCGACGCGTGAGGATTTCAAATTTCAGATCTCAAATTTCAAATTCTCCCATGACTCTCACCCGACTCCGCCAGCAGCTCCTCGCCGGAGAGACCTCCCCCACCGCCATTCTGGAAAGACTCGCCGGAGAAATTTCCGCCCGCGACGGACAGACCGGAGCCTATCTTTCCTACAACCTTGAAGCCGCGCTCGCCGAAGCTGCGAACGCCGACCTCTCCCTGCCCCTCGGTGGCATTCCCATCGCCATCAAGGACAACATGAACGTGCTCGGCCAGCCCTGCACCTGCGGCTCGAAATTTCTCGAAAACTACATCGCGCCCTACGACGCCACGGTCATCAAAAAACTCCGCGCCGCCGGAGCCATTCCCTTCGGCCGCCTCAATCAGGACGAGTTCGCGATGGGCTCCTCCACGGAAAACTCCGCTCTCGGAAAAACCCGCAACCCTCACGACCATTCACGCATCCCCGGTGGTTCGTCCGGGGGTTCCGCCGCCGCCGTCGCTGACATGACCGCCATCGCCGCGCTCGGTTCCGACACCGGCGGCTCCATCCGCCAGCCCGCCTCACATTGCGGAGTCGTCGGCCTGAAGCCCTCTTACGGTCGCGTTTCCCGCTACGGCCTTGTCGCCTTCGCCTCATCGCTCGACCAGATCGGCCCGCTCACGCAATCCGTGGAAGACGCCGCGCTCATCCTCCAAGCCATCGCAGGTTTCGACCCCGCGGATTCCACCAGTCTCGACGTCCCCGTCCCCGACTACCTCGCCACGCTCAACGAAGGCGTGAAAGGCCTCAAACTCGGCATTCCGAAAGAATACTTCGGCGAGGGCATCGACCCCGGCGTACGAGACCAGGTGCAAAAAGCCATCGATTCCCTCGCCGCCCAAGGGGCCGAACTGGTGGAAATTTCCCTGCCCCACACCGAATACGCCGTCGCCACCTACTACGTCATCGCCCCGGCAGAAGCCTCCTCGAATCTCTCCCGCTTCGACGGCATCCGCTACGGCCACCGCGCCGCCAACCCTGCTGACATCCTCGATCTTTATCAAAAATCTCGCGAAGAAGGATTCGGCCCCGAAGTAAAACGCCGGATCATCCTCGGCACCTACGTGCTCTCCTCCGGCTACTACGACGCCTACTACAGCCGCGCCCAGAAAGTCCGCACCCTCATCCGTCGCGACTTCGAAAACGCCTTCCAAAAGGTCGATGCCATCCTCTCTCCTGTTGCCCCCAGTCCGGCCCGCAAGATCGGTGCCGCCGGAGCCGATCCTCTCCAGGAATACCTTTCCGACATCTTCACCATCGCCGCCAACCTCGCCGGCATCCCCGGCATTTCCGTCCCTTGCGGCACCGTCGATTCCGGCGATGGGAAGCAACTCCCGGTCGGCATCCAGATCCTCGGCCCCCACCTGGGTGAAGCGGGATTGCTAAAAATCGCCAAAGCCGCCGAGTCGTGACCGCGCAGGGTGAATATTTTCCGTGACAATTTCGACACACTGCACGGATTGTGCTGATGACCCTCCCACACAGCATTTCGAACTCATGAACGCCGCCGATCTCTTCAAACACGAAACTGACACCACCGACCTCGCCGCTGGCGAAGTGCTTTTTAAAGAAGGCGATCTCCTCGGCGACTGCATGTATGTCCTGCTGGAAGGCACCGTGGACATCACCGTCGGCGGCAGGACGGTGGAGCAATCCGAGCGTGGCGCAGTGCTTGGGGAAATGGCGCTGATCGACCGCTCACCCCGGGTCGCCACCGTCACCGCCACCACACCGTCTCGCCTGGCCCGGGTGGACGAGCGCCGGTTCAACTTCATCATTCAGCAAAATCCCTTCTTCGCCAGACACCTGATGAAGATCCTGGTAGATCGCCTCCGCCACATGAATGAAATTTCCACCTCTGGAAAGTGAGCGCCCGGATCGCAAAGAGTCACAAGGGACTCATTGACGGAAATTTCCCGTCGAGATAAGCAGCTCCAGCGAATTGCGGAGAAGCCCTCGCTCCAAGCCGGTCGTATGGAAAATCATGCGGCCTCTCCGGGGCTACCCCGGGGGATCGAAACACCCAGGCATCACGAGGCGAGGGCGTCATCACGCTTCCGCGTGACAAGGCCCACGCCAGACAGGACGCGTTGGAGTGCGGTGCTTCTCCGCATTCGCCCATTTTCCGATGTCTTTGCAAGCCCACCACATCCGCCGCCTCGCCGCCGCCCTCGCCGCCGGGCCGCTACAAGATCGGGAGGCGCTGGTGGCCAGGGCGAGACCCTTGGTGGGAGACCTGAGAAAGGCCCGCTGGCTGGCCACACTTGCCAAGAAACTGAGCCTCGAATTCGCCGATTCCCCACGGCCGACGGCGCGCCGCATCGCCGAGCGGATCCGGACTCATCAAGGATTTGAAAAAGCCTGGGCAGACGGTCATGGCAGGATTTCCCTCCTCCAAGTCACACCGCAGATGGCTCCGGCGGTCGGCGCTCCGAGCACTTGGAAAATCCCGGAAATCACAACCTTGCGGGATCTCGCCGACACCCTGCGCCTGCATCCAGACGACCTCGGCTGGTTGATTTCCCGGAAGGCACAGCACTACCGCCACCGCTGGCAGGTGAAGCCGAAGAGCGGGCGCTTCCGTTTGATCGAGAGTCCCAAGGTGTTGCTCAAATTCGCGCAGCGCCAAGTGCTGCGGAAAATCCTCCACGCCATCCCCCCGCATGACGCCGCACGGGGTTTCCGGCCGGGATGCTCGGTCCGGAATTTCGTGGAACCGCACACCGGCCGGGAAATTCTGGTTCGTTTCGATTTGGAAGATTTTTTCCCATCGATCACCGCCGCGAGGGTTTTACAAATTTTCATGACCGCCGGTTACCCCGAGGCGGTCGCCCGCGCCTTGACCCGGTTGACCACCCATGCCGCTCCACCCTCGGTCTTGGATCAGAAATCGCTCACCTGCCCGGAACGCCAACGCCTCGCGACCCCGCATCTGCCGCAGGGCGCACCGACATCGCCGGCGCTGGCAAATCTCAGCGCATTCCGCCTCGACTGCCGCCTCGTCGGCTTGGCGAAAGCGGCGGGCGCGAACTACACCCGCTACGCCGATGACCTGCTTTTCTCCGGCGGCACCGACTTCGCCCGACAGTCACGCCGCTTCCAAGTGGCCATCGGAGCCACCCTCATCGAGGAAGGTTTCCGCCCGAATCACCACAAGACCCGGGTCCTGCGCCAGGGGCAAAAGCAGCACGCCGCCGGACTGGTGATCAACGAAAAGCCGAACCTCGACCGCCGCGATTTCGACCGGCTCAAGGCGATTCTGACGAATTGCGCCCGCCACGGTCCGGCCGTAAGCGGTCAACAGAGCACCTCTCGCATTTTTGCCAGAGCTCTGGCGGCTATGGCATCTATGCAACCCGGCTCTCGATGGTCTGACAGGCGGCTGGGCGGGTTGTGATCCAGTTGGCGGGCAGCAGAGCTTGAAGT
>JBOFET010000529.1:0-2544 GCA_051648225.1 Luteolibacter sp.
CTGCTCGGTGGAAGCGGTTTTCGAACTCAAGGATCCCCAGGAAATCAACGCCGTTCTCGCGGACGGCGGACTGGCTCCCTGCGAGGACACGCAGCTCATCATCCGGCGGGTCATCGGGCAGACCGCGAACCGCCAATTCATCAACGATTCCCCGGTCACCCTCACCCTGCTCAAGCGGCTGGGCGAGCATCTGGTCGATCTGCACGGGCCGCACGATCACCAGTCCCTGCTCTCCGTGGAACGCCAGCTTGCGATGCTCGACGCCTACGCCGGAGCCGAAAACGCCGTGAATCACTATCGCGAGAGTTACCGTTCGTGGCGCACCAAGGCGGCAG
This sequence comes from Luteolibacter sp., assembly GCA_051648225.1. Lineage (GTDB taxonomy): Bacteria > Verrucomicrobiota > Verrucomicrobiia > Verrucomicrobiales > Akkermansiaceae > Luteolibacter. The sequence goes on from JBOFET010000529.1 coordinate 336, forward strand.
AGCTGGAAGAAATCCGCCATGCGGAAAACGCCAGTGAACAGGAACTCGATCTGCTGCGCCATCAGCTCCAGGAAATCGATCGTGCGAAGTTGAAACCCGAGGACGAGCAAGACCTGGAAGACCGCTGGCGGCGGGCCTCTAACGCCAGCCGCCTGGTGGAAGCCGCAGCCGCCGCAAGCACAGCTCTCAGCGGTGAAGACGGTATCTTGGAACGGCTCACCGAAGTCCAGCGCTTGGTCCGGGATTTGGAAAAACTCGATCCCTCGATCCGCGAGCGTACCGCATCGTTAGAAACCGCCTGCCTCGAACTCCAAGACCTCGAGGGCAACCTAACGGACTATGCCGAGGAGCTCGACATCAACCCTGCGGAAGCCGCCACGCTCGAAGAACGCGTCAATCTCCTCGAATCGCTCAAGCGCAAATACGGACCCTCGCTGCAAGACATCCTCGCCCGCCGAGAGGCCGCTGCCGCCCGGCTGGACACCATCGAGAACCGTGGCGAGAAACTGGAAACGTTAGAACGCGAACTCACCGCATGCCGCAGCGCGTTGGACGTCACCGGCAAATCCCTCGCCACTCTCCGCCGCAAAGCCGCACCCAAGCTGGCCAAGGAAATTTCCGGCCAACTCAAGGATCTTGGTTTCAAACAATCGTCCTTCGAAGCCCCCCTCAAGACCCTCGCCGAACCCGGACCACAAGGACTCGAGTCCATCGAATTTCAATTCGGCCCGAATCCCGGCGAGCCGCTGCTCCCGCTCCGGCAGATCGCCTCGTCGGGTGAGATCAGCCGCGTGATGTTGGCCGTGAAATCCGCCCTCGCAGACCAGGATGCGACGCCCCTGATGGTCTTCGACGAGATCGACGCCAACGTCGGCGGCGAGGTTGCAAAAGCCGTGGGTCGCAAGATGGCGGCGCTTGGCACACGGCATCAAGTCGTGGCGATCACCCATTTTCCACAGGTGGCGGCGATCGCGACTCACCATTTCGTGGTCGAGAAGGAAGTGACCGCCGGCCGCACCCGCTCGCGTCTCTATCCGGTGAGCGGCGAGACCCGGATCCAGGAACTCGTCCGCATGTTAGGCGGTGGCGGGGAACAAGCCCGCGCCATGGCCGCCTCGTTGTTGAACCCGTGAAACCGATCTTCAAGGCCATCCCGCAAGCGGTCGAGGCCACCTCGGAAGAGGTCGCCGCGTCGTTGGGACTGCCATGGAGGGGACCCGGCATGCCACGACTGGTGATTGGCCGGCGGGAGTGGATCGCACTGCCAGACCTCGGAGTTTCTCCTCTGAATGCGAAGACGGACAGCGGTGCCCGCAGCTCCAGCATCCACGCGGAGCATGTGACTCTATCCGACGACGAGAAAACCGTGCGCTTCACCACGACCAACCATTACGGCGAGCAAGCGCTCTGCGAAGCACCGGTCGTGCGGGTCGCCCGGGTGAAAAGCTCCTCGGGAAAAGCAAAGAAAAGAATTTTCATCGAGACCACCGCCGTGCTGGTAGGAGGATTCCGCTGGACCATCCTCGTGAGCCTCGCAAACCGCTCGGAAATGCTCTGCCCAATGCTGCTAGGCCGCCGGGCGCTGGCAGGATATTTCCTCATCGATCCCCAAGGAGCACATCTGCTAGGACCACGGCGGCTGCTGAATCAGTGAGGTCACCACAAGACGGCCCGGATTCCCCCGGCCGTCCGAGGGCCACTGCCATCCCTCACAGACCGAGTTGTTTGAACTTTTTTTGCTAGCCAGTTCAGTTCGACGGCCTGTTGACCGATTGTGGCGTGGAGCTGGACGCGTTTGCGCTCATAATCCTCGGCTTCGACCTTGCCAGCACTGAGGCCAACGACGCTCGCGGCATCCTCGGCCATCGTCTTTTTCCACGCGAAGACAGGTTCCGGGAGGATGTCGGATTTCTTGGCGATCCGCTGGATGGTTTTGACGCCCTTGAGCGCCTCAAGCGCCACGCGGGCCCTGAATTCGGGGCCGTGTCTTCGTCGTTTACCTTTTATCATGTGTGTTAGGTTCGGTTTTGATGCCACTCCCAAACACCAAAATCATCGCCTAACCACAGTCCCTATTTTTTGAGGTATGCCTCAGTCGAGACGCAGATCGAAGAGGGCAAGCCGCTCATCCGAACGATCTGCTCGCTTTTCAGGACAACCGATTCCGGTCGGCACAACTGCTTTTCGGAATTTGGAATGACGATGATTC